>REAZ01000053.1 GCA_004294445.1 Cytophagales bacterium
AATCCGATCTACTCTCTTGCCAATAAGGCAGGAATCAAATACACAAAAATGGACTATTCTAATCTAAAGGTTTTCCGATCATAGCCTAACTTTTCCGAAATAGAAAGAATATTCCGTGAGAAAGTTAAAGAAGTCTACAAGATTGGGACTCCAGACAAGAGCTTCAAGAGTTTATTTGATTCAATTTATCAGATGGACCCGAATGACAGTAGCTTCAAATTTCAAATCTCGGATTTTACCGCCGAATAAGGGGATATGGAAAATTTGACTTCTCAATTCCAGAAAGATGAGGGTTATTCAGAGGATAAAATAACATTTTACGTAATAAATGGCCATGAAAAACTACCAAAGATGCTGAAAAAAGGCCTTGATATCAAGTACAATACAAGGGTGACTGCAATCGACTACTCCAGAGAAAAAACAAGAGTTTACACAGGTGACGAATACCAAGAAGCAGACTATGTCGTTGTGACCCTGCCTCTTGGCGTCATGAAGAGCGGGAACGTCAAGTTCGCTCCTCGTTTACCTTCAAAGATGAGAAAGTCGATGTCAAAGTTATTTATGAGCTGCTTAAACAAATTTGTACTGATTTGGCCAAAATCGGCTAGAAGATTCTGGGGTGATGGAAGCCAATTCCTTATAGATGGCAAATCCAAATACAAAACAAAATACATGAGCTTCTTCGACTAGAGACAAATAGATCAAAATAACAACGCTTTGCTCACCTACTCAAGTGGAAAAGATTGCAGAGATGACGAAAGCAAGAGTGACGAGGTTGTGATGGCTGAAATAATGGCAGCGCTAAAAGGCATGTTCGGAGACGACATTCCACACCCAAGCAAGATGCTGAGAACGAAGTGGAACTCAAACCCAAACAGCCTGGGGTCTTTTTCTTACCTTGGAGTCGGTGCAAGCAAGGAAGATTCAGAGACTATGGCATAGGATATCGACAAGAAGATTTTTTTCGCTGGAGAACATACTGCCAAATTGTATGGCATAGTTCGTGGAGCTTATGAAAGTGGCTTGAGAGAGGCTGAAAAGATCATCAAAGACGCCAAGATCAGGTTTTACCTTAAGGTTCTTCATCTCTTGGAGTCTCCAAGATTCAAGAACCAC
>REAZ01000023.1 GCA_004294445.1 Cytophagales bacterium
CATAAATTTACGGTTTTCTGTTCCCCCAAATTGGTCTTGAAAACCATCAGAAAGCAGATAGAGCATGGTTTTCTTACTTAGCAAAATTTCATGTTTTTGATAGGAAAAATTTTCATCAAAATTTGTATCAATTGGTTTTTTATTGGCTTTAACCTCTATAAGTTCTTGGTTTTGAACATAATAAAGTGAGTTCATAGCTCCTGCATAAGTAATTTTAGTTGTCTGAGAAGATTCAGGCAACGGTGAGAGATTTTCCAAACTTACTATCGAAATGTCCATGCCATCTTTAACTTTCCCTTCGGAATGGGAAAGTGTTTTTTCCAATAAAGCAGGCATCAAATTTAGAATTTGATTAGGTTCATAAATTTCTTGGTCATGGACTATTTGGTTCAAAATGTTGTTTCCAATCATGGTCATAAAAGCCCCCGACACGCCATGCCCTGTGCAATCGGCAACGGCAATAATTTTTTGATTTCCTTTGTCGGCAAAAAAATAAAAATCACCAGAAACAATATCACGAGGGCGGAAAAATACAAAGCAATCTAAGTGCTTTTGCAATTCGGATTCTTTTGGAATAATTGCGTTTTGGATACGCAAGGCATAATTGATAGAAGAAACAATATCGTCCCGTTGTTTGGCAACCGTATGCAAGGTAGTATTAAGTTCCTCATTTGTCTGGTTCAGTTCGTAGGTTCGTTCGCCTACCTTTTGCTCCAAAACCACATTTTGCTCTTGAATCAATTTAAGATTTTCGGCTTGTGCTTTCAGGGTTTCTTTGCGATACAAATTGATTTTGTCGCCTAAGGCAACGGAAAATATGACCAATTCGGCTGTAGAACCAATATGAAAAAAATAAAGTGTAAATATGGTGGCGGGTAACAAATTGGCAAAAGTCAAATTGACGGCATTAAGCAAAACAAGATAGAGCAAAAAAGCTATCAGAAACAACAACGCAGGTTTGTAGTCTTTCTTTTTGTAGAGATAAAACGCCGACCATGCAACCAAAATATTGCCAAAAACATTGACTATCTGGTACAAAAACACATTCAGATTGACAAAGCCTAACAAAAAAATAATAATGACCAAAATCTGTAAGCCAATCGAAATATCTAAAAGCTTTTTTCCTGTTCGGTATTGAGTACCGAGTTGTAGGAAATTTTGGGTAAAAAGTGCCAAACAAATACTTGCCAAAGATACATACACCGCAAAGTAATCATCAATCAGAAAGGCGTATTTGCCCATCAGAGGCACTGGATAGCCTTTGATAAAAAACGTAGTGATAACGAGAAAAAAGGAATAAGAAACATAGTAAAAGTAAGAAAGATTACGAGTTGTGATGCCCAAAAACAGGTTATACAAAATCATAATCAAAATTCCGCCAAAAAATAGGATATCAAGAGCCGATTGCCAAAAAACAAAACTCGATGCGTGGGCTTCGGGCAAAATATACATTTGCAACCAAAGCGGCACGCGGGAAGAAGCCCGCAAATAACAAGTAAGCGTATCAGGACTCGAAGGCAACAAAAAAGGCGAATTAGGCACATCCATTTCAGGTTTTCGTGCCAAAACTGTTTTTTGCATAATGAGCTTATTATTGGCTACTACATACAGCTCGGCAGTATCCAAAACGGGATTTACTAATCGCAAGAACGATTTTTCTTGAGTTGTGTTTAATACCTTAAATTTGACCCAAAAAGCAGAGGAAGTAATGCCAAAATTGGTATAATATCGATTGGGGACATAGAATTTTTGGTCGGATATTTTCCGAATCTGCTCAAAACTAATTTGGTGTTCAGCATCTTCAAAAGCCCAAACTTGTTCATTTTGAAGCGGGAAATAAGTTTGTTTAGTATTTAAAACGGTAGTTTTTTGGGCATACAAAAACCCAGATAAGTAGCAAAAATATAACACAAACAATATAGTGTGCTTCATGTCTTAAATTAAGAAAATTGCTATTATGCAATAAATTGCGATAAAATTTATTTGGTCATAAATTGGGAGCAGTTGCAAGATAGCAAATTTATTCAAAAACATAACTTATGCAGAAGTATTAAAAATTTCTTTGGTTTTATTTCTTACACCCGAATTCCCCAAATTAACACATCATCATTTTGTTGGTGCGCTCGTACATCTATCAATCTCACACGCTATAATTTAAATAATGATAATTATTTCTATATTTACAGAAAAAATAATGTTTTTTAAGCTACAATTTTGAAAAATTTGCCAAATATTTCCGACAACAAACAAATGATGCCTGCTTTTTGGAATAGCAAAGTCGAAGGCTTCTTTACACAAATTCAGAGCAATATAGGTGGACTCACTACCAGCGAAGCCCAAAAGCGGCTCAAGGTTTTGGGTAAAAATCAAATCAAGGAGAAACAGCAAGAAACTACTTTTTCTTTATTGCTCAAGCAGTTCAAAAGTCCTATTTCTCTAATGCTCATTGCAGCGGCGATTTTGTCGTTTTTCCTACGCCAGCCTACCGATGCCATAATTATTTTGATTATTATTTTAGCAAGTGGCTTGCTCGGCTTTTGGCAGGAAAAGGGGGCTTCTGATGCTATGCAAAAGCTACTTTCGATGGTCAAAGTTACCGCTACCATCAGTCGAGATGGAAAAAAAACAGCCATTCCCTTAGAAAATATTGTGGTAGGAGATGTGGTTTGGCTAAGTGCGGGAGATATAGTGCCTGCGGACTGCCTTGTTATCGAGGCTAATAACCTGATAGTCAATGAGGCAACACTTACAGGAGAAACTTTCCCTGTAGATAAATTTGTGGGCGTACTCCCTGCCGAAACGCCTTTGGCGAAACGCACTAACAGTTTATTTATGGGGTCGAGCATCGTAAGTGGGAGCGGAAAGGCTGCGGTAGTGCATACGGGTAAGGCTACAGAGTTGGGAAATATTGCAAAACATCTTACTATTATTGCACCTGAAACAGATTTTGAAAAGGGAATAAAGCATTTCGGATTTTTATTGGCAGAAATTACTTTTGTCTTAGTGCTTATCATTTTTGCCCTCAATGTCGTTTTAGAAGAACCAATAGTAGATGCTTTCCTTTTTTCTCTTGCTATTGCCATTGGGCTTACTCCTCAGCTACTTCCCGCCATTATTAGCGTTAATCTTGCCAGAGGTGCGGGGCGAATGGCTGAAAAAAAGGTGATTGTTAAGCGGCTTTCTGCCATTCAAGATTTTGGAAGTATGAATGTCCTTTGCTCCGACAAAACGGGTACACTCACCGAAGGAAAGGTAAAAGTAAGCCAATTTATAGACATCAACGAAAAGCAATCGGACAAAGTCCTGCAATACGCAACGCTAAATGCCTCTTTGCAAGAAGGTTTCAAAAACCCAATAGACAAGGCAATTTGTGAGTTTACTTTTCCAGAAATATCGACTTACAGCAAAAAAGACGAAATTCCGTATGATTTCATCAGAAAACGCCTATCTGTATTGGTCAATAATGCTGAAGAAACAATTTTGATTACCAAAGGTGCATTAAGCAATATTTTGGAAGTCTGTTCGCAGGTAGAAATTGATGAGAAAATTGAGGATTTTGGCACACATAAAGCGGCTATTCAAGCGCAGTTTGAAAAATGGAGTAGTCAAGGATTTCGCACTTTGGGCATCGCCTACAGAAAAGTAAATGATGCTACTATTAGACATATAGACGAGAAGAATATGATTTTCTTGGGCTTTATTACCCTTTTTGACCCTCCGAAAAAAGACATAAACCTTACTATCAAAGCATTAAAAGAATTAGGTGTTTCCTTAAAAGTGATAACAGGGGATAACCTTTTAGTAGCAAAAAGTGTCGCGAAAACTATTGGTTTTGAAAGAATTAATACACTTACAGGTATAGAAATGCGCAATCTTTCTAACGAAGCCCTGCTTTACAAGGTAGGCAATATTGATGTTTTTGCAGAAATAGAACCTAATCAGAAAGAAAATATTGTATTAGCACTTAAGAAAGCGGGATTTGTAGTTGGCTATATGGGCGATGGCATTAATGATGCGTCTGCTCTGCACGCCGCTGATGTAGGTATTTCGGTGGATACTGCGGTCGATGTCGCAAAGGATGCTGCTGATATGGTGCTGTTGGAAAGCAATTTGAATGTGCTGCTCAACGGCATAAAAGAAGGACGAAAAACGTTTGCTAATACGATGAAATATATTTTTATGGCAACGAGTGCCAACTTTGGAAATATGTTTAGCGTAGCAGGCGCATCTTTGTTTTTACCATTTTTGCCACTGTTGCCCAAGCAAATTTTATTTACAAATCTCCTTACGGATATGCCAGAAATGATGATTTCTTCCGACCATGTCGAAGAGGAAGCAATTAGGCAGCCCGCCAAATGGGATTTGAAGTTTATTCGTAGGTTTATGATTTACTTTGGCTTGCTAAGTTCTATTTTTGATTATTTGAGTTTTGCAATACTTATTTATGTTTTTAAAGCAAACGAAAGTCTTTTTCAAACAGGTTGGTTTGTAGAATCAGTCGCCTCAGCTACTTGCGTGGTTTTCGTGGTGCGTACTCGTTCATTCTTTCTAAAAAGCAAGCCAAGTCGCCCACTTAGCCTGATGCTACTGCTCACTGTAGGCATTGTGATACTCCTGCCCATCAGCCCATTTGCGGCTTCTTTGGGCTTCGTTCCTCTGCCTTTTACACTTTATCTAACCATTTTCTTCATTGTCTTATGCTATTTAGCTTGTGCCGAAGCATTAAAAATCTGGTTTTACAAGGGTGTGAAGTGAAAGCAAAACATTGTTTGAACAAACATTTCCTTTCTACAATTTATTTTGTACTTTTGCGGTCTGTATGAAACCATAGAAAGGTTTAACAAGTAAAAATTTATAATGAAAAACATACGCAATTTTTGTATCATAGCGCACATAGACCATGGCAAAAGTACCCTTGCCGATAGACTATTAGAATATACAAATACCATTGCTAAGCGTGATATGCAAGCCCAACTGCTTGATAACATGGACTTAGAAAGAGAGAGGGGCATCACCATCAAGAGCCACGCTATCCAGATGAATTATATCTATAAGGGGGAGGAATATATCTTGAACCTGATAGACACTCCAGGTCATGTCGATTTTGCTTATGAAGTTTCTCGCTCTATTGCGGCTTGCGAAGGGGCTTTGCTCCTTGTGGACGCAGCCCAAGGCGTAGAAGCTCAAACAATCTCCAATCTTTACATGGCTATTGGGCAGAATCTGGAGATTATCCCTGTCATGAACAAAATAGACCTTCCAGGGGCAATGCCCGAAGAGGTCAAAGACCAAGTAGTAGAACTCATTGGTTGCAAAAGAGAGGATGTAATTCCCGCAAGCGGCAAGGAAGGGATAGGCATCAAAGAGATATTAGATGCCATTATCGAGCGTATTCCCGCCCCAAAAGGAGACCCCGATGCCCCTTTGCAGGCACTGATTTTTGACTCCGTATATAACTCATACAGAGGCATTGAGGTATATTTCCGTATCAGGAATGGCTCTATCAAGAAAGGCGATAAGGTGAAGTTTGTCGCTACAGATAAAGTATATAATGCAGACGAAGTAGGCACGCTTAAGTTTGAGCAAGTGCCGCAAATGCAGATTGCTTGCGGCGATGTGGGCTACCTTATTTCAGGCATCAAAAATGCCAAAGAAGTAAAAGTAGGCGATACCATTACCCATGTAGATAGACCTTGCAAAGAATCGATAGTGGGTTTCGAAGATGTGAAACCAATGGTTTTTGCAGGTATTTATCCTGTAGAAACTACTGATTTTGAGGAGCTAAGGAGTTCGATAGAAAAACTACAACTCAACGATGCATCGCTGGTATGGGAGCCAGAAACCTCTGCCGCTTTGGGCTTTGGTTTCCGTTGCGGTTTCTTGGGAATGTTGCACATGGAAATAGTGCAGGAACGCCTTGAAAGAGAGTTTAACATGACTGTTATTACTACAGTCCCTTCAGTGCAGTTTTTTGTGCATCTTACAAATAAGGAAGTAGTGAAGGTGAGCGCACCCTCTGAAATGCCTGACCCAAGCTACATAGATTATATAGAAGAACCTTACGTAAAAACGCAGATTATCAGCAAATCGGACTATATAGGGGCGATTATGAAACTATGTATGGACAAGCGTGGACTGCTAAAAAACCAGTCATACATTACGGCTGACCGCGTAGAACTCATCTTTGAAGTACCACTTTCTGAAATCGTATTTGACTTTTTTGATAAACTTAAGAGCATTTCTCGTGGGTATGCCTCTCTTGATTATGAGCTGATAGGCATGAGAGAAAGCAACATGGTTAAATTGGATATTATGCTCAACGGCGATAGGGTAGATGCACTTTCAGCGATTGTTCACAGAGATAAGGCTTATGAATGGGGAAGGAAGCTATGCGAAAAACTGAAGGAACTTGTGCCAAGACAGCAGTTTGATATTGCTATCCAAGCGGCGATTGGTGGAAAAATTATTGCCCGCGAATCCATAGGAGCGATAAGGAAAAACGTGTTGGCGAAGTGCTACGGCGGTGATATTTCTCGTAAGCGAAAACTATTGGACAAGCAGAAAAAAGGCAAAAAGCGTATGCGTCAGATTGGGAACGTGGAAATACCACAAGAGGCATTTATGGCGGTGCTTAAGTTAGATTAAAAAATATTATACGTAAGATTGAGGTTTAGTTTCTCACTTCCTCAATCTTATTTCTTCCTATTTTCTTAAATTTTTTTGGATTCAGGTCAAACTTCCTGCTCGTATTCCAATCTATCGTACTCATCATTTTCTCCATATCTTTCTTTATAAAATCTATGATAGGTGCAAGCGAATCTGCCTTGGTAGAAGTAGGAAAATACAACGAAGTACGCAAAAAATGTTTGGCTGAGTCGGTAACGTAGAACTGCAAATAACTTGGAACATCCCCCTCTATTTCATATACAACACTTGTGTAATTTTTTGGCGTTTTGCTCACTATCTCGTTGATAGCTTGGGCTTTAATATTGTGCTTTTGGGCTAATTTGAAACAATCATCTACGTAATCTCTAAAATCTTTTTGACTGCGAATAGGCTTATAAGACACATCTATATTTGCATCAAACTGTGGATAATATATCTCTAACCAATACCTATCAGCCAAAAATGAAGTGTCATTCAACAGTTTGGCATAAGCAGAATACTCAAAGCTATAGGGCAATGAATCGGGTAGGGGAGTATATTGGGCAGTAGGTAGCTCTATGTAATGGTATCCCTTGGGCTTAGGCGTATAAGCTACATCATCAGCACAAGAGATTAGCAAAGACAAAGATAAAAGCGTAATCAGATATTTATACATCGGTTTCCTTGTCTGTTTTTGCTTCTTTCAAAGTAATTTTTACAGTTTTGATGCGTTTTTTATCCATCGCTACAACCGAAAAGACAAAATTGCGGAAACGTTTCTTCTCACCTACTCTGGGCAGTTTGCCAAAAAGTTCTAACAGCAACCCCCCAAGCGACTCGCTATCTCCCTTTATTTCTTGGAAATAAGAAACGTCAATGTTCAGAATCCTACAAAAATCATAGATAGAAGTTCTTCCCTCGAAAGTATAGTTAAAATTGTCGACCCTGTCAAATTCCAAGTCTTTTGAGTCAAACTCATCATTGATATCTCCAATAATTTCCTCTATAATGTCTTCCAATGTAATAAGCCCTGAAGTGCCGCCGTACTCATCGGCTACTACTGCCATGTGTACCCGCTTGCGTTGAAAATCGCGCATTAGGTCGTCTATTTTTTTATTTTCGGGAATGAAATAAACATCTTTGCGGATAAGTTTTTGCCATTCAAAATCATCTGCTTCATCTAAATATGGCAAAACCTCTTTTATGTATAATATTCCTTCTATTTTATCCAAACTATCACGATAAATAGGTACACGAGAGTAGCCAGATTTATTAATAGATGCTAATAACTCCAAAAATTTTATTTGTACATCGAAGGCGTTAATATCTACGCGCGAGCGCATGATTTGCTTGGCAGAGATAGTTCCAAAGTTTACAATTCCTTTTAAAATCTCTTTTTCTTCGTAAGTCGTTTCATCGCTATTCGTAGTCATTTCTAATGCCTCCTGTAGCTCATCTACGGAAACATTGTAGCCCTTTTTCTTGATAAGTTTTTCCACTAATATGCCCATTTGCATTAAAACCCACGAAAATGGGAAAAGCATGGCACTTAGAAAGTTCATAGGACCAGCAGCAAATTTCGCTACTCCAAATGGATTCTGCCCCGCCGCAACTTTTGGCATTACCTCGCCAAAAAATACAATAAGGGCGGTAACACTCATTGTGAGAATGAATACTTCCAAACCTTGTCCTTGCGATTCATCTATGACCCCAAGCATGAGGTAATTGGAAAGAGTTGCAATACTCACATTCACTAAATTATTCATAATGAGTATTGTTGCCAAGAGTCTATTAGGATTGTCTAAGAGAGCAGCAATGCTTCTTTCTGCTTTCGAAGAACTACTACGGCACCTGAGCAACTGTTGAGGAGAGAGAGAGAAAAAGCCTAACTCTGAGCCAGACATAAAAGCAGACGCACCAAGTAAAATAGCAATAACGGCAAAACCGATAGGCAGTACCACTAACATTTCGTTAGGAGACATAGTAAGTACGCCTCCTAATGTCATTACAAAACAATAACTATCCACAATAATTTGGTTTAAATTTAAAACGGTAAATCATCTGGCTCATTGACGGGGAGTACATCATCACCAGTAGTCGTATTGGGAGTATTTATTTTTTCTTTTGTATATGGCGGCTCTTCTACAGGAGGAGGAATACCAGCACCGCCACCTCCAGATGTTCCTTTCGGGGTAAGCATAGTCATATTCTCCCCAACTATCTCTGTTAAGTATTTAGTAACACCCTCTTGTTCGTAGCTACGAGTAGTAAGTTTGCCCTCTACATATACCTTATCGCCTTTTCGCAAATATTTTTCAGCAACTTCAGCTAAACCTCTCCAAAGCACAATGTTATGCCACTCTGTTTTGGTTTGCTTATTGCCTTCTTTGTCCTTATAATTTTCGGAAGTTGCCAAAGAAAAAGTAGCTACAGGCGTACCATTTTCTAAGCGTCTTACCACAGGGTCTTTGCCCAAATTTCCTAATAGAATTACTTTGTTTACCATAGTTTTATTGTATAGATGAATCTCAAAACCTTAAAACGAGTTTAAAAATAGTTAAAATTTACAGCTTTGCAATCATTTATTAAAAATATTTATGCTATGTAGCTAAAAAAAATCCTTGCTACTCCAGTTTAATGTTATTCTGCTCTATAAATTCCTTGAAAGACTTGCGATAAGTGTCGCTGATAGGCAAAAATACTTTTCCTATTTGTACCTTCTCCTTGTCTATGGAGTCTATTGCTTCCAAAGCAACAATGTACGAGTTATGTATCCTAATAAACTGATTAGTAGGTAATTCTGCCTCTAAATTCTTCATTCGCTGCAAGGTAACAATTCTTTGCTGCTGTGTATAAATCATTACATAGTCTTTCAGACCTTCCACGTACAAAATATCGCTAAGTTTGATTTTTACCAACTTTGTGCCATCTTTTACAAAAATGAAGTTTTGTGAGGTTTCATTTTGCTTGTCCTGATTTATTTTTTCCTCTGGAATCTGATTTTGAATGTTTTGTACTATTGGTGATAGCCGTTGGTAAACTTTTTCTACGGCTTTTAAGAACCTGTCGAAGGTAATAGGCTTTAGCAAATAATCTACCACATCAAGTTCATAGCCGTCCAAAGCATATTCAGAATAAGCAGTTGTAAAAATGACAAAAGGTTTCTTTGGCAAAATTTTTAAAAGCATAATCCCCGTAATTTCAGGCATTTGTATGTCCGAAAAAAGCAAATTAACGGGCTGCTCACGCAATATTTCGATGGCAGCAAGCGGACTTGAGCAGGAGGCAACTAACTCCAAATAAGGCACTTTTTTGATGTACTGCTCTAACAGACTACGTGCCAAAGGCTCATCTTCTACGATAAGGCAAGAGATTGTCATATTTTATTTTTTCAATAAAAAATCCTTAAGACCTTCAAAATCAGTACCAAGAGGGATACTCATTTTAGGTTTTTCCAATAAATACCGCATACGCTCTGGAATAGCTACCTCTTCGCCTATTTGCGGACTCACTACCTCTGCAAACTTTACAGGGTGAGCCGTTTCGAGTACAATACCGTTGATGTCTTTGTTTACTTCTTTTATGTACTTTTCCAACGCCAAATAACCAACAGCACCATGTGGGTCTATGATGTAATTGTATTTTTCCTTGACAGTGCGCATCGCCTTGGCAGTTTGCTCGTCATCAAAGGCATAGCCTATGATTTGGTTTCGCATCTCCTCTACTTTTCCGAACAAGTCCAACATTCTTTGAAAATTACTTGGATTGCCTACGTCCATGGCATTCGAAATCGTCTGTATAGAGGGGCGGGGCGAATAGGAGCCTGTCTGTAAATAGTTGGGTATGATGTCATTGGCATTTGTAGCAGCTACAAACTGGCTGATAGGCAAGCCCATCTTTTTGGCTAAAAGCCCTGCTGTTAAGTTACCAAAATTCCCGCTTGGGACTACAAAAACTGTAGGTTTTTGCTTGTCTTTTAGCTGTTTGTATGCCTCGAAATAGTAGAAAGATTGAGGAATTAAGCGAGAAATATTAATAGAGTTAGCAGAAGAAAGGTTAAGGCTTTCGTTGAGTGTTTTATCCAAAAATGCTTGTTTTACTAAGGCTTGGCAGTCATCAAAAGTGCCATCTATTTCCAATGCTGTGATATTTCCGCCAAGTGTTGTGAATTGTTTTTCTTGAAAATTGCTTACCTTACCCTTTGGGTATAAGACTGTTACGTGGATATTAGGGACATTGAAAAAGCCATGTGCTACGGCACTTCCTGTGTCGCCCGAAGTAGCCACTAAAATATCCAAAGCAGCAGTATTTCCTTCTACGAAGTAGCCCATGAGTTTCGCCATAAACCTTGCTCCGAAGTCCTTGAACGCCAATGTATTGCCATGAAAAAGTTCCAAAATATAGGTAGTATCGCTCAGGCTAACTAAAGGGGCGGGGAAGTTAATAGCACTTATAACTATTTCTTGGAGTTTATCTTTGTCAATGTCTTCCCCCAATAAATTATGAGCTACTTCGCAGGCAATTTCTTGGAAGCTAAGTTGTTCTATTTTCTCAAAAAAAGAGTTTGGCAGGGAAGGAATATGCTCAGGCATAAACAATCCGTTGTCGGCGGGTAAGCCTTTGAGTACCGCTTCCTTCAGATTTACGGGAGAAGTTTGCCGTTTAGTGCTATAATATTTCATATCAAATTTGTTTTTGTATAGTTTGCAAATATAAGTATGTATAGTTTATTCGCAACAAAATTACTTCGCTTATTATTGATAATGGCTATTTTTTCATAATATTGTAAAAATTTCAGGATAAGATTTAAAGAAAATAAAGCAATGAATCCGAAAATTGTATCTTTTGTAACACTAAAAGGAGGTTCGGGAAAAACAACGTTACTCATGCTCACTTCTGCGGCAGTGCATAATCGCACCAATAAAAAACTCTTGGTGATTGACTCTGACCCGCAACGTTCGGTAAAGCAAATATATATGCAGGAAAATAACAATGCGAAATCTTATGATGTATTTGCATTTAATTGGAATCAGCCAAATCCTGACGAAAATTTTGAAAAAGTGCTGACTATAGCAAAAAGCAAATACGACCTGATTTTCATGGACTTACCACCGGGCAGAATCACCGATGCCCCAATTTATCATAGCATTCTTAGGTCTGATATGCTTATAGTTCCTGTGGTAGCAAGTGTGCTTGATATCAACGCTACTACTATTTTTTTAGAGAGTATTCCCGAAGTGCTAAAAGAAAAGAAAAAATCTTTGGAGGTTTACGGCGTGATTAACAAACAAGACCAAAGCATAGAATATAAGCATCTTACAAGGCTATCTGGAGTAGGAGGTATGCAGTTATTCTATTCGCCTCTGTCCAATTTGGTTCGCTATAAAAGAGGAATTTCTACGATACACGACATCACTACGCCCGACATAAAAGAAGATGAGTTTAATATGTATTTCGACGAGTTTTGTACGAAGTGCTACATCTTTTAGGAGATAAAAAAAAGTCTGCCGTAGTTTAAAATACAGCAGACTTTTTTGTTTTGTTATTTCTTGTACTTTTTGTTGAATCTTTCTACTCTGCCCGCTACACCGAACAAATTGGCTTTGCTACCTGTGTAGAATGGGTGGGAAGCAGCACTAACCTCTATCTTTACGAGCGGATAAGTAATGCCGTCTTCGAGCGTGATTGAATCTTTTGTATCAACTGTAGAACGAGTGATGAACTTTTCGTTGATTGACGTATCTAAGAATACTACTTCTCTATACTTAGGATGAATATCTTTTTTCATTGGATTTAGAACTTTAAAACGTATTAAAAATGTACCTTTCAAAAACGAGTTGCAAAAGTAGTATATAGTTACGTCAATTTCAAATTTTTAATTAAAAAAAGATTTTTTCTCCTCTTTATTAGTGCTACAAGATACTCAGAACTTGCGAGGGTTTCTCAAAACTTTCTTGGGTAGTTGGGTTTTTCAGAAGCCACTGTCGGTTTTGAGAAACCGACAGCACGCTAATGTGTATTTGAGGCTTTTATTGGAAATATTCTTTCATTTTTTCCATAAAACTCTTTTCAGATTTTTCGGGATTAGGGCTGAAATTAGGTGAACTTTTGAGTTTTTCCAAGAGTGATTTCTCCTCTTTTGTAAGCTGCTTGGGAGTCCAAATATTTACGTGGATAAGCTGGTCGCCTATTCCGTAACCGTTTAACTCTTTAATTCCTTTGCCTTTGAGTCGCAATATTTTCCCACTTTGCGTGCCAGCGTCCACATTGATTCTTGCTTTTCCGCCAATAGTAGGCACATCAAGGACAGTGCCGAGTGCGGCATCTACAAAATTGATATAGAGGTCATAGTGTACGTTTTTGCCTTCTCTTTTCAGAGATTCATGTTCTTCTTCCTCTATGGCAATGAGCAAATCGCCCGCTATACCGCCACCTGGGGGAAAATTACCCTTGCCACCCATAGAGAGTTGCATTCCCTCTTCTACGCCTGCGGGGACTTTTACAGAAATCACCTCTTCGAGCTGCTTGATGCCGTCTTTGCCGCCGCAGACAGAGTCGCAACGCTCTGCTACTGATTTGCCCGCACCGTTGCAGGTAGGACAAGTGGTAGCGGACATCATTTGCCCAAGCATGGTATTGACCACACGCCTTATCTGCCCTGTGCCATTGCAAGTAGGGCAGGTTTTGAAAGCAGTGCCATTTTTTGCTCCCGTTCCTTTGCACCCCTCACACGCCACAAAACGCTTTACTTTAATCTTTTTTTCTACTCCTTCTGCCACCTCTTCTAAGGTAAGTTTCAGCTTTATTCTAAGATTAGTGCCTTTTCGCATCTGCTGCCTGCCGCCGCCGCCAAACATATCTCCGAAAGGACTGCCGCCGCCGCCAAAAATATCACTAAACTGAGAGAAAATATCATCCATATTCATGCCGCCGCCATTGCCGTACCCTTCTAAGCCCTGATGCCCATGTCGGTCATATCTTGCCTTTTTGTCAGCATTACTTAGTACTTCGTATGCTTCGGCAGCCTCTTTGAATTTTTCTTCGGCTTCTTTATCTCCTTGATTTTTGTCGGGGTGATACTTTATGGCTAACTTACGATAAGCCTTTTTTATCTCATCTTCCGCCGCACTTCTATTTACCCCTAATACTTCGTAATAGTCTCTCTTTGCCATTTTTAAATTGTTGAATGATAGCCAAATCCAAAAGATTTGGGAATTTTGTTATTTGCTATGCCCCAACTACTACTTTGGAAAAACGCAACACTTTGTCTCCTAAGAAATAGCCTTTCTCCAATTCGTCAACTACTTTGCCCTGCATATCGGGCATAGGTATTTGCGTAATAGCCTCGTGATAATCTGCACTAAAGTTTGCCCCAATTACGTCTGCCATTGGTTTGAGCCCTTTTTGCTCCAAAGACTTGAAAAGTTTATCATGAATGAGCACAAAACCTTGTTTCATTGTTTCAACGTCCTGAGTGCCAAAGTTCTTCTGCGCCCTCTCGAAATCATCTAAAACGGGTAATAGGTTTCGAATGAGATTTTCGTTGGCAGAGGTCATAAACTCAAGTTTTTCTTTGGCTGTCCTACGTCTAAAATTCTCAAAATCAGCGTACAAACGCACGTATTTTTCTTTCATTTCGGCAAACTCTTTTTTCCACTTTTCCACATCTCCCCCGCTACTTTCTGCATTCACTTCTATTGTTTGTGCATCAATAGTTTTATTATCCTTATTGAGTTCTTCTGGACGAGTTTCCTCTTGGTTTGTTGTTGTTTCGTTATCTATATTATCCATGTTGTTCTTTTTTATTCGTTCTTTCAATTAACAATTATATTGCCAAAAGGTTTTCAATGACAAAATGACAGAATAGCTTTACTTTTAAGGAAAATAAGGGTACTTTTGTGTGATGATAAAGAAGGGTACTCGCCTATCTTACCTATCAAAGTTGTGCATTAAAATTACATCGATAGTTATCTTAGTGAAAGATGAAAGCCAATTAGATATAAAAGAAGGTTTTGAGGTAATAGAAGAATGATTTTGTTTTATGGAAATGTGTAGTATTTTTGTAAGTGAATGTAAACTATATTTCTTTTCTAAATGAACAACTATAATAACCACCCTAAAGGCTCAGAATGGGCAAAATGGGATTTGCACGTGCATACAGACGTTTCAAAACATTTCAAAGGCACATTTGAAGAACTTATTGCAAATATTGCAGATTCAGAAGCAACTGTTATAGGTATTAATGATTATTTTTCATTAGAGGGTTATGAAAAAATTAGTAAGCATTGTAGTTTTCTTCACAAATCTACTTTGCCTATTGTTGAGTTTAGAATGAATAATGCTTTACTGAGCAGAAATGATAAAGTTACGGGAAGCGAAATGCTCAACTTTCACATAATCTTTAATCCTAATCGTATAAAAGAAGCAAAAACTTGGTTAAATTCCTTAGTATGCTTTGACGACAAAGGCAATAAGGCTCAATTGGGTAACTTAGACAGAAATTCAGATGGTATTACTATAGATTTTTCTGAAACTATTACAAAACTTGAGGAAGTAGGTTTGAGAAACGACGCTATTATTTGGTTACCTTATAATGAATACGGTGGAATAGATAGGATTATTCCTTCTGTGTTTTTCAAGTTAGGAATTATAAATAAATCTGATTTACTTGGTTCATCAACAAAATCAGAAATTGAGTATTTTTTATGGAAGCACGATAAAATTACAAAAGAACAATTTAAGGAATGGTTTGGCAAGCCTAAGCCTTGTGTTAAGGGAAGTGATGCCCATAATTCAAAATATCCAATAGGTAAATTAAAAGATAGAAATTCAGAACCTATTGAAAAATACTGTTGGATAAAAGCCAATCCTACTTTTGAGGGCTTGCGCCAAATTATTTTTGAACCTGAAAGAGTAAGTATACAAGAAGAACACCCAAATATAAAAGAGCCTTATTATGTCATCAAAAGTGTTCGTTTTATTGATGAGGCGGGTAGATTCATGAATGAAACAATACATCTTAATTCAGGCTTAAATGCCATTATTGGTGGAAAATCTACAGGCAAATCATTGTTATTACATTTCATTGCTAAAACTTTACTCTCAAAAGATGATAAACGACTTTGTGAGGAAAAAAAAGGTAAAAATGATAAAGTAGAAATAAAAGAAAAATATTCATTTGAAAATTTAGATTTTGAAGTAGAATTCGCAGATGGTAAAAAATTCACTTTAAAAGGCAGACAGCAATCTCCTGATAATACATTGATTGAGTTTATTCCTCAACAGTGGCTTTCAGAGATGGTAGAAAACCATCATAAAAATGAAATAGAAAGTCCTTACCAAAAACTAATTGAAAAATCTTTGTCTGAAAAAGAAGGATATGATAAAAATAAAAAGCAACATGACGAAAATTGTAAAGAATTTAAACATTTAATTAAAAGTAACTTAATTGATTTATTTGAAATTCAAGATGTTATCAAAAATTTAGAACGAGAACGGGCAGAAATGGGCAATCAACAAGATTTTGAAAATAGTATTAAATATTTCAAAAACGAAATTGATAATTTAAAAACCAATTCCTCTTCATCAACTAAAGAAAATAAACGTTTTGAGGATTTACAAAACCAAAAAACTTCTACTTTACAAGGTTTAAAAACTTGTGAAAATAATATCTTGGCTTTGAAAAGCTACGAAGAAAAATTGCAAATAGATTGGAAAAATTTTGTAGGAAAAGTTAATGAAAACTACCAAGTAGTAAAAAGTAATTTCGCTTTAGCAGAAAATAATTTTTTAGAACCTATTAAAAAGTCTTTGAATGACTTGAATAGTAAGTTTCAAGAAAATATTAAACAAATTGAAATTAACGAAAATAAATTTTCTAATGAAAAAGAAAATTTGGAAAAGCAAAAATTAGAAGTAGAAACAGAGTTAAAACCTTTTGAGGTTAAATTTGCTAATTTCAAAAAAATTGAGGATTGTGAAAAAACTATTCGTGATTTTGAACAAAAAATCGCGAATATTCAAAAACAGGAAAATCTTATTAAAGAGCAAAAAACTTCTTTGGAAACCTGTAAAAAAGCAATTAAAGGCAATTTCCAAAAGCTATTTGAGGAGTACCAAAGTTATATTACTCTTTTGAAGGAGAAATATTTTGTCATTTTTAAAGCGGATAGGGATAATAAAGACCTTATCGAACTTCATAGTGAATTAGGATTTGATTATGATAGTTTTGAAGGTAATTTTTTAGCTAACTTTAGTAACAAAAGCAGTACTAAAAATAGGCTAATTTTTAGTACTGATAATTCTTTTGATGAAAATAATAAAATCATCAAAGAAAATTATGTCAATTATACCCAAAATATATTTGATTTACTTTTGTCAAATGAAGTAACAAGTTTAGATTTTTTAAAGGAAAAAACACCTAAAATCGCTATTGAAAGCCTTTTTGAAAACCGTTTTAAAGTTGATTATAAAATCAAATACGAAAATGATTGGCTTGAAAATATGTCGCAAGGCAAAAAAGGTATTGTACTTTTAAAACTTTATTTGGCAATCGAGAAAGCCCATTATCCTATTCTAATAGACCAACCTGAAGACAATTTGGATAACCGTACTATTTACACGTCTCTTATAGACTTTATCAAGAGACGTAAGATCGACAGGCAAATTATTATGGTTACACATAATGCAAACTTAGTAATCGCCACAGATGCCGAGCAGGTAATTGTAGCCCACCAAGAAGTTTTTCCTGAAACTGATGAAAAAACACAAGATAAAAAGTTTAAATTCGAGTACGTAACGGGTGCTTTAGAACATACCATGAAAAAAGATACAAGCATTGAAAGTATCTTATATCAACAAGGCATAAGAGAACACGTTTGTGAAATCTTAGAAGGTGGTGAAATTGCGTTCAAAAAGCGTGAGGAAAAATACGGTTTGAAGTAAAGATTATGCAAAACTCTAATCCGAAACCCAACTCAAAATTTCTCTAATCAAGAAGTGCACATAAATTTATAATACCATTTTTGCAAAAAGGCATCGGATTTAGCACAAATCTATTGCCACACAGTAATTTTAGTTTTTAACCATTTTAAAATGAATATCTTAGATACTATCATTCAATCAAAATACAAAGAAGTAGCGCAGCGCAAGGAGCAGTTTCCCATCAAAAAGTTAGAAAAGCATGAGTTTTTTGAAAGAAAAACAAACTCTTTAAAACGCAATTTGCAACAATCTGCTACAGGTATTATTGCCGAATTTAAGCGTAAATCGCCTTCCAAAGGCATAATAAACGATAGGGTAGGGGTGGAGGAGGTTACTCAGGGCTACGCTAAGGCAGGGGCTTCGGGTATTTCCATACTTACTGATACAGATTTTTTTGGAGGGACTACCGAAGACTTGCTCAAGGCTCGTCCGCACTTGACAGTACCTATTCTTCGCAAAGATTTCATCATTGACGAGTACCAAATTATAGAAGCGAAGGCAATGGGAGCTGATGTGGTTTTGTTAATTGCTGCGGTGCTTAGTCCGAAACAAATCAATGAGTTAGCTGAATTTGCCCACTCGCTTGGGCTTGAGGTGCTTATGGAAGTACATGACTTAGAGGAGTTACAACGCTCGCTGAACTATCATTTAGACATAGTTGGGGTGAATAATCGGAATTTGAAGAATTTTGAGGTCAGTATCAATATTTCCAAAGATTTGACCGAGCATATCCCGAAAGAGTTTGTAAAAATTTCTGAAAGCGGTATCAGTGAGGTAAAAAGCATTAAAATATTGCAAGAATATGGCTATCAGGGTTTTCTGATAGGTGAAAATTTCATGAAATCAGACAATCCTGCTGAGATGTGCCATGAGTTTATGGAGAGTATGAAGGAAAGCTAAAATGCAGAATCTTTACTAATACTCCTCGCCAACTTCGTTTTTGCTTTGCAAGTAAGGTTTCCAGCTATCATCACCGATGCCTGAAAAGTCGCGCAAAAAAACGACAAAAGAGGGTTTGAACGGCGTAAAAGGCAAATTCATATTTGCTTCTTCGGGAGTGAAGTCGCCTTTGCGGGCATTACATTTTTTGCAAGCAGTTACCAAATTTGTCCATTTTGTTTTTCCACCACGAGAGCGAGGCATTACGTGGTCTATGGTGAGGTCTTCTCGCGAATTGCAATAGACGCATTTGCTTCCATCTCGTTTGAAAACATTATGCCGATTGAGCATGACACTTTTATAGGGCATATTTACGTAGCCAAATAAGCGAATGACTGACGGCATAGGAAAGGTCTGATTTACGCTCCGCAAAAACATATTTTGGGCTTGGTCGACTACTTCAGCCTTGTCCAGAAATACCAACAAAAAAGCCTTATAAACGCTACAAATCGTTAAGGCTCGATAATCAGAATTCAGTACGAGAACTTTTCTTGCCATTTGTTTTCAATTAGTTACTCCAATTTAACTAAATTTTTATATTTTTAGTTCAAAAATATAAACCTTAACAATTTGTTTATTTCACTTTGTTGCTATCTATGATTGCACCTAAGACAAGAATATCGTCAATTTGGCGATGAGGCTCACCGAGCCACGTATTTATATTGGCTTCTAAGAATTCTTTTTGCTCTTTGATGGGCTTTTTTCTGATGGTAAATAGCATCTCTCTGAGTCTTTTTGAGCCAAATTTGCTATTGCTTTCTCCGCCGAATTGGTCTTGGTAGCCATCGGAGAACATATAGAGCGTAGTAGGCACATCTAAGTTAAATGAGTGCTTGGTAAATTTCTTATGGCTATTTTTTGGGTGATAGCCACCTATCGGAATATTATCGCCGCGTATATAGATAAGTTCGTCATTCTGAATAAGCACTACGGGGTTGCTTGCTCCTGCAAATTCTAACTTGGGCTTGCCCAAAATATCTTCATAATCGGGCGAAAACTGGTCGATGGTGCATATAGCTATGTCCATACCATCTTGGACGAGGGTAGTTCCTTGCCTCAGCACGCGCTGTATGTCTTTGCGAAGCTCTTCCAAAATCAATTCGGGAGAAGTAATATTTCTTGTATTGACTATCTCATTGAGCAAGTCATTGCCTATCAGACTCATAAATGCGCCGGGTATGCCATGCCCCGTACAGTCTGCGATGACTAATATCAGCTTGTAATGCTTTTTAGCTACCCAATAGAAATCACCACTTACAATGTCTAAGGGTTTGTACAGAATGAAATAATTATTTAGCAAGGAGTCTATCTCTTCGGTGGTTGGCAAGATAGCTTGCTGAATACGTTTGGCATAGTTAATACTTGCCATGATGTCCTCATTTTTCTTTTCGATAATTTTATTTTTATTTGCTAATTCTTTTTGTGAATTAGATATTTCATTATTGGCAAGGTGCAAACTTTCAGCCTGTTTCATGAGTGCTTCTTGCTGTTTTTTGAACTCAGTAAGCACATTATTGAGTTGCTCATTTCTTCGGGCAATGGTTTGGTTGGCATCTTGGAGTTGGTCATTAGCCCGTTTTCGCTCGGTAATATCGGTTATCGTTGCTATGAAAGAAGATTTTTCGTACGCATTGCTCGTGCTTAGGTCTATCCATCTGCTCTCGCCTGCCGAATTAATTACTTGTATATCAGCACGCAAAGTCATTGTTTTCTTCATTTTTAGCTTTCGCATCTGTGCTAACTTTCTTTCGCTTATCTTCTGAAAATCGGGGTGAATGATGCCTAACATTGGCGTTTTAAAAAGGGAATACATATCACGCCCCAATATTTTGGTACATTCTGGGTTGGCATAGACAATATGCTGCCCGTCATGGATGAAAATACCAACAGTATTGTATTCTATGAGTTTCCTAAACCTTTCTTCGCCCACTTGTAGCACTTCGTTCATAGAAGAAAGTTCGTCAGCTTTGCGGCGAAGCTCCTTCTCTAATACTTGTTTTTGCGATAAACTCTTGGTTAGCTCATCATTAGCGCGTGAAATTTGGGCTACGTATCTATCTATCTTTACTACGGCACGACTGAGAATTGCTACTACCTGTAGAAGTAAAATCAGCACAATACTAATCGCTGTTGCCAAAGATATTTGCTGAGGATAGATATTGTAAATATGAGCAATTTGCTGAATAACAAGCAATAAAGCAATTATAGAAATGCTCACAAAGTAAGCAAATAATAACTTGCGAATTGGCTTGTTGAAATTAAATATCATGTAATAGCTTTAGGAAATTAAAATATTAATTATTAGCACTTTATCCAATCCAATGACTGCATAATGAACATCATGAGCAATTAGTTAGTAATGCAATGTAGGGGTAAGGCTCTCAAAATTAGGGAAACTAAATCAAATTTTTGCTTTGTAATTCAAAAATTCTTTTAAGATACTTCCCAATTACATCAAATTCCAGATTTACTACCGTCCCAACGCTTATTTGTTGGAAATTAGTATGTTCGTATGTGTAAGGAATAATGGCAACAGCAAACTTTCCAATTTCCGAATCTACTACGGTCAGGCTCACGCCGTTTACAGTGATAGAGCCTTTCTCGATAGTGAAATTTCCACTCCCTACACTGTACTCAAAGGTAAATCGCCAACTGCCATGCTCATTGGCAACGGCTGTGCATACCGCAGTTTGGTCGACATGCCCTTGCACAAAATGCCCATCAAAACGCCCTGTAGCGGGCATACATCTTTCCAGATTAACGATTGTCCCTAATTGCCAATCTCTCAAATTCGTTTTTTGCAAAGTTTCGTGGATAGCTGTAACGCTATGCACGCCGTCTTTGATGCTCGTAACGGTAAGGCAAACGCCATTATGGGCAATGCTTTGGTCTATCTTTAACTCTTGTGAAATAGAAGAACTTACCTGAAAAATAATATTATCTTGCTGTTTATCAATGCTAACTACTGTTCCTGTAGTTTCAATAATTCCTGTAAACATGAGTAAATTTAAAATATTAGATTAATATTTGTGCTAATTTATACGGTAAAGATAATGGAAATTTTGTGTCGCAACCCTAAAATAAATAGAAAACACACCATTTGCTCACAAAATTATTAGCAAATTTGCTACACTCAATAGTGTAATATGGAAGTTTGCCATAAAACCGAACCAAATAAAAACCAACGTGCAGAATAATTATTATTTTCTTAGGCAAATTAGTAAGACTTTGGACGAACAACTTATCGATTTCCAACTGATGGAGGCTTTTAGCCAAGTAAAAGATGAGTTGGTGCTTTTTTTCTATTCTCAAAGCAAAAACAAAGAATTTTACATTCGGGTAAGTCTTAGTCCTTCGTTTACGTGCCTTAGCTTTCCAACAAGTTTTGCAAGAGCCAAGCAAAATAGCGTGGACTTATTTGAGCAAATACTCGGTGCGTCAGTAGTAAAAGTGCGGCAGTATCAGAATGAACGCTGCTTTGCTATTCTGTTTGCTAACGATAAGGCTTTGCTTTTCAAAATGTATGGGCAGATGGCAAATGTGATTCTGTTCGAAACTTCTTCGGAAGTTTCTCTTACAAATAATAAAGCTATAGAACTGTTTAGCAATAATTTAGAGAAAGATTGGAACTTAGATTTGAGTGTTTTGGACAGACCAATAGACCAAAGTTTGGAGGGGTTTACGGCAAATGGCTTTGCAGAAACATTTCCTACCTTCGATAAAAATATAAAAATGCAATTAGGAGAGCCTGCGAGCCTGCAATGGAGCAAGATATACGCAATACTTAGTTATTTGGAAAAGCCGAACTACTACGTAAGTCAGGCGGGAAACACTATATTTTTATCACTTTTTGCAGAGGCAGAAGCCAAAGTTTTTGAAAACCCTATAGACGCTGCCAATGAGTTTTACTATCTCTATATCAGCAAGTTTCAACTGATAAAGGAAAAAGCAGAAATACTTAAAAAATTAGAAAAAGAAAAGGAAAAATTGACTATTTATATACAGAAATCCGAAGAGAAATGTCTTAATTTGGAGGTGGAAAATAGGTACGAAGAAATTGCCAATATCCTCATGGCAAACTTGCACCAAGTTCCCGAAAAAGTACAAAAAATTACGCTACACGATTTTTATCATGACAAAGATATTACCATCAAACTCAAAGACAATTTTTCCCTACAGCGTAATGCAGAAATTTACTATCGGAAGAGTAAAAATCAAAAAATAGAAATTCAGACATTGCTCAAAAATATCGAGAAAAAGCAAGAAGAATTAAACCAAACAAATAAATATTTAGCTGATATTCAAGAAATTATAAGTTTGAAAATACTAAGGAAATATCTGACTAATCATGGACTAAGCGAGGCTGAGGAGGAGAGAGAAGAAATGCCGTTTCGCCGTTTTGACTTTGAGAGTTTTGAGATATTGGTAGGCAAAAATGCTAAAAATAATGATTTACTCACTCAAAAATATGCTTTTAAAGAAGATTTGTGGCTGCACGCGCGCGATGTAACAGGCTCACACGTCATCATAAAGTACAAAGCAGGCAAAGTTTTTCCAAGTTCGGTGATTGGGCGGGCTGCCGAGCTTGCGGCTTGGTTTTCAAAGCGAAAAAACGACACACTCTGCCCTGTTATCTATACGCCAAAAAAATACGTAAGAAAGCCTAAAGGAGCAGCAGAAGGTGCGGTAATTATTGAAAAAGAACAAGTTATTATGGTAGAACCCAAATTATAAATGCCTATGAATTTTGTAGCTATAGACTTTGAAACGGCAAGTAAGTACAGAGATGTTTGCGCACTTGGCTTGGTAGCAGTCGAGAACGGGGCAATAGTGAGCGAAAAAGAATGGCTCATCAGACCTCGTTGCAATTTTATAGGCAGTTTTTATGAAGCGGTACATGGCATCAACTATAAAATGGTGGTAAATAAGCCTTATTTTGACAGCATTTATGACGAGCTAAAAAGTATGATTGATGGCAAGACTGTCATTGCTCATAATGTAACGTTTGATGTGGGCGTGCTTAAAAATGTGTGTGCTGTTTACGGTCTGGAGCAGCCCGAATTTATATATGGCTGCACCTACAGACTCGCTAAAAGGGTGATAAGACCGACTGTGCCAAGCTATTCGCTGAGAGCTTTGGCTGACAAATACGGGCTTATTCTCCAGCATCACAACGCACTTTCAGATGCAAGAGCGTGTGCGAATCTGATGATTCGTTTTTTGGAGGAAAGCCAAAAAAGCAGTGTAGCAGATGTTTACACTGCCTACAACATGAAAATAGGGCAGATGAGCAAGGAGTAAGCCTACTTTTTTAGTCAAACCTTTCAGGAGAAAAGCCTTCTATATCCATGCTAACTTGTTCGTTTGTAGCTATTTCCTCTATTAATTTCCCCGTTGCAGGAGCGAGGCTAATGCCCATCATGGCGTGTCCTGTGGCTATGATTAAGTTCTTGAGGTGCTTGCTCCTCCCAATGTAGGGCAGTCCGTCAGGCGAGCATGGGCGTAATCCCTTCCAAATAGTTTCTTTTTCGGGCAAGTTCACCTTTATTTCGGGATAAAATTTGGGGATAGCGTCCACAATTCCACGCACCCTTTGCATATTTACCGATAAGTCCACATCAGTAATTTCCATTGTCCCTGCAAATCGCAAATCTGTTCCCATCGGCGTTACCGCAACTTTTGCTTCGGTGAGGATAGAAGGAATCTGCACATTGGTTAGCCTATCTTTGAGCGTAAAACTGTAGCCTTTGCCCGACTGCATAGGCAGCGTGAGTCCGAGCTGTGAAGTCAGTAGCGGTGACCATGCCCCCGTAGATAGCACTACTTCGTCCAATTTGTCGACCTTGCCATTCGAAGTAATGACTGCCTGTATCTGTCCATTTTTCTTTTCAAAACTTGTTACACTTGTTTTATCCAAAATTTTTACGCCTTTGTTTTCCAAGTATCCGATAAGTTCTTTGACTAAAACTTGCGGAATCAGATGCGCATCTTTGGGGAAATAAACGCCTCCACGCACCGCAACTTGAATTTCCGTTTCTAAATCTTGCACTTCTTTGGCAGAGAGAATATGGGCGGGTATCCCTATCTCATTGGCAATTTTTGCTGTTTCTGCTTCCTCTTTCTCTACCTGTGCCGTTTGGTAAAGCATGAGTAATCCTTTTTCTTGGAAGCCAAATTGGAAGGCTTCTTCTTCGGCAAGTGTCTTGTATAACTGCCTACTTAGCAGGCTAATATCTCTTAGCAAGGGAATAGCATGGCGGACGTGCTGCTCTGTGGAGGCTTTGTAAAAATGGTAGCCCCACTTCAGCAAATCGGTACTTGCTCTGGGTTTGATATAAAAAGGACTTTGCGAATCCAAAAGCATTTTCATCCCCTTTGCCATCATGCCTGGGGCAGCCAAAGGAATAATATGACTTGGTACAATCATGCCCGCATTGCCAAAGGAACAACCGTCAGAAAGGTCAGTTTGTTCTATCAGCGTAATCTGACAAGATTTTTTGGAGAGGTAATAGGCTGAAAACAAGCCAATAATGCCGCCGCCTACGATACAGATATTTTTCATTTGTAAAAAATTTGGCATAAATATACCAATATGCAATTAAAAAGTATCTTTGCCTTCGGGCTAAGAAATTGTTTTTTTAATATTATTCCCCTAAAGACGAATATGCTATTATATTTATCCAATTACTTAAGAATAAAAAAATGGAAAAATCAATCGTTATCCAACTCCATACAAAATACCATACGCTTGGCGAACTGAGCGAACAAACCGAGCAAATTTGGTTTGCACTGCATGGCTACGGTCAGTTAGCAGAGTTTTTTGCGAGGAAGTTCGATTTCTTAGACAAAAGAAAGTATTATGTCATAGCTCCGCAAGGGCTGAACAAATTTTATTTGAAAGAATTTTCGGGTAGGGTAGGGGCAAACTGGATGACCAAAGAAGACCGCCTTAACGAAATAGCCAATTATGTAAATTACTTAAATAGTATCTATAAAAAAGAATTAGAAGGCATTGATTTACAAAAAGTTAAAATAAATGTATTGGCATTTTCGCAGGGATGCTCTACGGCAAGCAGGTGGATAGCAAATACAGATTTACGTTTTGATGAATTGCTGCTTTGGGCGGGAGAAATACCGCAAGATGTCATTGGGCAGCCTATTTTCAAAACTATTCCCACTACGTTTGTGATGGGAACACAGGACGAACTCCTGAGTGCGGCGTTTGTTGAGGCATTTTTAGAACGGCTAAAACTTTTCCAACTTCATCCCAAAATTATACGTTTCGAGGGTAAGCACGAGATAGACAAAGATGTACTGAAGGCACTTATCTACTAATAATGTTAAAATGTTAAAAAAAAAAAGATAACCTTTGCATATCTGTTAGTTTTTTATATACTTTAAAGTTCGTAAGAAAAAAATAGGCAAAAAGAGTTGGTTTATCCATCGAATTTATACTTTTGCCTAATACAGATAAAACTCACTTTTTATTTTAATGAAGTGTTAGATAAAAACTACAAATTTAAAGATTTACGCGTTTACTCCTCTACTGAATGGCTCGCTGATGGTAAGAAGAAGTATCGCACTGTTTTTGAAAATATAGAAACTACTTATCTATATGCAGAACTCTCTTTCTACAACAAATTATTTGATGAGGAAGATTGGGACACCACAGTTCGTTTAAAAGCTTTTCGCCTGAATGACAAGGGCAAAAAAGAAGAACTTTGTGATGTAAAATTGGATAATTACAAAGTTTCTAAAGATGACAATATCGTCCAAATTCGAGAAGGCTGGGGCAATAAAGAAGCGGGAGCTTTCTGGTTAAGAGGTGATTATCTTTGGGAAGCCTATATTGACGAAGAATTGGTGGGGAAGAAGAAGTTTTATGTCGAAAATGGTGGTCCCGTCATCGGCGATGACAATCCCTATATCGAGATTGACTTTATAAAACTTTACGAAGGACCTAACAAAGGGGTCAATGAAGACGAACGGAGTTATTATACCTGTTTTAGGGCAAAAGATACCCGTTATATTTGGGCAGAGTTGCATCTGAACAATTTGCAGGCTTCTTCTTGGTACGCCGAACTATTTTTTAACTTCTATAACGATGCGGGACAGCTCAAAGGCAGGACTGTAGAGCTTCGCAAAATTAATCCGAGCGAGGAAAGTTTGATAATTACTACAGGTTGGGGGTCAGATACTCCAGGGTCTTGGTACACTGATAAGTATCGCTTAGAAGTAATTTTCATGGATCAGCTTGTGGCGGTGGTACCTTTTGAGGCAGGTGATGACTGGCTAAGAGGAGAAAATACGACCATTACAGGTGATGATTTGAGGCATACCGAAGGCTATCAGAAAGTAGAAGAACCTGAAGAATCTTTGGACGAACTTCTTGCCAAGCTCGAAGAAATGATAGGGCTAAATCAGGTAAAAACCCGTATCCATGATTATATCAGCTACTTACGCTTCCTTAAATTGCGAAAGGAGCAAGGATTTGACGAAACTCAAAAGATAAATCTACATTCTGTTTTCAGAGGTAATCCGGGAACAGGGAAAACAACGATTGCCAAAATGCTCGGCAAAATATACAAGCAAATGGGCTTGTTGAGCAACGGAAAAGTACACGAAGTAGGCAGGGCAGAATTAGTAGGGCAGTATATAGGGCAGACCGCACCCAAAGTCAAGGAAATGATTGAAAAGGCAAGAGGCGGAGTCCTTTTTATAGATGAAGCCTACTCGCTTATCAGAAGCAAGGAAGATAGCAAAGACTATGGACAGGAAGTAGTAGAAACACTCATCAAAGAAATGTCGGATGGGGCAGGCGATATTGCCATTATTGTAGCGGGCTACCCTAAAGAAATGGATGTTTTCTTAGATTCCAATCCAGGGTTTAAGTCCAGATTCAATATTTACTTTGATTTCCCCGACTTTTTGCCACAAGAGTTGTGCCTAATCGTGGAGTTAGCTGCAAAGCAGAAAGACATCGAGTTTTCGGTTGAGTCCCTCGCTTACCTCAACAAAAAAGTTACAGAAAGTTATCGCAATCGCGATGGTTCTTTTGGGAATGCTCGCTTGGTAAATTCGCTGGTAGATGAAGCAAAAATGAATATGGGCTTGCGCGTAATGAAGTCGGCTGACCTTTCGCAAGTTACTGCCGAAATGCTCAAAAAAGTAGAGATTCAAGACGTGCAGAAAATCTTTAAAGATGAGAAAACCCAACTGCCTTTGATAGAAGAAGATAATGTTCTTTTGGAGGAGGCAATGGCAGAACTAAACGCTATGGTAGGCTTGAGCGAGGTAAAAAATCAAATTTTTGAACTCATCAAATTGGTACGCTTCTATAGGGATACAGGCAGAGATGTATTAGGAAGGTTCTCTTTGCATACCGTATTCAAGGGAAATCCTGGTACAGGCAAAACTACTGTAGCCCGTATTTTGGCTCAGATTTATAAGGCTCTTGGCATTTTGGAGCGTGGGCATTTGGTAGAGTGCGACCGCCAAAGTTTGGTAGCGGGCTTTATTGGGCAGACAGCCATCAAAACTGCTGAAAAAATAGAAAAAGCTATAGGTGGCGTACTCTTCATAGACGAAGCGTATGCACTCTCGCAGCAAGGCACAGGCAATGACTTTGGCAACGAGGCATTGGAAACAATCCTCAAGCAAATGGAGGATAGGAGAGGGCAATTCATTGTGATTGTGGCGGGCTATACAGAGCCGATGGACAGGTTTGTAGAGTCGAACCCAGGACTGAAATCACGTTTTGACAAAACCTTGAACTTCGAGGACTATTCTGCTGACGAACTCTATCAGATAGCATCTTATATGCTTAGTCCAGAGAAACTTACACCAGATGCCGAAGCAGATGACTATTTGAAGAAGTACATGAAATATCTGTATGACCGTAGGGACAAATTCTTTGGCAATGCGCGCTCTGTGAGGAAGATTATTAGCCAAGCAGTAAGAAAGCAACACTTGCGTATGGCTTCTTTGGACAAGGCAAGCAGGACAGAGGAGATGCTTACGGCACTTACTATTGCAGATATGAAAGATTTGAACTTTGAAGAAGAGGCAGGAAACCAGCGAAAAATTGGTTTCAGACCACAGGCAGAATAAATTTTAATCCAAAAATAATGTGGATTTAGGCTTAGAAAATAAGGTAGTCATTATCACAGGCGGCTACAGCGGCATTGGCGAAGCAATCGTAAGAGGAATAGCCCAAGAAAAGGGTATCCCCGTCATTGTGGGCAGGTGGGGCGAGCGTGCTGCCCTGATAGAAAATGACCTTAAGCAACAAAATTGTGATTTTTTGGCAGTAATTACAGAGCTTAGTCAGCCTGAACAATGCAAAAATGCCATTGCTCAGGCTGTAGCTAAGTATGGTAAAATCAATGCCTTAGTAAACAATGCAGGCATGAATGATGGGATAGGATTGGAAAATGGCAGCCCTGAAAAATTCATGGATTCTCTCCACTACAATCTGTTCCACTACTACACAATGGCACATTTTGCCCTGCCTTTCCTAAAACAGCAGAAAGGCAATAGCATCATTAATATTAGTTCGAAAACAGGTGTTACTGGGCAGGGCGGTACTTCTGCTTACGTAGCCTCAAAAGCAGGGCAGTTAGGGCTTACAAGAGAGTGGGCAGTAGAATTGCTTCCTTATCAGCTTCGGGTAAATGCCGTAGTGCCTGCCGAAGTAATGACCCCTCTTTATGAACAATGGCTTAATACCTTTGATAAGCCCGAAGAAAAATTAGTTGAAATTACCAAACGTATTCCGCTCGGCAAGCGAATGACTACCCCCGAAGAGATAGCAGATACTGTATTATTCCTTATTTCAGAGAGAGCTTCGCACATCACAGGGCAGCATATTTTTGTAGATGGCGGCTATACACACTTAGATAGGGCTGTATAAATGGAAATTTACAAACACAAATATCGAGTGCGTGTCTGCGGCATTTGCATAGATGAGCAACAAATTCTCCTCGTAAAGCAAGAAGGACTCGCCCATATTCCTTACCTATGGATTGCCCCTGGCGGTGGCTTAGAGTTCGGAGAAACCCTCCAAGAAGCCCTCAAAAGAGAATTTTTTGAGGAAACTACCCTCGAAGCAGAGATAGGGAACTTGCTTTTTACCAATCAGTACGTTGCCCCGCCTTTTCATGCCGTTGAGTTTTTCTTTCAAGTCAAAATCCCAAAAGAAAAAATTAAAAAAAGGTATTTTCCGCCCAATGAACCCTCTTTGGCTGAAGTTCGCTGGCTCGATATAGCCGAACTCAATGAAATTCCGAATGCCTACAAGCACAAGTTTTTGCGAAATATTAATAGCGTGGCAGCAATAAAAGAACTACCAAACTTACTGCCTTAAAATTCCTTCCCATGCGTTTGCCGTACTACTTGCTTTGCTAAAAATGGACTATATTTGAAAAAATTGACAAAAGTATCTGTAAGCAAGGGATTCCCAAAAAACTGCTGTACAGTACGCCCAAGCCACAGGCGAAACTTAAAATGCTTGTTCCATTCTGCTTGGTATTTCTGATACATTTCTTGTTTATTTATATGATTATCAGAATATTGAATAATTAAATCGGATAATATTTTTGCAGAGTGAATCGCTATCGCCATGCCATTTCCGCACAAAGGAGCAATCATACCCGCAGAGTCGCCGCACAGCAATACATCATGCTCTATCAGTGTTTTAGGTGCAAAAGAAACTTCATTAATTACCTTCGGAGCATCGTACAAAAAAGTTGAATTTTCAAAAATTTCCTTCAAAAATGGATTTTTTTTCAATACTTTCTCCTCCATTATTTCAATCGTATTGTTTTCTTTCAAGTTTTCCCGCGTAGTCAGGTAGCAAAGACAGTATTTGTCATCTTCTATCCGCGAAATGCCGCAGTAACCATCTTTGAAATTGTGCAGGGCTATCAAATCGTTTGGGAAATTGGTTTTGAGGTGATATTTCACCCCAATATAGGGAGAGCGTTTTTTGAAAAAAGCCCTGTCTTTGTCCAAATTTGACCGCTTTCCGTGTGCCTCTATCACCAATTTGGCTTGCAACTCTCCCTTACCACTTGTTTGGCAGCTAAAAATTTCGCCTTCTTTTTTTATTTCCAATACATTTGTTTTCAGGTAAAAAATGACTCCTTGTTTCAAAGCCAACTGATACAATTTTTCATCTAACAGATAGCGACTTAGCCCAAATCCACCCAAATCTAAGGGCATACGAAGCTGACTACCGTTTGGAGAGGTGAGCCAAAAGTGCTGAATAGACACAGCTCCATGCGTAAAAGGGTCAAAACCAATACTTTTTAGGAAAGGCAGCGTTTCGTTAGAAATGTATTCCCCGCAAACCCGATGGAAGGGATATTCATTTTTTTCTACCACACCTACTTTTAGTCCTGCTTGGGAAAGCCGTATCGAACTGACTAAGCCCGCTAATCCACCGCCAACTACTAAAACATCATACAACATTTTTATAAAATTAATATTTGATTATCAGCAATTTAATAGAGTGATTTGAAAAAATGTTTAAAATTTTTAATTTTTTTTTGAAAAGGCTTTGCAAATTAAAAAATACGTTATACCTTTGCACCGCAATTCAGAACAAAAGAACGGCAAAAGAAGCCTCCTTAGCTCAGCTGGTAGAGCAACTGACTTGTAATCAGTAGGTCGGCGGTTCGATCCCGTCAGGGGGCTCAAAGAAAAAAACACAAGACACTTAATGTCTTGTGTTTTTTTATGTTTTATTTTTCGCCGATTGTTTCACTTTTTACAGAAACGCCATGTTCGTTAAAAGCCTCGATAGCAAAGTAGTATTTTTGCCCTACGGTCAATGCCCTTAATTCCAGATTGTTAGGCTCATCATTCCAAATTTGGTATGTTTGGTAGAGTTTGTCTTTGGCAATGCCCCACAGAATATTATATCCTACCGCATTTGGTACTTTTTCCCAAGAAATAAAAGCATTTCTCTCATCTGTGTCTCGCTTTGCTACCAATTTTGTGGGCGTTTTTGGTGCTTTGCCCGTACCGTTGCCAAATACTCGGAAGTCGCTGATGGCTAAGTTTGGCGAAGCCACATAAATATGCTCATATTTGATGTAGCGTGCTTTTACTGCTTTTTCCAACGCAATATAGGCACAAGGGCGGTCTTTCTTAGGCTCTTTGCTCAAGTCCGTTGCCACTTCCCAGCTTTTCCCATCTATAGAATAGTGTAACTTAAATTGTGTATAAACCTTTTCGGGGGCATTATCAAAAATGTTGGACTTGTAGTCCGTATAGTTGATTTGGAAGGCTTTTACATCAAAAACTTCCTTTAAATCCATGATAAGTTCCTCTCCTGCCTTATTTTGCTTTGCTACCCAAAAAGTGCGTGGGTTTTCGTCTGTGAGTTTTGCCGTATTAAAAGTATCTCTGACCGAAGAAGCAACTACAGGTTTTTTGTAGGATAGGAGCATCCAGCCCGTAAAAAGTTCATCTTTGCTTTCCCATTTTTTAGTAGGCAAATAATGAGGAAAATCACCAAAGCGAGTATTGGCGAACATTTGGTTGTCTTTGTCAAAACCTGTGGGAAACATAGCGATTCGGCGTTCAAAATTCCAATTTACGGCAATCCAAGGCGTGCCTGTGTTCCAATAGTTGCCGTAGTTATCTTGGAAAGTATTGCCATGCCCCGCCCCTGTCATAAAGCCTCCTGGTTTATAAGAAATAGGGTTATAAGGAGCATATTTGAATCCCTCCAACGGGCTATCGCTCACGTAAGTCCCGTTGGCATACACATTATATTCAGTCCCTGGCGCACCGTATTGTAGGAAATACTTGCCCTTGTGCTTGGTCATCCACGCACCTTCGGTAAATGGGCGAATGGTATCTCGGTGATTGCGACCGAAGCGTTCCCAACCATGATTTTTCGGGTCTAAATAAATCAATCCTTTGTAGGCAGTGATGTCCTTGTAGTTTAGTCGTTTGTTTTTGTTCATTTCTGCCCCAAAAATTGGATAGGTATTAGACGAACCCCAGTACATATACCAACGGTCTGTGTCTTCGTCATGGAAAAGGGCAGGGTCCCACGGACCTATCAGAGGAGGCAAGCGGGGCAGCCAACGATTATAAAAAAGCAATTTGCCTTTTTCGGGTTCAAGGCTATAAAAAATTGGGCGTTGCTCAAAAGTAGATTGGAATAGATAGAGCGTATCGCGGACAGATAGGGCAGCAGGGGCGCACATATCTTCCATAGGCCACTTGTCGGGAATGATATAACGCCAATTAAGCAAGTCTTTGGAGTGCCACCAGCCCCCCGAAATCGTAACAAAGAGATAATATTCCCCCTTGTGATTGATGATGACGGGGTCTGCCCCCGAACGGTAAGAAATGCTATCGTTTAGCTGCTCAAAGTTGTACTTATAATCTATATCCATCGGATTGCAGTACGTTTTTTGAGTAGGGATTTGTGCAAGCACGAAATTAGCCACACAAAAGAGTAGAAATGTCGATAAAATTTTTTTCATTTTTGGCTTTATTTTTAAACGTACAAGGTAATATTTTTGCCTGCTTTTTTCAAAAAATTGCACTTGTTTTTATCTTTTGGATAAAAAAGAGCTAACATTGTGTATCTTATCAGAAATAGAAAAGAAAATAGATGGTGAAATTTCTATTTTTTGAAATAGTAAAATGCTGAATATCAAATAGTACAAAGATTGAGTAAAAAAAATAAACAAGTCGCTGCTTTCATAGCCTCACGCATTAGCAACACGAAAAAGGGGAGTAGTTTTTCGGCTCTCATTACCAATATTGCCATTGGTAGTATTGCACTTGGCTTGGCGACCATGATTGTTTCTTTTATGATTTTTGAAGGTTTCCAAACAGAAATTGCAGATAAAATATTCAGCTTTACCGCCCACATTCAGCTCACTAAGTTTGATGCCAGCGACTCTTACCAAAGTGCGCCAATTTCTAACCAAAGACCGCTTTTCGAACAGCTTAAAAAATCGTCAGAAATATCTCATATACAGTCTTTTAGCCAAAAACCAGCCCTGCTCAAAACGGACATTGAGATTATGGGCGCACTTATCAAAGGGATAGGCAAAGACTTTGATACGTTGAGGTTTCGCAAAAATATCATAGAGGGCAGTAGTATTGCCTTCAATGACTCTACTCATTCTAACGATTTGATTATCAGTAGTAAATTTGCAAAAAAACTAAAACTCAAATTAAAAGATACCATTGTTGTTTATTTCTTCCAAGAGCCGCCTCGTTTCCGCAAAATGAGCATCAAAGGTATTTATGAAACGGGATTAGAAGATTTTGACGATAAAGTAGTATTGGCAGACAATAGACTCATTCAGCGACTCAACAACTGGGCGGATACTCTGACGGGCGGCTACGAAATTTTTGTCAAGGATTTTACATCTCTGGATAAGGGAGTGGCTGATAATATCTTAGATATGCTCGACTATGATATTATGATGGAAACGGTAACAAGCCAGTACGGACATCTTTTTGATTGGTTTGAGATGCTTAACCGCAATGTTATTATTTTTCTAAGCATTATTCTTGTGGTAGCTTCTTTTAATATTATTTCTGTGCTACTCATCTTGATTATGGAAAGAACCAATATGATAGGTTCGCTAAAAGCTTTCGGAGCAAGCAACAGGCTCATTAAAAGAATTTTTTTCTATCATGGGGTAAAGATTTTGTTCAAAGGAATTGTGATTGGCAACTTGTCGGCTTTGGGCTTAGGTTTTGTCCAATATTATTTCAAACTCATTCCTCTTGACCCCGAAAACTATTATATGAATACTGTGCCTATAGCATGGAATTGGCTCAATATCATTGGGTTAAATTTTCTTTTTATAACTTTGATAAGTTTAATTTTATGGATTCCCGTTTCTATCATCTCTCGGATTACGCCCATCAAGGCTATTCGCTTTGATTAAAATAATTCTCTGAAACTAATTTTATTTGAATATTTTGGTATATATCAAACTAAAAACATACATTTAACGTATATAAACGCAGGAATGAAGACTTGATGTTTATTAATTTTTTATAATAAATTCATTATTAACTATTTAACAAAATAATATTATGGGCATGATTTGGAGTTGTATAATATCTATTGTTGCTGCTTTAGTAGCAAGTAGGTTGGTTTCTGGTATCCAAATTAAAACAATTACTGCGGCGGCGGTAGTTTCTTTGGTTGTTGCAGTAGGCGGTTATGTGTTACAAAAAGCACTAATGATGTTCCTTTTTCCATTTAATTGGCTTACTTTGGGCTTGCTTAGTTTGGTGATTGGTGTGGTAGCAAAAGCCGTTGTTGTAAAATTAATGGATAAAAGAGTAAATGGTTTTGAGGTAGATGGCTTTGGTTCTGCGGTAATGTACTGTATTGTCGTTTCTGTGGTGCAGCTCATGCTTGGCTGGATATTCTAAAAAAAATTTGAAAGCCTATTTTGCGTTAAAAACCTTGCAAAGACAGTGTGCTTTTGCAAGGTTTATTTTTTTGGCAAAGTTTTTATACCTTTGTTGGCTAACAAAAAGATGCAAACTTTATGAAATTCTTACAAACTGTTTCCCTCGTATTAAGCCTATTTGCTTGCCCAATAGCCGCCGCCCAAGATGCCAATTTTACCCAATTCTACGCATCACCTACTTATATGAATCCTGCTTTTGCGGGTGCTGTCCCCCAATACAGAGCTACCATGCAGTACCGCAATCAGTACCCCAATATCCCAAACACTTATGAAACCAATCTGTTTTCTTTCGACTACAATTTAGATTATTACAATGCGGGCTTAGGGGCAATGATAGTGCAGGACAGATTAAGTTCATTCTCAATGACTTCTACAAGTCTGCTTTTGTCTTACTCCTATCAAATTAACCTAACTAAAAAGTGGATAATGCGGCTTGGCTTGCAGGGGGCTTACACTTTTCGTACTACCGATTTTTCTCGCTTAGTTTTCCAAGACCAGCTCGATTCGGGCAGCCCAACCAAAGAAAACTTAGTAGGTAATTTTGTGCATTACCCAGACGTAGGCACAGGTTTTTTGGTATATAATAAGACTTTTTGGTTTGGTTTTGGGCTGCATCACCTCACACGACCGTATCAGTCTTTGATTAATACAAGCGAACGCCTTGAGATGAAACAAACAGTTCAGGCGGGTGCAAAGTTCTCATTTTCAAAAGATTGGGACAAAGATATTTCCATTGCCCCTGCTATTTTGTACCAAAGACAAGGCATTTTCGACCAGCTTGACTTAGGGGTAAACTTTTTTTATGAGCCTTTGATTGCAGGTATTTGGTACAGAGGAATCCCGATAATGCAAAACGTAAGCGGAAAAATAAACCAAGATGCCGTTGCTATCTTAGCAGGGTTTCGCCATAAAAATTTACTTTTTACCTATAGTTATGATGCCACTATTTCATCGCTTAATCGCTCGGGCGGGGCGCATGAGGTCGCACTCATCTTTGCCCCTCGCTACGACAAGCGAAACAAAAGAGGGAGCAAGCACATAGACTGCCCCGTTACTTTTTGAAAACTCATAAGATTTGTTAAACCATTACGCTATTTTCATGGTTCTATAAAAAAGAACTAATTTTGGGACTTAAATATTTGTTCGCTTATTTATCGTTTACCAATTAAATAGTGCAACGACAAATTAAGTAAGTTAAAAAGTATAGATTTTTTTAACCAATAAATCTTTTATAGTAAAATAAATAATTCATTATGAAAAAGTTAAACGTTTTGTTTTTTGCATTGGCTGTGCTTTGTTGCATCAATGTTGCTCAGGCACAAGTTACACCGCCAGCACCAAGCCCTTCAGCTTCTATCACCCAAGTAGTAGGATTGACAAATGTTTCTGTCAATTACTCTCGCCCAAGTGCCAAAGGCAGAGCCGTTTTTGGTAGCTTGGTAAAATACGACCAAGTATGGAGAACAGGAGCAAACCAAGCTACAAAGATTACCTTTGCTGATGAGGTAACTATCATGGGCAATAAGTTGGCAAAAGGTGAGTATGCTATTATGTCTATCCCAAGCCAAAGTGCAGAATGGACTGTAATTTTTAGCAAAAATTTGGGCGTAAACGAGGGTAATTATAAAATGGAAGAAGATGCGTTACGCGTAAAAGTAAAGCCTACTACTACTGCAAATAAAGTAGAATCTTTCACAGTTGAATTTACTGACTTAGGTACAAACAGTGCAAACTTGGAGTTTTCTTGGGAAAATACTTCTGTGAAAGTGAAGATTGAGGCTGACGTAGATGCCAAAGTAGAAAAGCAAATTGCTGACTTCACAAATCCAAACAAGGATGCTAATGGCTTTTTCCAAGCATCTTCTTACTATTTCAATAATGGCAAAGACCTTAATAAGGCATACGATTGGATAGTAAAATCTACTTCTATGCAGCCACAATTCTGGACTTTGTACCTAAAAGCACAAATAGAAATGAAGCTGAAAAAGTACAAAGATGCCATCGCAACTGCTGAAAAATCAACAGAACTTGCAAAGGCAGCGAATAATACTCAGTACGTAGAGTTCAATGAAAAACTTTTGGCAGAGGCTAAAAAAATGAAATAAACCTCAACGGTAAACTGATAAAAAGTCTAATTTCTTTCAAAGGAATTAGACTTTTTGTTTTTTAATTACTTCATCACATCTTTGAGCAAAGCAAACTCATCAGTAGGGAGCATTCGCTCGTACAATACATGGTAAACGGCTTTGGTAATTGGCATATTCACCTTGTATTTCTTGTTAATTTCGTAAATAATTTTTACTGCGTAGTAACCCTCTGCAATCATTTTCATTTCCATTTGTGCAGATTTTACAGAATATCCCCGCCCTATCATATTTCCAAAAGTTCGGTTGCGGCTGAACTGCGAATAGGTAGTTACGAGCAAATCTCCCAGATAAGCAGATGCGTTCAAATCTCTGGCATGAGGCTCTGCAACCTCTAAAAAACGCCTAATTTCTTGCATGGCATTAGATACCAATACCGCATGAAAATTGTCGCCGTAGCCCAAACCGTGTGCTATTCCGCAGGCAACTGCAATTACGTTTTTCATCACTGCACAGTACTCAACGCCATCTATATCGGCTACCACACTCGATTTGATAAACCTACCTTTTACCAAATTGGCAAACTGCTGTGCCTTGTCAATGTTTTGCCCACCAATAGTGAGGTAAGACTGTTTTTCCAAAGCCACCTCTTCTGCATGGCAGGGACCAGCGATGACTAAGAAATCGTCAGCAGGAACTCCAAATTTTTTTGCTACATAGTGCGTAATGAGTATATTATCCATCGGAATCATGCCTTTAATTGCCGAAACTACAATTTTCCCCTTCAAATCTTCGGGAGATAGCCTCTTGAGTACCTCTGTGATAAAAGCCGCAGGCACTGCCAATATAACAATTTCTGCTTGCTGCACACTTTGCTTCAAGTCGCTATTTGGCGTTACTTTTTCCAAGTTTATTTCTACACCGCTTAAGTAGCTTGGGTTGTGCCTATAGTTAATAATATGCTCGATGTCTGTTTGTGAACGCATCCACCAATGCAGTTGGACGTTATTTTCGCACAACATTTTTACGATTGCTGTTGCCCAACTTCCGCCGCCGAGCATGGCTACCTTCGTAGCTTTATTTTGATAAGTAGTTGCCAAAATATATATAATTAACTGTTAATAAACATATTACTCACTTTTTTGCTATTACAGCAGCTAAATTTATAGTAAAAATCTGATTTAACCCAAAAATCAATAAAAAGCCAATTTGACATTTTTTTTCCCTAAATCTTTGTTGGTTTTTAAAAAGTAGTATATTGCACAAAATAATTAACGGTTATGAGCAGTAAGTATAAATATACGGCAGAGTACGAAATCAATGCGAGTGTGAAGATGATTTACCCATATCTTTCCACAGCAAACGGCTTGGCAGAATGGTTTGCTGAAGAAGTAAAAATGCTGAAAGACAAGACATTGGATATAGTTTGGGATGGGGAAAGCCACCCAGCGAGGTTAGTTTCTGCACGCACAAATAGTCATGTAAAGTACGTTTTTTCTCCCTTGAACCAAGCAGACGAGGAAGACCCTTCTTTTTTAGAGTTTAAACTTGTGCATAGTGAAATGACGGATACCGCTTTTTTAAAAGTAATAGATTATTCAGAAATGGATAATGAAAAAGACTTGAGAGAACTTTGGGAAAATCTTATCTTTAGTTTGCGAGAACTACTTGGTGCGGGGGGCAACGAATAATGACTGCATTACTACTAGGAGCAAGCGGACTGACGGGGGGGCTTTGCCTGCAAGAATTGATGGAAGACCCGACATTTGATAAGGTAATCACCCCTTTGAGAAAGGAAATGGTTTTGGCTCATCCCAAATTGGAGCAGGTGATTATAAACTTTGATAAAATAGTTGATAATCAAGATAAATTCAGGGCTGATGTAGTTTTTTGTTGCTTAGGCACTACTATCAGAAAGGCGGGTTCGAAGGAAATTTTTAAAAAAATAGACTATGAATACCCACTTCTTTTTGCCCAGCTTGCTTTGAAGCAAGGTGCAACTACTTTTGTGCTTGTTTCGGCAATGGGAGCGGCTACTAACTCTTTGTTTTTTTATTCGAGGGTAAAAGGGGAGTTGGAAAGCGAACTCAAAAAACTTGGCTATCAAACACTGATTATCTTGCAGCCTTCTCTTTTGCTTGGCGATAGAAAGGAACAACGATTGGGCGAAGATGTTGCCAAGATTTTCTCCCCAATTTTCAACTTTTTTACCCCCAAAAAATACAAAGCTATCCACGCAGAGCAGGTAGCAAAAGCAATGGTAAAACTTGCTAAACAAGGATTGAACGGGCTGATTGTCAAAGAAAGTGATGAGATAAAGGAAGTTTGAGGTGAGAGAGCTATTTTGACTAAAAAAAATATGAAAAATCAAAAACATCATTTTTCATCAATCTGTTTCAAACTAAGTAAATAGCCTTTTTAATTCAAGCTATTTCAGACTTTTCATTGACGATATTAGCAAATTCATAACTCATAATCTATATTTCAGATGGCAACTCCAAATTTAGAACTTATTTCGGCGCTCAGAAAGACTGCAAAAAAATTAGAAGAGGGGGCACCCTACCAATGGGGACACATGGGTAGCTGCAACTGCGGCAATTTAGCCCAAGAAATCAGCAAGTTAAGCAAGGCAGAAATTCATGCCTACGCTATGCAAAATATGCAGGGAGATTGGTCGGAGCAAACAGAGGCATACTGCCCAGTAAGCAACCAACCTATGGACTTGCTCATGACCAAAATGACAGAGATAGGCTTGACAATGAGTGATTTGAAAAACTTAGAAAAACTCTCTGATAAAAAAATACTTCAAAGGCTTCCTTCGGAGTTTCGTTTCCTATATCACAACAAGCGCGACCACGTAGTTATGTATATGCGCGAGTGGGCTACGATGCTCGAAGAGGAGCTATTGGCAGATATTGTATTGCCAAAAATAGAAAATATGGTGGCAGTTTTAGATTAGGTATTTTATCTTTGATGGGAAATAGGCTTTTTTTATTGGCTTTGCTGCTCTTTCAAAGCAAGCAACTTTCGAGTTTCTTCTATGAAATTCTCTATTTTTTTTGTTTTCAAATCTACAAAATAAGCGTGTTGCTGATTTTGAAAAAGAATAATTTTTAGCTGATAAGCACCAAGCCAGCCGTAGTAAATAAGCGAAAGCCCAGAGATTGTCATAGCCATTCCTATCCAAAAGTGTATAGCCCCCGCCAACGCCGCAACCAATGCCAAAGGAGCTACGATGCCACCAATAATAAGGGGAAAAAGCAGACGTTGGAAATTGGCTTCTATGCCGCTTACCTTACCCAGAGGCATTATTTTGGTGCTTTCCCCCCAAGATTTGTGCGTAGTTTTTATTCGCAAAGCCTTGTTGGTCAGGAGTAAATAGCTATTATTATTGATGGCACATTCTGCCACCACAGATTCTTTTTGCTTAAGCCAGTCAAAATAATAAGTATGATGATAAGTATATATTTGCGGAGTGAGCGGAGTTTTCTCCGAGTTAAACGTGGGCTTTTTTGTTTGAGTTTGATAATATGAATAGTTGAGATTAGTCATTCAAAAAAATTGGCAAGCAAAATGAATAGGTATAAATCAGTTTTCCAAAACTACAAAATTCTCCGAATATTTATGAGAAAGTTTTGTATTTTTAACCTTCAAAATTTTATCATATACTTTTCAATAGCAAAATTTTATGGGTAAGTATTTGTTTGTCATTGTATTAATGTGCTGTTTTTTAAGCATAGGAAAAACTTTTTCGCAGCCGAAAGGTAGTTTAGCTCCAAAAGAACGAGATATAGAGGACGCACCCGAAGACTCTATAGCTACTCCCGTTTATTACGGAATGTCTTATGAGGCTTTATTAGCCAATTTCGGCAGTCTGAAAAGCTACGTAGCAACTTTTGGCGATTTGAAAAAAGAGGAATTAGAAAAATATGTTTCGAGCGACCCAATGGAGTCTTTGCAGGAAAAAGAGAAAAAACTTCGCAGCTTATTAGATACTATTGCTCGATTGATAATATTTATGGAAGCACCTATCAAAAAACGTGAAGCGGAAAGTGCCGCCAAAGAAGTGCAATACACCAAATTGCGGAAGGAAGTAGAAAATAGAAAAGAGGAGTATAATACTTTTGTGGCAGACCGAGATAGTAGGCTAAAGCTATTGGACAGCCTATCAAAGCCCGTAGAAGAAGACACTGTAGTAGTGCAAGAAAGTAATAATGAAGAAGAGGACTGGGGCTATAACCTCTCTGACGATACACAAGAAACAAAGCCAACTACAGCACCCTCCGAAGAAAAAACTGACAAAAAGGAGGGCAAAAAAAAGAATACGGGCAAAGAAAAAAAGGAAGACAAAAAAAATGAAAGCAACAAGAAAGCAGACGATAAGAAAAAAAACGGCAAAGACACAGGCAGGAAAGAAAAAGAAGTAGATAAAAATAGTCCAGAGGAGAAAGAAAAAGAGGCTATCCGACTCAGGCAGTTAGCACGAAAGGAAGCAGATGAGAAAAAGGTGCGGGAGGCAAAACAAAAAGCCGAGCAAGAGGCAAAAGCAAAACAAAAAGCCGAGCAAGAGGCAAAAGCCAAGCAAAAACAAGACGAAAAGCTAAAGGCAAAAAACTCGAAGCAGCAAGAAAAATTTATAGAGAAGGAAGCCATAGCCCTCGACAAGGCGTATGACGACTCGGTAAAAATGGTAGAAACTTTACAACTATTAGAAGACTCGTTGGCGCGCTCCGAAGAAGACCAGAAAGCATTTGAAGACTCTACTGAGCTATTGCGAAAAAACCTACAGCCTGTCAAAGAACTTTCCGCCCAAATGCGCGAGGCGTGGGCAAAGTTGCACTATGTTACCCTCAACAAAACGCAAGAAGCAGGGAATGATGCCGAAGCTGATTTCAATGCAATAATAGACGATTTTCACAATACAAAAATTGATGCCGTACTCAACGAACTCGATAATGCCAGTTTTATTGAACGCATAAAAACGCTAAGAGATAATATCTTTTTGAGTAAGAGAATCCCAAATATTGATTGTGGAAGCGGAATAGGTAATTTTATGAAAGGCTCTTATTTGGCAAAAGAAGAAATAGAAAAAGTGTGGGAAGAAATTGGCAAGCAAGTTTGGGGAGTTTCTGAAAAAAATAAAAAGAAATCTCGTGAAATTTCGGCTGAAGAATACAGAAGCATAGGTAGGAGTGCGGGCTGTGTTGGCTATGTACTTGGTTTAGGAGATGACTGCAATTTAGTCCTTCTCAAGCTCATTGACGAAAGTAAGATTGCCATTGTGTGTAAAAAAAATAAGGAAGACGACATGAGTGCAATAAAGCTAATCAAATAATTTTTCCGTAACTTTGCATAATAACCATAAACAACATTACTAATGACTCAAATTCTTGAAACTATCAAGGCAGGACAGATATTTAAAAACCTTTCTCCTGCCGAGCTGGTAGAACACGCACTCAGAAACGGCGAAGGTACGCTCACAGATACAGGCGCACTCGCTTGTGATACAGGCAAATTTACAGGGCGTGCGCCCAAAGATAGATATATTGTCCAAGACGATATTACTAAAAATACAGTTTCGTGGGGCAGTGTAAACCAAGCATTTTCCCCTGAAAAGTTCGACCAACTACTTGGCAAAATGCTAAAATTTGCTGAAGGGAAAACGTTTTATGTAAGGGATGCTTATGCAGGAGCAGACAATGCGTACAGACTGAATCTGAATATTATAGGCACGCAGGCATATCATAACTTGTTTGCGTATAATATGTTTTTGCGACCTGATTCGAGCGAATTGGCAAATTTTACTGCTGATTTTACTGTTTTTGCCCTGCCCGATTTTGAAGCTAATCCACAAGAAGATGGCACAAAGAGTCCTAATTTTGTGATTCTGAATTTTACAAAAAAATTAGTCATTATTGGCGGAACAAGCTATACAGGCGAAACAAAAAAGAGCATTTTTAGTGCTTTAAATTTCCTTCTGCCCACACAGCACAATGTATTCCCTATGCACTGTAGCGCCAACATAGGCGAAAGTGGCGATACTGCTGTTTTCTTTGGCTTGTCTGGCACAGGAAAAACAACGCTTTCTGCCGACCCAAATCGCTACTTAATAGGTGATGATGAGCATGGCTGGACTGATAGTGGTGTTTTTAACTTTGAAGGCGGTTGCTATGCCAAAGCGATTAACCTAAGCCAAGAAAATGAAACTGATATTTATAATGCCATTCGATTTGGGGCTATAGTGGAAAATACGCGTTACTTCAAAGGAACGCGAAACATCAACTATGCAGATAATTCTGTTACAGAAAATACGAGAGTTTCTTACCCAATTCATCATATTAATAAGATAGCACAACCATCTAAGGGCGGTCTTCCCAAAAATATTTTCTTTCTCACTTGTGATTCTTTCGGTATCTTGCCCCCTATTTCCAAACTTACCGCAGGGCAAGCCATGTTTCACTTTATTTCGGGTTACACTGCAAAAATAGCGGGAACAGAAGTAGGCATCAAAGAGCCTGTTCCTACTTTTTCGGCTTGTTTTGGTGCGCCATTTATGCCCTTGCACCCTACCCAATATGCAGAAATGCTTGGCAGCCGAATGAAGGCACATCAAGTAAATGTTTGGCTCATCAATACGGGGTGGACAGGCGGAAAATATGGTGATGGAAAGCGAATGAAGCTACCTCTTACGCGGGCTATGATTACGGCAGCACTCAAAGGAGAGTTAGACAATGTGAAATTTGAGGCACATCCTTCGTTTGGCGTACTCGTTCCTCAATCTTGTCCTCACGTACCTTCCGAAATTCTCAATCCGCGAGATACTTGGGCAAGCAAAGAAGCGTATGACGAGCAGGCAAATCACCTTGCGGAACTTTTCCTTCACAACTTCGAGGAGTACAAAGATTTTGCAAATCAGGAAATTATGGAAGGTGCACCCCAAATAATAGACAGCACGTTTAGCGGGGCAAAGGTGAAAAAAATGAAAAGGTACGAGTAAAGAAAAATACAAGTAAAATTATCAAACAAAGATGGCATCTTTCTAAAAAGATGCCATCTTTGTTTAATCTAATAATGTGATGGTAAGTTCATTTTTTTCTGAAGAATAAACAAACTTACAGTCGTCATATTTAGGACCAGAGAACTTGGGTTTGAAGTTATTAGAAAAAGCATAAGGCTCTTTCGGAATCCCAAACATACCCGTATTTAACTTGCTGTCGCTGTTTTTATCTTGGTAGATAGCGATGGCGTATTCGCCATATTCTAAATCTGCAATAGTAGCTACGGCAGACTTATTTTCGGGTTTTATATTATACCCTTTGAAAGGCTTTTTGTCGCTATCGGGAAAACCGTCTTGTTTGCGATACACGCCTATCAAAATAGTAGATTTGGCATCTTTGAGTCCTCCAATTGTAATTTTGAGAGATTTCTTTTCTTGGGCAAAACTGCTCAAAACTGTGATTGAAAGAGCAAGAAAAAACAAATTTTTCATATCTAACTAATTATCAGTAGGTTCTGTACTTACATTTGTATCTAAAACGGGCTGGTCTTCTGCCTTTCCGCCATGAATATTCTCTATTTCTACCATTGCGGCATATTTAAAACCTGCAAAATCAGCCTTTTTAAAAGCTGTTTCAGCCATTTTCAAATCTTTACCTGTTTTGCTGTACAGTAACCCTAAGGCAAAGTTATACTGCGCTCTCAGGTCTTGCTCCAGCGTAGGTACTTTGGTCAAATTTTGTAGAATAGTAATGCCTTCGTCTGGTTTTTTTAATTTGTACAGGCACATCACCTTCAGAAATGCAATCTGTGTATTCTGAGGTTGTATAACTAAACAAGCATTTGCCGAAGCAAGGGCATCTTGGTATTTCCCCGCGTAGAACTGATTTTCGCAAAGCAAAGCAATATTTGCTGCTTTCTTTTGAGGCTCTTTTTCATACTCTGCCGCACGCTTCATAGACTCTATTACTGCATTTTTATCGGCATTCATGGCAACTATTTTCAGCAATAGGTCATGGGCTTGAGTAAAGTCAGTTTTAATTTTCAAAGCCATTTCTAAATATTTCTTACTTTCCTCTATTTCGTAAACTTTGTAGTAAGACATTGCCAAATTGAAAAAGTAAGGCGGAGTCATTCTGAAAATAAGCGATTTAAAGGGACCGAAATTAGCCTTGTCAAAAGCCAATTTTGAATCATTGTATTTTTCTAAGTAGTAATACGCATAGCCTAATTCGTAATAAAACTTGGCAAACTCTTTTGGGTCATCGGTTTTGAGGAGCGAAGTAGCCTTAAGCATGCTTTGCTTGGCTCTATCGTATGCTCCCTTAGTATTGGCAAGTCGTGCGTCAAAATAAAGCAATGACAAATCGTTCGGAGCCAAAACAAGCGCATCTTTGATATGTACCTCGCTATCAGTAAAGCGATTGAGTTTGTTCAAAATTTTAATAATATTGATTTTATATTCTATCTTTTTTGCATTATCAGTTTCGAGTTTATAGGCGTTTTCAAATGCTTTGATAGCAGGCTCATTGCTCGCTTTGATGGTGTATAATTTTGCTAAGTTGAGGTATGCATTGAGGTTATTGTCTTGCATAGCGATTGCTTTCTCAAAATACTGAATAGCATTATCTGCATCTTTTTTAATGAAATACAATTGAGCTTTTCTAAATACAAATTCTGCATTTTTGGGGTCGGCTTTAATAGCCTTGTCATATTCTATCAGTGCTGCGTCGTAGTTCTTGCTACGCTTAAACTCTTCTGCCTTGAGGACAAAATCTAAGCCTTCTTGGGCATAGCTCGTCAGGCAGGAAAACAAAAATACAGTGGATAAAAAAATATAAATTTTGCTCATAAGTTGTCTCTTGTTTGATATATAAAATTAGCACCAAAGTAAAATACTAAATTCAGATATAAAGGTAGTTATTTTCTTTTAAAAATTAAAATATTTCTTAGATAAATCACACAAAAGAAATGCCAAGAGCCTTATAATAGGAGGGGAGATTAGTATGCTATAATAAAATTGTAAAAATTAAGCGGTAGCGTGTTTATCTTTGTATTGATTTTGGTAATGAAAGTTAAAAAAAACTTTATTTTAAGGAATCTTTTATAGTTTTGTGAGATATTAGCGAGCATAAATACGATTTTTTGTTTATGCTTTACAAAATAAATTTGCAATTCAATTATTTAACAAATCAATATAGATGAGTTTCAAAAAACTAAACGACATAGTCGGCTGGATTGTTTGTATTATTGCCACTACTGTTTACGTACTGACTGTCGAAGAAACAGCAAGTTTCTGGGACTGTGGTGAGTTTATCGCCGTTTCCTACAAACTGATGGTGCCGCACCCTCCCGGCGCGCCTTTCTTCCTACTTATGGGCAGAATGTTCTCCTTTTTGGCGATGGGAGATGTTTCCAAAGTTGCCTTTTGGATTAATATGATTTCGGTTCTGTCGAGTTCTTTTTCCATTCTATTCCTATATTGGTCTATTGTTTTGTTAGGGAAAAAACTAATTACTCAACCTGAAAATAATGGAGAATACTCTCTTAGTCAGCAAATTACGCTGATAGGTGCGGGCATTGTAGGCGCGCTGGCATATACTTTTTCTGATTCATTTTGGTTTTCGGCAGTGGAGGCAGAGGTCTATGGTATGTCTTCTTTTTTTACTGCCTTCGTAGTGTGGGCGATGCTCAAGTGGGAAACGATTGATAGCCCCGTTCTTGCCAATAAATGGCTAATTCTCATTGCCTACATGATGGGACTTTCTATCGGTGTTCACTTGCTTAACTTAGTTACTATACCCGCTTTGGGCTTGATATATTACTATAAAAACTATCCAAAAATCACTTTATGGGGTTTGGTGGGTACTATGCTTGTGAGCGGCGGTCTGATTATTTTGGTGATGACTTTCGTCATTCCTGGGCTGCCAAGTATTGCGGGAAAGTTTGAAATTTTCTTTGTCAATGGACTTAGTATGCCTTTTGGGTCTGGAGCATTGCTTTTTGCTATCTTGTTTTTGGGTGCAGTTGTGTATGGCATTATCTATTCTATCAAAAAGCAAAATGAAATCCTCAATACAGTGATGGTGGGTTTTGCTTTTGTATTGATTGGTTATGCGTCTTATGGCTTGGTGCTGATACGCTCAAATGCCAACACACCTATTGACGAAAATAATCCTGAGGACGTGATGTCTTTTGTGTCTTATCTGAAAAGAGAGCAATACGGGGACAGACCTTTGCTTTATGGGCGTACTTTTGCCTCTGAAAGGATAGATGCAGTACAGACTGACCCCATGTATCGCAAAGGCAAGGACAAATATGAAATTTATGACTATAAATCGGAAGCAGTTTATGAAAATGAAATGCTACTGCCGCGTATGCACAGCCAAGGTGAAGACCACCCACAACTCTACAGAGAGTGGACGGGTATGGGAGAAAACGAAAAACCGAATTTTGTATATAATATCTTATATCTGTTCAAATACCAACTCGGACACATGTACTTCCGCTATTTCCTCTGGAACTTTGCAGGGCGTGATGGTGATGACAAAGAAGCGGGCTGGGTACTGCCTTGGTCGCCTACGGATATTCCTGACTCGGCAAAAAGCAAAGCACATGACAATTTTTATATGCTGCCTCTTATGCTTGGCTTGGCGGGCTTATTTTTCCAACTAAGCAGAGATGAGAAAAACTTTGCCGTAGTGCTAATGTTGTTCTTCTTGACGGGTATTGCTTTGGTACTTTATATGAACTCGCCGCCTGTGGAGCCAAGAGAAAGAGATTATATTTATGTAGGTTCGTTTTATGCTTTTGCGATATGGATTGGCTTTGGCGTTATCGGGATAAGCGAATGGACACGCAAATTTATTCAAAACAATACGCTCAGACCTGCCATAGTTACTGCACTTTGTATGGCTGTGCCGATACTCATGGGGGCAAAAGGCTGGGATAATCACAACCGCTCTAACCGCTATCACTCCATAGACCAAGCAAGAAACACGCTTTCAAGTTGCGCGCCTAACGCCGTACTTTTTACGGGTGGGGATAACGATACTTTCCCGCTTTGGTACGTGCAAGATGTGGAAGGTTTCCGCACAGATGTAAGGGTGGTGGTGCTAAGTTACCTCAGTACAGATTGGTACATCGAGCAGCTAAAACGCAAGGTATATGAGTCAGAACCTTTGCCTATTTCTTTGGAATATGACCAATTTAAGTCGGGCAAAAATGACTATGTGCCTTTTTATCAGAGAGAAGAAAACAAGCAGTTGGAATCGGGGATTGACCTGAAAATCTATATGAAGTGGGTAAAAGAGGCAAATCCGAATATTATGGTAGAGCTACAGGGTGGCGGAAGTACATCGAGCTTGCCTTCTAGAAACTTTGTTCTTAATATAGATAGTGCAAAAGTTGCAGGCATGAATGTTGTTCCTCAGAATAAAAAATCAAGGATAGTACGTCAAATGAGATTTGGCTTGCGTCAAGGTTCTAATGCCTTGTTTAAGAGTGATTTGATGATTTTGGATATGCTTGCTACGGCAGATTGGAAACGTCCTATCTATTTTAATAATACTTCTGCGAATACTACGGCTATCGAACTACGTAGCTACTTGCAAATGGAAGGCATGGCATATAGGGTAGTGCCTTACAAAACCGAAGGCGGCGACTTGGGGGAGGTTGATACAGAGATTATGTACGAAAATATCAAAAAATTCCAATTCAGAGGCTTTGACGACCCGAATGCTTATCATGACGAAGAATACAGAAAATTTGGGGCTAACGAAAGAAATACATTTTATCGTTTGGCTTACCAATATTTCTTAGACAAAAACAATGAAAAAGCCAAAGAAGTATTGAACCTAAGCTTGAAACAAATTCCTGATAAAAGTATTCCTTACGATTATTACATTCCGCGCTACGTCGAACTTTTCCACCAACTTGGAGAGCATAAGCAGGCACAAGCATTGGCGGATACGATAGGCAAGCGCGCCATCGAGGGCTTGGAATACATTAATAGAAATAAACTCAACAATTTCAGTAACAGTAGCTTGAAAGATAGGAGTTTGCTCGTTCTCAATCAGTTATCGGTCTTGTACGGGCGGGCAGTGCAGCGAGAAGAAGGCAGAATAGAAAGATTTAATGAACTCAAAGCGAATTTGCAAGGGCAGGTAGGAACGGGAGATTTTGAGGAGAAAGACTTGCAAAATGCCAAAGAAAGACTCAAACTTTACGAAGCGCAGTACAAAAAATTCAATGATTCCTTTGAAAAACTCTATGAAGAAATACTAAGGAGTGAAAAAAAATAATTTGAAAGTTGTTTAAACTTTGTTTTCTGAGAAATATTCCCAAAATGTGTTGGTTTTAAATAGTTTTATTTAGACCTACGTATCTTGGGAATGTCTGTTTTATATCATCTTAATCCATATTACTACATATTTCTTGGCAATACGCAGTGCTTGATTCTATTAATTTTTGTAACTGTAGTAGCAAAGATTATCGGAAACTTCTCAAAAACTAACCCTAAACTCTACTCTTCTGTTTTGCTGTTTGCCCTTTTCTGTTTCGTTACTTGTTTTTGCTTTCGACTTTCCAAACCCCTCTGCCATAATAGTATTTTTACAATTTTTGGAGAGTAAATATTTTTTTACCGCTTCTGCCCTTCGTTCCGAAAGAGCTAAGTTGAAGGCATCGTTTCCATCGCTGTCCGTATGCCCTTCGATGCTGAGTTTGATGCTTGTATTTTTTTGTAAAAGAGCTACTAACCTATCCAAATCAAAGAAAGATTCATTACGAATGATGTCTTTGTTATAGTCAAAATGCAGGGTAGGCAATGTAAAAGGTAGATTTATAGGTTTATTTTTATCAATAGTGCCTACTACGATATCCGTTTCAAATTTTGTACTTTTCCAATCTTTCCCACTCAAATCTATCTCTACTGAGCTACCAAAAATCTGCTCGTCATCAGTAAAATAAACATACTTTTTCCCACCGTTCAGGAGTAGTATAAAATCTCCTTTTTCATCACTTTTTGCCGCACCACTATTTTTAGAATTACTGATTTCCTGCCATTTGATAGCTGTGCTGATTGCTTTATTTTCTACATTTGTAATTTTTCCTCTGATAAGTTTCACAGGTTCGGGACGTTTGCTTTGCGGTACTTCTATGCTATAAATATCCGATAAGCCGTAGTTATCATTTTTTTTCGTATTTGCTATGAGGGCAGTCGCTCCGTCTGCGGTAATAAAAAAGTTGTCATTGTAGGCAGTATTTATCACTTTCCCAAGATTTACAGGCTCACTCCATTTCGTCCAAGAGTTTTCGTCCAAACGCTTAGACATAAAAATATCGTAACCTCCCAAGCCATAATGCCCATCTGAACAAAAATAAAGTGTTTTGCCATCGGGGTGCAAATAGGGGTTCATTTCTGCAAAAGGAGTGTTGATAGTTTCTCCCAAATTGATGGGGGCAGACCAACCATTTTCTGTTTTTTCGCATACATAAATGTCTATGTTAAACTCGCCCGCCCCATGATAGTACAGAAAATCGGGGTGATAGTTAGGCAAATAACCGCCAATATTTCCGCTACGGTCAGAGCCAAAAAGAATGGCTTTGCCGTTGGTAGCCATAGATAAACCTGCCTCATAATGAGGTGAATTGATAGGTTCTGGGAGTACCTGCATTTTATCCCAAGTGATTTGCCCATTTGTAACTCCCTTTTTTTCAACAAAATACAAATCTCCTTTGCCTAAAAATTTCTCTTTAGTGTAAAAAAAATCAGGAAGTTCGGCATAGTTTCCGTAAATGTATAAGGTGTTTCCATCAGGGCTAATCGTCAGGGGAACTTCGTGTGTATTGGTATTCACACGCTGACTTAGTGGGAAAGAAGGCTGCCATTTACCTTCTTTGTATTCTGAAAAATAAATGTCTTCACCTGTGTTAGCTCCTTTTCGGGCAAAGTACAAAGTTGTTCCGTCCAAACTTAGTACGGGGCTGTATTCTTTGGCTTCCGAATTAATTTCTTTCCCCAAATTCACTAATTTTCGCTCTCCTTCGGCTTCAGAAAGTAGGGCTATCATTTTATCAAAATTAAAATTTTTAGCTTGGTTAGAGAATAAGGGTTTATATTTTTCAAAAATAGAAATTGCACTTTTCCAATTTTGGGTACTAAGGTGAGGGCTTGCCATTTTTTTGACTGCAACAAGGGCTATATCGGCAGGGGCGAAAGTGCGAATAAAGGCATCATAAAACTGGGCTTTGCTTTCTCTGTAGCCCAAATGATGCAAATTTAGCTCGCAAAGTAATTGAATAACAGATAGTTTGTAATTATTGGCAAAAGTTTGAAGTTTTAAATAATTTGGGTTTGATGAATAGTTTTTTGGCGTAAATCCGAAATAAGCCCCATAAAAACTTGGAACTACGTGCTTTAGCTCTGCGGAGTCGAAGTCAGTAATTGCTAAATCACAAAATTTTTCGTAGATGCTTCCGCTTCTGTCTCCGAACTGCCTCAAAGACAATAAGTTGATGTAATCTTTGAGCATTTCTCGGCGATATTCTTTTACATTTTTGAGAAAAGGAGAAGTAGGGTAGTCTTTGGCAAAATCTGCACACTGCTGCAATAGATTTTCTCTCAAAGAAATAAGTGTATCTGCTTCTGTGTATCTGTTGTAAATATTTGATTCATAGAGCTTTTGGTAGGACAGACGGTACGGTGCATTGGTAAGCAGGCTGTAGGCTTCTTGTGGGATTTTGTTCCTTTGCTGCAATTGGATAGCGTCAGCCGTTACATTTGCTATTTTTTTCATCTTTTCTTTTTCATTTTCAGGAAGTTGTTTGAATAAATCTGATGCTATGATGGCATGGAAATAGGCTTTCCTAAGCAATGAAAAATGGGGTTCAAAATTCAGGTATTTAATTTGGTACTGCTGTTTTTGCTTTAGAGTTTGCTGCTGTTCGAAATAAACATGACTTAGTCCGTAGTTGGCAATGAGGTTGTTTTTGTTGGCTTTCAGCAGGTCTTGAAATAGCTGTTCTGCCTTTGGCAAATCCCTTTGGAAAAGTGCATTTAAGCCCTGTTTTTCAGGGCTTTGCTGTGCAAAAAGTGCTATTATATTACTAAAAATAAAAAATAAAGCAAGGCTTATTTTCATGGTAATATGAGTGAAATGTAATTAGTTCCCTTTATTAAGCAAATTAGCGACTGGCAGGGTCTTCGACCACTGACAGCGACTAAGAACGTTTTGCAATTAGACCTATTTTAATACTGATAGATTATCCAATACATACACACCACGCCCATAAGTAGCAATGACAAACTTTTTATCTCTGGGGTGAATGAACATATCTTGGACAGATACGGAGGCGGGCAGGTTGCCTTGAATGGCTGTCCAATTTTTGCCCATGTCTTTGCTTATATAAATGCCCATATCTGTTCCGCAATACAGTATTTTTTCATTTTCTAAATCTTCAATTATCACATTTACAGGTGCTTGTGGTATTTTTGTGCTTAGATTTGTCCATGTTTTTCCATAATTTTCTGATACAAACAAATAAGGCGTGATATTGTCCTCTCTGCGGTCGCTCAAAGTGATATAGACACGCCCCTCTTTGAAACGCGATGCTACCATTTTGGAAATATGCACAAGCGGCGGCAGTCCTTTGGTAATTTCCTCCCAGTTTTCGCCATCTTTGTCTGTTCGCCATGCCCTTCCATCATCAGTCCCGACATAAAGCAAGCCCTTTTTGAGTGGGGATTCGGAAATACTTGTAATGGCTTGATGATAAATAAGATAAGGATATTTTCCAAATTTATTAGGGTCGTTGTAGCTCAAATCTGGGCTGATGCGTTTCCATGTATCTCCCTGATTTTCAGACTTAAATAAGTATTGGAAACCATGATAAATAGTTTTGCGATTGTGTGGGGAAATAAGTGTGCCTGCCAGCCATTCGCCTCGGTGCGGGTCTTCGTCTGTGGCATGCTTGGGCTGTATTCTTGTACTCCAGATGCTGTCGGGCTTGTTGGTATCACTTCGCATCAGTCTGCCATAAAAACTCGACGAATAAACAATGTTGTTCTCTACAGGGTCTATGCAAATCTGCGTTCCTTCGCCCCCCGGTGAGTAGTCCCATGCTTTTATATTGGGCTTTTTCTGTGTGCCAAAGGTGTTTTCTATACTTCCGCCCATGCTACCCTCGTCTTGGATAGCTCCAAAGACATTAAAGGGTTGCTGCATATCGTAGGTGATGGTATAAAACTGGGTAGTGGGGATTTTGTCAAAAAAATTCTTCCATTTTGCCCCGCTATTTTCTGTGAGGCACACGCCGCCATCATTTCCTAAAACCATTCTGCTTGGGTTGGTCGGGTCTATCCAAAGTGCATGATTGTCGCCATGTGTCCAATCGCTTTGGCTGTCTGTAGGTTGGAAAACTGCCCAATTTTTTCCACCATCAGTCGATTTTGCCATCTGCACACCAAAAGCAAAAATAGTATTTTCATCTGTAGGTAATACCCTTATTTGGCTAAATACCCAGCCGTAAGTTCCCGAAAAAGGCTTGAGAAAATCGTGGATTTCGCCTTGCTTTGTCCAAGATTCTCCTTTGTCATTGCTTCGCCAAATTTCAGCCCCAATAACTATTTTTTCTATTTGTCTTTCATAAGAATCCATTTCGCCTTCTTTGGGCTTGCGTTTTTCCAAATGATTGTCTATGAAAGCGTACACCACATTTGGGTTGGAAGTCGCTACTGCCAAGCCAATTCTGCCTGTATATTTAGTTTCGGGCAAGCCTTTGTTAATGATTCGCCACGTTTTGCCGCCGTCTATTGTTTTGTAGAGGTTGTCTTCGTCTTCGGGGGCGGGGTCAGACCAGCGTTTGCGAATCCTATTCCACATAGAAGCATAAAATGTATTGGCATCTGTGGGGTCTATGGCTAAGTCGATACAACCTATTTTTTCATTGATATAGAGTATTTTTTTCCAAGTTTTGCCACCATCTATGCTCTGAAAAACGCCTCTATCAGCATTGTAAGACCATTCGTTACCGCTTGCTGCTACATAAACAATATTCGGGTTGGTGGGATGAACTATTATTCTTGCGATTGTGCCTGTGTTTTCCAAGCCAAGATGCTGCCAAGATTTGCCGCCATCTATGCTTTTGTAAACGCCCATTCCTGCCAACGATGCCCTTAAAATATTTGCCTCGCCTGTGCCTACATAAATGATATTGGGGTCAGAGGGAGCAAGCGCAAAACTGCCAATAGCTTGCGTACCTTGCTCGTCAAAAAGGGAAGTCCAAGTGTTTCCCTTGTCTTCTGTTTTCCAAAAACCACCTGTGGCAAAACTTGCAAACATCAAGTTGGGCTTGCCCGCCACACTGCTTACCTCTGTGCATCTGCCGCTCCTATTGTCCGAGCCTACCAACCGCCATTTGATATTTTTGTAGGCAGATGATTTCAAAGCCTTTTGCTGGGCTTTGAATGCTTGGATTCTTTGCTTGCCGTCAGAGGCTCTATTGTTATTGACTATTTCTTGGGCTATAGCTACGTTTGTAGCAACCCATATTGATAGTAAGAGAAAAGATAATTTGATATTCATGTAAGTAGTTATGAATTATTAAGTTATAAATTATTAATTATGAGTGTGTTTTTTAGATTTTCTCTATTGGTTTGGGGAGCTAAATTCTACCGACCGCACTAACGAATAGGACTTATTCAAAAATCAAATCACAAATTGATTTTGGCAAATCCGCAATAGCAGCACAATCAGAAGGCTGCAACCAAAGGTATGAATTTTAGACTAAAAATACTTAGGGGAAAAGATTTTTTGCAAACCAACCTCCTACAAAAATAGACAAGTGGCAAATCGCCAGACTTGAAAACGAATAAATAGTAAATAGTCCATATTGCTGGGTTTTCCAAAAAGCAAAAAGCTCGTTGCTAAAAGTGGAAAAAGTGCTAAACCCTCCGCAAATGCCTACCATTACAAAAAGCCTAAGTAATTCATTTTCAATAAATTTACTTTGAACAGCAAAAGCCGTACCCCCAAGCACTATGCAAGCAAGCACATTAGCTAAAAAAGTACCGAAGGGGAAAGTAGCCAAAGGATTGAGCCATGAGGAAATGAGATAACGCAAGCAACTTCCTAAGCCGCCGCCTAAAAAAATGATTATCAATGTATTCAAGTTCATATTTTTCCTATTTTTATTTTTTCTGATAGTTTTGTACTAAATTACGAATATGCAAAAATGCAAAATATAGATAGAGGAAAAGATAATAAGAGGAGGTAATTTGATTTAAAAATTGGACTTAAATTTGATTTACTTGTTTATAAATCTCCTTATATTTCTTTTATCAAGAGGCTTTTGTCTGATGAAATCTTCTTATTGTACTTTATAAAAAAGTATTAATAAATTACCATTACTTATTGAAAAACCGTAATCATGACAACCATTTTAATCACAGGAGTTGCAGGCTTCATCGGACATAGAACCTCAGAAATGCTTTTGGCAGAAGGCTATCGGATAGTAGGTTTAGACAATATGAACAACTATTATGACAATAGCTTGCAAGAATATAGACTAAATGCGCTAAAAAAACATGAACATTTTTCGTTTTACTATGCCGATATTAGAGATGCAGGTAAAATTAATGAAATATTTGCCCACCACCCCTTTAGTGCTGTAGTGCATTTGGCGGCAAAGACGGGTGTAAGAGATAGCATCAAGAATCCCCATGTTTATATGGCTACCAATACCCAAGGCACACTGAATATATTGGAGGCAATGGTCAAAAATAATGTCAAAAAGTTGGTATTTGCCTCTACTTCTTCTGTTTATTCGGGTCAAGAATTGCCTTTTATAGAGAGTCTTCCTACTGACTCACCTATTTCGCCTTATGCCGCCACCAAAAAAGCAGCAGAAATAATTTGTAATACCTACCATTTACTCTATGGCTTAGATGTATCTATTGTTCGTTATTTCACTGTATATGGTCCGGGGGGCAGACCTGATATGAGCTATTTCAAATTTATTAAGTCTATAGAGGAAGGCAAACCGATTACTATTTATGGAGACGGCTCACAGAAGAGAGATTTTTCTTACATTGACGACATTGCCAACGGAACAGTAAATGCACTTAAAAGTGTGGGTTATGAGATATTTAATTTGGGGTCAAATAATGGAACTTACTCATTATTGGATTTGATAGCATTGATAGAAAAAAATGTAGGGAAAAAGGCGAAAATTATCTACGAGCCTTTCGACAAATCGGACATGAAAGCTACATGGGCGAATATAGACAAAGCGATAAATGTATTAGGGTGGCAGCCAACAGTAAGCCTTGAAGAAGGGATAGAAAGGTGTGTAAAATGGTACTTAAATAATAAATCATGGGTGGCAAATATTAATATTGTCTGATTTGTTGCCTTTTATAATACGAAATTATGAATTATTTTATGTGTTTCTGTGTTAATTTGTCATTCATTTATTTAGATGTCTAACGATTACAGATGACAATATTTAATACATTTTTCTACAAAATAGCCGTATTCTTATATGGCAACGAAAATGACCCCGAAAAAAATCCCCAAGCTCGCCTTGCTTCTCTCAAGAATATTCCAAGATTGCTCAGGCTAATATGGGACACAAACCCGCGAATGGCTGGTACAAATATTTTGCTGCGTATTATCTGCTCAGTATTTCCGCCCATCATGCTCTACATAGGCAAACTTATTATAGATGAGGTAGTTATCTTGGTAAATACAAAAGGACAGCACGACATAGAAACTCTCTGGCAGTGGGTAGGCTTAGAATTTGGTTTGGCTATATTTTTAGACCTACTAAATCGGCTAATTAACCTGAATGATAGCTTGCTCGGTGATTTGTTTGCCAACAAGTCCTCAGTACAAATCATAGAACACGCCGCAAAACTTGACCTCTACCAATTTGAAAACCCTACTTTCTATGATAAGTTGGAAAAAGCAAGGCAGCAAACAGGTGGACGCACTTACATTATGACGCAAGTTTTGGCACAAATGCAGTCTATCATTTCCTTTGTCATGCTTGCGATTGGTTTGGCTATTTTTTCCCCTTGGCTTATTTTGGTATTGCTTTTGGCAGCTATTCCTTCTTTTGTTTCTGAAAGTCGATTCAATACGCTCAAATATTCCCTTACTACCTCTTGGACACCGCAACGCAGAGAATTAGACTATATCCGCTTTATGGGGGCAAGCGATAGCACTGCCAAAGAATTGAAAATTTTTAGCCTATCTAACTTCCTTTCAGAGCGGTTTAATAAATTGGCAGATGAGTTCTATCAAGCAAACCGCAAATTGAGCATACAAAGTGCCTTTTGGGGAGGGCTGCTCAACTTGCTTAGTGTAGGTATTTATTATTCGGTCTATATTTATATCATCACTACCACTGTGCAGGGAAATATTACTTTGGGTGATTTGACCTTTTTAGCAGGTTCTTTCGACCGCATGAGGTCGTCTTTCCAATCCATCATGAACCGCTTTGCCGATATTTCATCAAGAGCTTTATATCTCCAAGACTTCTTTGACTTCTTTGATATTCAACCTACTATCTTTTCTGATGGTCAGTCTTTGCCTATCCCCAAACCCATTGCAAAAGGCATTACTTTCGAAAACGTGAGTTTCAAATACCCAAATACAGAAAAATATTCTTTGAAAAATGTTTCTTTTCACCTTAACGTAGGGGAAAAAATAGCCTTAGTGGGTGAGAACGGGGCAGGGAAAACTACCCTTGTCAAGCTATTGGCAAGACTTTATGAACCGACAGAGGGCAGAATACTGTTAGACGGCATAGACTTGAAAGCCTATCATATAGACGAACTGAGAAGTCAGATAGGCATTATATTCCAAGATTTTGTAAAGTTTGCTTTGAAGGCATCGGAAAATATAGCCGTAGGCAATATAGCGGAAATAGATAACGCCGCACTGATAGAGCAGGCAGCCCAAAAGAGTTTGGCAAGCACCGTCATTGCAAAATTTCCCGAAGGATATAACCAAATGCTCGCCCGAAGATTCAAAGGAGGAGTAGAAATGTCGGGAGGGGAGTGGCAAAAAGTAGCACTTGCGCGTGCCTATATGCGTGATGCCCAGTTAGTCATTTTAGATGAGCCTACCGCAGCTTTAGATGCAAGAGCAGAGCATGAAGTTTTTATCAGATTTTCCGAACTTATTTCTGGAAAAATGGCGGTATTAATTTCGCATCGTTTCTCTACAGTGCGTATGGCTGACCGTATTTTGTTCCTCGAATTTGGCGAACTTCGAGAAATAGGAAGCCATGAAGAGCTAATGCAAATCAATGGCAAGTATGCCGAGCTATTTAATTTGCAAGCCAAAGGATATATATAATCTGTGATAGCAGCGGCTAAAACGCACTTTTTTTAGTAAAAGAGGTATTGGCATAAAGAAAGAATCAAATTCTTAAAAAAAATATTTGCTTTTTTTTTTGATTTAGAAAAAAACCACGTACTTTTGCACCACTAATTTGAAAACGTATTTCAGAGCAACGGTTTTGAAAAGTAAAATTTGAAATTTTTGGGGAGATTCCAGAGCGGCCAAATGGGACGGACTGTAAATCCGTTGTTGTAATGACTTCGAAGGTTCGAATCCTTCTCTCCCCACAAAACTGCACACAAGCGGGAGTAGCTCAGTTGGTAGAGCGACAGCCTTCCAAGCTGTAGGTCGCGGGTTCGAGCCTCGTCTCCCGCTCTGATTTTGCCTATGTAGCTCAGTGGTAGAGCACTTCATTGGTAATGAAGAGGTCGTGAGTTCGATTCTCATCATCGGCTCAATAATCCTAAGTGTGTAGCATAATGCTTGTCAAAAGCAAACTTTACTTAGAATTTTAAACAACATTATTTAGTTTTTCAAAAATGGCAAAAGAAGTATTTGACCGCTCAAAACCCCACGTAAACGTTGGAACAATCGGTCACGTAGATCATGGCAAAACGACCTTAACTGCCGCTATTACTATGGTATTAGCGAACAAAGGTTTGGCTGAAAAAAGGGATTTTTCTTCTATCGATAACGCTCCAGAAGAAAAAGAAAGAGGTATTACTATTAATACTGCTCACGTAGAGTACCAAACAGTAAACAGGCACTATGCTCACGTAGATTGCCCTGGTCACGCCGATTATGTGAAGAACATGGTTACTGGTGCGGCTCAAATGGACGGTGCTATTATCGTGGTTGCTGCTACTGACGGTCCTATGCCTCAAACTCGTGAACACATATTGTTGGCTCGCCAAGTAGGTGTACCTGCGCTTGTTGTGTTTATGAACAAAGTTGACATGGTTGATGACGCTGAGTTGTTAGACTTGGTTGAGATGGAAATGAGAGAGTTACTTTCTTACTACAAATTTGACGGCGATGCTATTCCTATTATCCGTGGCTCTGCTTTGGGTGGTTTGAACGGTGATGCAAAGTGGGTAAAAACAATCGAAGAGTTAATGGAAGCTGTAGATAACTATATTCCTTTGCCTACTCGTTTGACTGACCTTCCTTTCTTGATGCCTGTAGAAGACGTATTCTCTATCACTGGTCGTGGCACTGTTGCTACTGGTCGTATTGAAAGAGGTATCGTAAACTCTGGCGAAACAGTGGACATCTTAGGCATGGGTGCGCAGGGCTTAAAATCTGTAGTTACTGGTGTGGAAATGTTCCGTAAAATTTTGGATAGAGGAGAAGCTGGTGATAACGTAGGTCTATTACTAAGAGGTATCGACAAAGAGGCTATCCGTCGCGGTATGGTTATTTGTAAGCCAGGCTCAGTAAAGCCTCACACAGAATTCAAAGCTGAAATTTATGTTCTTTCGAAAGAAGAAGGTGGTCGTCATACTCCGTTCTTTAACGGTTATAACCCACAGTTCTACTTCAGAACTACTGACGTTACTGGTACTATCACTTTGCCTGCGGGCGTAGAAATGGTAATGCCTGGTGATAACATCACTATCAGTGTAAAACTACAAAAAGAGATTGCGATGGAGAAAGGTCTTCGTTTCGCTATCCGTGAAGGTGGTCGTACTGTAGGTGCTGGTCAGGTTACTGAAATCATTGCATAATCTTAGCGTAATGCTAATTTAGATACAAAACAAAAAAGTCATTCTTGAAAAAGAATGGCTTTTTTGTTTGTTAATATTTTCGCTTGTTATTACAATATCCTTTCGTGAATAGAACCCTCGCGAACTTTCAGAAAATTGCCACCTCTTTTGGCAAAACGTGCTTGAATCTCTGCCAATACAGCAATAGCAATCTCTTCGGGAGTTTCCGCCCCAATATCCAAGCCAATGGGACTGTGAATTCTCTCCAATTGTTCCTCATTTAGCCCGCCTATCTCGCCAAGCATCTTATCAAAACGCTTTTTAGGTCCCAAAATACCAATGTAAGGCACTTCTGTTTTGAGCAATTCCTTCAGTACCGCCAAGTCAAACTTGTAGTTGTGCGAAATAAGCACCGCAGCCGTTTGCTCCCCAAATTTGAGTTTTTGGCTTACTGCATCCCTATGCACTTCGAGCATTTCATTGGCATCGGGAAAGCGTTTTGGCTGAAGGTGAGCTACGCAGTCATCAGCAAGCGTAATGTACCAACCAACTTCGTGCGCCATTTTTACCAAAGGCACAGAATCGTAACCCGCCCCAAACAGCACAAGATGCACCGCAGGCTTTAGCACCTCTATAAAAACTTCCACTTCTTTTCCCTCTATAGTGAGAGAGCGGCTCTGGCTCCTACCTTCCTGCTTTATTTGTGGCAAAAGGGCAACTATCTGCTCGCTAAGCCCTGTATGAGAGATATAATTAGTAATTCGGTTATCTGCCTGCTGAAAAAGCCTTTCGCCTACCATCACACTATCGTTTTCAGAGGCAAAAACAGTAGCGATTAGTTCCGTATTTCGCGCTGGTCTGGGCGTACCCAAAAAAGACTTGAGCAAATGAATATGGTGCAAATGGTCGGTTTCGCTTACAGGCTCTATCAGTACATCTATGATGCCATTGCAACCCAGCCCCACGCCCAAACTTGTAGCGGACTGGTCTTCCATCGTATCATAGCGGACTACTTGCGGCTTGCCTTCGCTGATAATCTGTCGCGCTCGGCGGAGCGCATCACCCTCCAAACAGCCGCCGCTAATCGCGCCTGTCCACCTGCCGTCATCAGTCATCATCATGCGCGCGCCCGCCCGCCTATAGGCAGACCCCTGCACACGCACCACTGTAGCAAGGGCGGCTTTTCTTGTTTTGAAATCTACTTCCTCGTAAGCTGCTACTATTTTCTCCAATTCTTTCATATCTGTAAAATGAATTAAAACCAAAGATACAAAAGGGTTTGCTTTGATTGAAATTTTTTACGAGAAAATAAGTAGCAAAAATTGCCCAAAGAATTTTTAACATTTGAAAAGGAACTCTCTATCTTGCTAAAAAAAACAATTATACCCAATAACAACTCCGTGATTTTCCTTGCTTTTGCCATTCGAAGTTCGTTGAGAGAACACTCTCTACAAAGATGCCAAAATTCGTTAGGATTTTACTTTTGCGGGTGCGCCTGCTAATAGTTGCAAAAGAGGGAAATGCCTTATTACTTTTATAAAAATGCCTTCAGGCATAATATATTTGTAGAAAATGCAGACCAAGCCGCAAAAAAACGCCTTTAGGCGTGAAATATAGGTGTCACGCCTAAAGGCGTTTGTGAGTTCGTTGAGAGGACATTCTCTACAAAGATGCCAATCCTAACGGATTTTGCCTTTGCGGGTGCGCTTGCGCTAATATTTGAAAGAAAAAGTACAAACTTCTTAATAACTACAAACTTAAAGTTATTTCATTAGATTTTTCTATGATAGCAATAATGTCAATGGGCAAATCAGATATTTTACTAAATATCATTTCTTTTCTTCTTGTGGTATTCTCTGCTTTTATTTCTATTGTAAATATTGCACTAATGTTAAATACATTATTACGTAAGTAAATTTTTTTTGAAATACCAGATAACGAATTGTTCGGATTGATTTCTAAAAAGAAATTATTTAGTAAAAGTTCCAAATTCTGAAAATCAATTTTTTCAAGATATTTTTCCTTTGCTAAAACTAATTCATCTACACCATCTATCTTTATTTTAATTTCCTCACCAATATCCAATTTTTTTGAATACCATTGAGGTATATTCTCAATGGTATTGTACTGATGTTGCTGATTAACTTTAATTATATTTTTATCATCATGATTTTCTTTATAATATAATTGAAAATCAATGATATAGTTATTTCCTGCTTTTTTTATTACTAACCTTACAGCATTACCCAAATTGGGTTTACGTTGTTCAATAGCAAATTTATTGAGTAAATACTCAAGTTGATAAAATTCAATAGAATGAATTTTAAAAAAATCGTCAAGGATTTTTTTTAACATAATAGAAGATTTTTATGATTTCATGACTTTAAATCCCGTAACTGTAACTATGATACCCACAATGAAAAAAAGCCAGCCTATGACTTTAACATCACCATCAGCATCAGAGCTACTGATAATATTAAATCCATAAAAAGCAGCGAACACACCCAAAAGAAGTGTAACAATTCCAAATAAATTTTTCATTTTTATCTTAAATTTTGAAATGATTAGATCAATAAGTATCTAAATCAAGTTTTTATTGGTTTAGATACTGTAAGTATGTTATTTAAAATTGTATGTATTACCACCAAGAACTGCTGTTATAGTTTGCTATTTCTATAGGTGTTTTTTCTGGTTTTCTGTTAATCTGACGCAAAACATCCGCATCTATTTGGCCTTCTGGTATTGTAGAAATATGTTGTACATTATTTCCGTTCTTTTTTCCTGATGCTACGACATAATATTCTCTGAACTTACGATAAATATAAACTGTCACAGCCCCTACTGCAAGGTAAGTCATGACATTTTTTGCCCATTCCTTGATTACATCCCAAAAATAAACAACACCTCCGATTAGTGCAATGATTGCTGCAATTGTAAGAACCATTTGATTAAAATTTAAAGTTTTATATTAATTTATTTATCATTAAAAACAATAGTTTGTTTTGTTGGTAAAGACATTTTTTTGGCTAATTGGTAATTCTCTATTTCTTGTTGAACTACCTCATTTGTAAGTTCTTTAATGCTTTCAACAGCTAATTTTATTATCAGTTTAAATGCAATATTTTTTATATCGCCGCCTGATAAACCTTCTGATATTTCGGCAATCCAATCATAAGTTGTTGATTTGGGTATAGATTTATCTAAATGATATTCCCAAATTTGTACTCTTGAATCTCTATTAGGCAATTCAAAGCCTATGTGAAATAAAATTCTTCTAAAAAATGCTTGGTCATAATTTTCAAAAAAATTGGTTGCAAAAATAACTACCACATTTTTTCTATCTAAAAGATTTAATAAATGAGATTTTGCTTGGTTAATACTATGGTCGGTTGCTTGGGTTACATTTGCTACTCTTTTACCCAACACAGCATCAGCTTCATCAAAAAATAGAATGAAACCTTCTTTTTCTGCTTTATCAAATAATTTAGTCAGATTTTTTTGGGTTTCTCCATGAAACATTCCTTCAATCTGAGAATAATCAACATGAATTATTTTACTACTAAGTTCTTTTGCAATAGCCTCTGCTGTTATTGACTTTCCCGTTCCCGATACACCAAAAAAATTTATTGCAATAGTTAGGTTATCGCTTTTTACAAATTTTTTTACATTGTACTTTTCTAATATTATCTCTTTCTTTTTGCAAAATGCAATGACTTCTTTTAATGAAGTCTTTATAGAAGAAGACAAAATAATATCATCTAAATTCCATTTAGGTTCAACTGCTAAAAACTGGCTATCATCTTGCTTTTTTTCTTTTTTATCTTCATTTACAATAGAATATTTCATAATTTATTTGACTAACAATAAAAAAACAACCACGTTAAAATATTTTCCAGTTTTCTTGAGTTAAAATTCTAAAAAGTCTTTAATTTTGGCAAACAAAACACCAAAATCTATGGGAAGCAAAGAGTATGAAAATGAGGAAGTGTTATTGCCTACCTCGATGGTAAATACCAATATTTTGATTGAAAGAAATAGGAAAGGCTACAAACAAGCGTACATGGCTAATAAATTAGGGATAGCTGAAAAATCCTACCGCAACATAGAATTAGGTGTTACCAAAACAATCCAAATAGACAGAATTAAAAAAATAGCCTCAATTTTAGAAATGGGAGATTGGAACGATTTGCTAAAACAAAATGATAAAATTAGTCAAATTAATGGTGATAATAGTGATTTGAATCATAGTCAAATCGTTCATTTCTACCCTTCTGAATCTGCCTTGATACACGAAAATGAAAAGCTGCAAATTAGGTTAGACGCACAAGCCAAAGAAAATGAGTTCCTGCAAAGAGAAGTAGCAAACCTCAAAGAAATCGTAGATTTGCTCAAAGCGAAAAATTAGCTCCCCTCATGCAGCAAGGTGAGCAGATATAGTTTCAAAATCAGTAAATTAGATGGAAGTTAAAAAGAATAGTGAAGCCCCCAAACATTTTTTGAATGATTGAGGCACACAATATTGTGATGTCTTATTTTGCCAATATTGGTTAAAGCAAGGAAACCAATGAAGCTATTTCATTTTATACAACCTTACTCATTAAAAACGGAAGTTCATAGGTACTCCTGATAGAAAAAGCATTGAAAAAGTTGGAAGGGCATTGGGATAAAATCAGGTTAGGAATTGCGGAAGAACAAGTAACAAATGTTTTTTTTTGTGAAAATAACATTTGTTACTTGTTGTGAGGACTTTCATAATCGAATCTCTTTTTAGGTCTTCGGTTTATTTTGCCCTCGATTTTCACCGCCCTTGTCAGCGGGATACTGACTAAATTTTTTTTGCACGAAAAACTATTCCCTTATTTTGGGTTTTTCTACAAACTCCCTATTCGTCAGTAGCTTCTCCGCCGTCAAAGTTTGGCGAGCTGATGAGGCTTCCCAAAAATAAAGCATTGAGGAATAGCTTGTTAGTGCCGTACCATGTGCCTCTGAAGTTCGGATTATCGGCAAACATTACGATACGCCCTGCCCCCTCGCTACTCACCAAAATTGAGGCGGTATTGTTGCCCAATTTCTTTAAGTTTTCCTTAGAAATATAGCCATTGATGAGCGGATTTGGTGTATATTGCCCAATGGTATTATAAGGGTTTGTGCTTGGTTCGAGCATGGTCGTTCCGTTTTTATATACCGAGATTTTGCGGTTGGTATAGCCAAAGCCGATAGGGTGGGAGGTGTCCAAATCCATCTCAAAAATGCTTCCGTTGATGCCTTTTGCCCCTTCGGTCGCTTGTGCCTTGTCAAAATCTAAGCGAGTCATTTTTGGCTCTTTTTTGTCTTTGCTTTCTTCTTTCTTCTCCTCTTTGAGTTTCTCTTTGGTCAGCCCTTGCCTGATAGCCCATTCTGTGGCAGATTTGAGCGTAATCAATGTTCCGCCGCTTGCGAGCCAAGATTTGAGGCGATTTTTCATGTTTTCATCTATGGCATTGTAGCCGCCGCCCAAAAATGCACCGCCCGCACTCACCATTACTATAGTGTTGTACTTGCTTAGGTTGGCGCGGGACAGGGTTGCCATTTCTATTTTGGTGATAGGCATACCTATTCTTTCGTCGAGCAGGTGCCACACTTCGCCCGCTTCGTAGGCACTCACGCCCGCCCCTACTATCATCAGTGCTTCGGGTTTTTTCACTGTTCGCACGTTGCCACTCCCCAAGTCGATGCCTGACAGATTGTAGCCCGTACTCACCGTTTGCACGTCAAGCATGGCTGCTTTGCTTACTTTTTGTACCAAGCGAAACAGAGAATCGGCAGAAATTTTCTGCTGCTGAACAGGAATTACCAGCGTGCCGTAGCCGTACTTTCTCTCTTTGCCCCCCACATTAGCGGCAAATGGTTTGAAAGCAGTTTGGACGACTGCCCCTTCGTTAAGCAAGTGGTACAAAGCCTTCGGTGCATAGTAGTCCACCCAATCTATCAGGTAGGCATAAGTAGATTTTTCTACCGTTGCGGGCGTTTTTGCTTTGGGCCTAGCTACTTGTTTTCCCTTAGTCAGAGGCGTTTTTACTTCGGCAAAAGGCATTCCAAAGGCGTGAACCAAAGACCAAGCGGAAGCGTCATAGAAAACGCTATCTATGAACTTCGTGTTTTTCTCGAAAACAGACTGCACCATTACGTAGTTAGTTTGCTCCGTAGGGACGATGAAACTCTTGCCCTTTTCAAACTTTTTCCCATCAAGTGTTACTTCATTTTCCACTTCAAAAAACTCTATTTCGTGCATCAGAAGTAGGTTAGCGAGGGCATTAGTGCGGTTTTCGTCTTGCGAATCGCCAAAAATATAGCCTTTGATAGGGCTTTTTCTTGCATTGTCTAAGGCAGCTTTGAAAAACTCCCTGCGATGTTTGATAAGCTCCGTCTTTTCGCCCAAAGTAGCCCGAATAGTAGCGAGAGCCATCGCTAACTGATTGCGGATAGTAAACTCGAAGGTAATAGGAATGGTCGTTGTTTCCTGAATATGCCCGCGCGAACTTGCCTGCTCGAAAAGCAAACCCATGCCGCCATAAAAATTTGCATAGCTTGAGCCATAACCTGGGTAGAGTTTGTCAAAAACCTCTTTTGTAAAGTACATAGAACCCATGTCGTTCATGCCTTTTTCAAAATATTTGGCAAAGCGAATGTGTATGTTTTCTGCCAAATTCTTTGGAATGAGCCAGTTATTGCTTGAGGGCATACCTGGGTCAAAATAAAAAGAGGAGTTCGTACCCATTTCGTGGTGGTCGGTAAAAACATAAGGTCGCCACTGATGAAACAGTTTCATGCGGTTGCGACTTTCGGGGTGAATCCCCAAAAACCAATCTCTGTTGGGGTCAAACCAATAGTGATTCATTCTGCCGCCAGGCCATACTTCATTGTGTTCCCTATCCAAAGGGTCGCTTACGAATGGCGTTCCTTTGTGCATATTTGCCCAGTTTACAAACCTATCTCTACCGTCAGGATTTTGGATAGGGTCGAGCAAGATGACCATGTTATTGAGCCAATTTAGCGTTTCTTCGCTTTCTGAAGCCGCCAAATAATAGGCTGCCATGATAGCCGCTTCGCCTCCCGAAGGTTCGTTTCCATGCACGTTGGCATTGATTTGCATAATCATAGGCATATCATCTCCTGTATTTTGGGTAGAGCGTGCCAAGTTTGCCTTGCGAATCTCCTCGATGCGGGCATGGTTTGCGGGCGAGGTAATTTTCAAGACAATCTGCGGTCTGTACTCTATGCTCATACCGAAAATTTCGGAAGAGATGCGGTCAGAAACCCTATCTAATTCCTTGAAATAGGAAATAATCTGGTCGTAGCGCGTGTGATGCTTTCCAATAGGGTAGCCCAAAAACTGCTCTGGAGTAGGGATAGCAGGATTGAACTTCGTTTCTTTTGGAAAAAAATAGCTGTTTTGTGCTTTTGCTTTGCCGACAAATAGGCAAAAAGAAGCAAAAAAGCATACAAAGAGAAAAAGTAAGTTTGTTTTTTTCATCATTTTTTGATTTAAATTAAAAATGTAAGCGAAAGGCAAATGTAATGTTAAAACTGCTAAAAATTATCCGATTAATCGCTATAAAAAATGGTAATAATGAAGCGTGAGAAATTTGTAGTTTAATTTTGATATAGATGCATGGGTGTATATATTTGTTGGGCGTTATGTTAAAAGAAAACTTTGACAACAACGCCTTTAAAAATAGACAAGGCGAATGGAACAAAAGAATAAATTGTTTTACGGAGATAATTTAGAAGTTTTACGAAATCACGTAAAAGACGAATCGGTAGATTTGTGCTATATAGACCCACCGTTTAACTCAAAACGGAACTATAACCAAATTTACAACAATGTTGGCAAAGAGGACACCGCCCAAGCACAAGCTTTTGTGGATACTTGGACTTGGAATAGCACAGCCAATGAAGGTTTTGACGAAATTACAAGCAACAAAAATAGGGTTTTCACTGCCCAAAGTATTAACCTGATTTTAGGACTTGAAAAAATTTTGGGAAAAGGTAGTTTGCTTTCTTATTTGGTGAGTATGACACAGCGAATAGCAGAAATCTACAGAGTATTAAAACCGACAGGCTCATTTTATCTGCACTGCGACCCTACAGCAAGCCATTATTTGAAATTGGTTTGTGATTGTATTTTCTGTCCAAGAGGTGGGGACTATAAAAATGAAATTATTTGGATTTATAGAGAAAGAGAACTTTCAAAAAAACATTGGAACAAAAAGCATGATGTTATCTTCTTTTATACAAAAAGCAACAATTATTCATTCAATCCCAATGAATTATTAGAAAAGTATAGTGAAGGGACTATTAAAAAGTTCAACTATACAGACGAAAATGGTAGAAAATTCCAAATTCGTGGTAAATCAGGAAATTATACAGGTAAACAAGGGCTTAAAATTGAATTAGAAACCACAAATCCAAATGATGTTTATAGAGATTATTTGGATAAAAGCGGTGGAATATTACCACGAGATTGGTGGGATATTCCATTTATTAATAGAGCGGCAAAAGAACGACTTGGCTACCCAACCCAAAAACCCGAAGCACTCTTAGAAAGAATTATCAAAGCAAGTTCTAATGAAGGAGATTTAATTTTAGATGCTTATTGTGGCTGCGGAACTACGATAGCTGTTGCTGAAAAATTGAACAGAAATTGGATAGGAATAGATATTACTTATCAGTCTATCTCTTTGATTTTGAAAAGATTAGAAGATAGTTTTGGTGGAGATTTTATAAAAGAGGTAGTAGATAAAGACACAAAGCAAATCATCAGACCTGCACGTTTGCTGCTTGATGGTGTTCCGCAAGACTTTGAAAGTGCGGTAGCATTGGCAAACAAGCAAGATGATAGAGTACGCAAGGAGTTTGAAAAGTGGGTAGTTTTAACTTACTCAAACAATCGGGCAATTATCAATGACAAAAAAGGCGGAGATGGTGGAATAGACGGAACAGCCTTTATTGTGGACTACAACGACAAACAAGAACAAGATTTTAAGCAGGTTATCTTTTCTGTGAAGTCTAACAAAACACTTTCGCCTACAGTCATTCGCGATTTGTATGGAACAGTAGAAAGAGAAAAAGCAGTGATAGGATACTTGCTAACCTTATACCCAATGCCCAATTTGGTAAAAGAAGCAGGGAAATATGGCACTTACCAAAATAAAATTTTTGGACATACGTACCCTAAAATTGAGGTTATCAGCGTACAAGAAATTTTAGAGGGTAAAAAAATGTATTTGCCAACTGTAGAAGTGCTGAAAAAAGCAGAACGAAAAACACAAGAAGGATTAACAAAAGATATTTTTAATAGTTAAAATATTGACAAATAAAGTAGTACGAAAAAAATACAAATGCTCAACGTTTCATTTGGAGCAAGTCGCATATCGCCCTTAAATAAGTATTTAGGTACATAATCACTAATTCCCTTCTACGGTTCCCTCCGCCAAGGCGAGAGGATTGCAGTATAATCACTACATTTTTCAAATCTTTAAGGGGTCAAGTAAAAGTTATCATGTATTTAGTTTTGATATTTCTAATAATCTCCTCTACTGCATTGCTCAAGGTCTGTGCAGATAAGTAGTCTTTA
>REAZ01000007.1 GCA_004294445.1 Cytophagales bacterium
TTATAAAAAAGAACTACCTAAAAAAAGTACAAAAACTTAACCAAACGACTACACCTTAGTTTTACACTAAATTTGTCCAAACTTTGGGGTACACCATACTTCTATCCATTTCGTAAGCCGAGATGTTTTCATTTATATAGGAAACTAATTTACTTATAAAATCTTTATCAATAACTCTAAAATTAAAATTATTGATTTCTGTTTCAACAATTGAAAATGCCCAGAATAAACATTCTGAAATTAAGCGATTATAGGTATAATTGTTTTTAGAAAATGTTTGTTTTATTCTTTTTAAAATATTTACTTTTTCAATAAATTTTGAATATATCTCTTCAATATTACTTTCGTCAACCTGATTTGAAAGAATTTCATAATATTGAGCAATGACATTATCTTTTTTTACTGCGTAATATTTAATAGGAATTTGATGCTGAACAAGTAACTGCCTAATTTTTTTTAACAAAACTTGCATATTACTTTTTTCAAAATAAAATAAGTCTGATACTTCATCTAATAATACTTTATCAGAATTTAACTTATCCTGAATATATTTATTTAAATCATTTTCAAGATAAAAAGCTTTATCTATTTCTGTAGATTTTAATGGGGTAATTCCTGAATTATATCTTTTAAATATTTCTTTTTTTACCTTGTCCTCGTCTTCTAATTCTTCTGTTGAAGAGCTTTTTGAGTGAAAACTAAATTCAATTATCCTTAATTTAGTATCCCAAAAAACATCTTTTAAATCACCAATATCCTTAAAGAACTTACCTCCAATACTAATTTTATCTAACTTATGAAGCCCTGAATTTTTAAGTTTTAATTTGTCTGTGATAAATAAAAGTATAGTTTGATATCTCTGCCTACCATCAATAATCTCAATTTTTTCTCCATTCCTGAAGTAAATAATGGGAGGAATTTCCGTTCCTAACAATATACTCTCTATAAAATACGTTGCCTTTTCATCATCCCATACATAATTTCTTTGATAATCAGGATCATACTTAGTATTTTTTAGAGTTTCATCATTATTAAATAACGTTTCTATTGAAACAACTTTTGGTTCAATCTTTATTAAATTTTCAAAAATCTCATTTAGCTCCATTTTTATAATATTTATTTTATAAATCAATTTCAGTTTATAATCATTGCAAAATAATCTAATTATTTAATATAAATTAAATAGATTCGCAATTTAATAATAATTTCTTCTTAATACCTACCCAAATATGAATTTTACGATTCCCTCTGGTTCAAGACACAGCCTCAAACCTATGAGCATAATACCTTGCACTTTCTCCTCTACTCCACCACCAGCTTCTTCACCACTTTTTTCCCGTTTTGCTCTATTTCCATGAAATAAAATCCAGCTTTCACGTCTTGCAAATCAATGCTTTCGTGTTCGTTGAGGAGGTTTAGTGTCCAGCTTTTTAGTGTTTTGCCAGAGATTTCTTTGAGGCTTACTTTTACCGTTCCTTTTACTGCTTGCGAAAAGCGTATTTGTACTTGCGAATACGCAGGATTTGGGTAAATAAGTACAGTATTTTCGAACTTTGTATCTTCTACAGCTACCACTTTGGCGGCAAGTGTCCAAGGCACTAAGTTTTTTTCGGGGGTAGGAAGCTTTTTATTGGTAAGAATATGAAACTGCCCACGATTGAGGAACAGATTTGCCTCTTTTTCAAGGACTTCTATGCTTTCGCCTGTGAAGTAATCGTACCAAGTACCTACATTGGGGAAATTGATTTTGAAGTCTGAATTTTTTAAGCCAAAATTGCCCAAAACTACCATATTTAAGGTAGGCGATTGGAGAATAAATTGCTTTTCTAAGCCCAAATTCCGCTCTATTAGCTGTGAATTTTTGCTACGCAACGCCTCTGCGCTTTCGGGGAGAGTTTTTAAGCGAATCAGGGCGGCGTAGGTTTTGTAAAGTCTTTGTCTTTCAGCTACTTGTGCGTATTCCCATCGAATTGGTTTTCTGCCTGTCCTGCCATTCTGATTAATACTTACGTCATAGCCAAGCTCGCCAAACTGCCAAATCATTTTTGCGCCTTGCATACTAAAGTAAAATGCTGCTGCCAATTTCATGCGTTCTAAGGCGGTATTTAGCTCTCTAATGTTATAGCTATCAGCTACTTGCCCTGCACCTGTCGCTTTGAACATTAGGCGTTCCTCGTCATGGCTTTCCATGAAAGACACCAAATGAGGCTTTTCCCAATTTCTTTGCAAATAAGTTGTTCCCTCTATGGTATTGCTAACGCCTTGCGTTGCCTTGCCAAAACCATCATTCATATTTCCCCAAAGCAACATTCCGTAGTTGGAAAGTTCTATTTCCTCACTATTTTGGGCAAAATGTTCCAAAATTACGAAAGCCGAATTATCTACTTCCCTGATTTCATCATAAATTCTTTTCCAAATCGCAATTCTTGAAGCATCAAAAGCACTCCAAGCAGGCTCATTATTCGGATTATTTTTTTGTGTAAAACCTTTGGAAAGGTCAAAACGGAAGCCATCAATTTTATATTCAGTAAGCCAAAATTGATTCACTCTTTTTACTAAGTCCTTGACTGCCTGACTTTCATGATTAAAATCGTAGCCAACATTGAAGGGGTGCGTAGCATCGGGATTAAAATAGGGATTGCCTACAGCAGGTTTGTTAGTTTGGCTATCCCAGTACATTTTTACCAAAGGAGACTGCCCAAAGTTATGATTCAGCACCATATCCAGCAGCACCGCAAAGCCTTTTTCATGTGCCTTATCGACAAATTGCTTGAACATATTTTTTGTTCCGTAGTATTTATCGGGGGCAAAATAATAGATAGGATTATAACCCCAGCTATCATTTCCCTCAAATTCCTGAATCGGCATGAGTTCTATTGCATTGATTCCCAAGCGTTTTAGGTAATCCAAAGAATCCAAAACCGCTTGATAGCTGTGTGCATTGGAAAAATCTCGTAAATGCAGCTCATAAATGACCAAATCTTGGGCATCAGGGCGTTTGAAGTTCGTTGTTTTCCACTGAAAAGGCGTTTGTGAGGTCTGAAAAACACTTGCCAAATCATTTGTTTTTCCCGTTGGGTAGGGCATTGGGTTTGGATAAACAGAACTTTCTATAAATCTATCGTTATTCGGGTCTAAAATTTTTTCGGCGTAGGGGTCGCCTATTCTTACCGTTCCATCTATCAAATATTGAAAAACGTATTCTTTTTGAGGGACTAAGTTTTCCAAACGAATCCAAAAACGATTTTTATCAGGTGTAACATTCATAAAACTTCGTTGATTTGCAGCCCAATCGTTAAAATCGCCGATGGCATACACAAATTTCTTCTGCGGGGCAAAAAGCACCAAAATTACTGTTTTATCGTCTATGTAATTGATGCCATCTTTGCTACCTGCGGGCAAGGGAGCTACAGTCTGAGGTGGTAAAATGCTGTATTGGAAAGAATCCGCCACTGAGAGTGTGTTATTTTTAGCCATAATTTTTACTGTCCCTGCCGCTGTCCCCGCATTAATAGTATGCGAAATATTTGTGCCTATTTCCTCTTTGACTTGGCGATTATTGACAAAAACAGTCAGCGTTGCTACTGAAGAAGCCTCTGCTTTTACTTCAAAATTTTCATTTGGGAAGGCAGCATACGGGCGGGGCATAGGCGAAATAATAGTCATTGACAAGCCTGAAAAAGCAACCTGCACAAAAATATCTCCATTTTGAGAGGATTTTCCCTCTTTTGAGCCATCTGCATTTCTGAAAACCATACCTATTCTAAAAATTCGTTGTGAAGCTACACCAAAATATATTCTTGGCACTATCTTGATAGTCCATTTGTCGTTTGCGGCGGAAGTCATTGTCCCAATTCCATCATCTTTGCCCCAATTTCCTACTACATTTGTCCAGCCTGTCCCTGTTTCGGAGTCTGTAATCACGCCTGCGTGCATATACACCTTACTTGCCCCTCGCAAACCAGATGTACCTTGAGTGGCATCGTAAGTAATTGTAATTTCATCTTCTGCCTTAAAAGTAGCGGGAGAAACAGAAACTTGTGCAAAAATTAGTGAATTTAATGATAAAAATAATAGCAAAAAGGTAATTTGTAGTTGTCTTTTCATGGGGCAAGGTTGGTTTTATGGGCAAAAAAATACGTACAAAATCAATTTTGCACGTATTTTTTTATATTTTATTATCTATTATATACAAGCAATTAACTCATTCAAATCGGCAGCACTTTGCGCTTGCGACATATCTATCGGTTTCTGATAGATATTCTGATACACTTCTGCAAAGATTTCTTTTTTTACCTCTGTATCATATTCGTTGTTTCCGAGCCATTGTTGGAAAAGATTTGGGTATTGCTTTTCGTATTTGTAAAGGTAAAAATCTTGGAGTTTGCCAAAGAGTTCGTTTTTAAAAATTTCCTTTTTATGAGAAAGTTTGCTGAAATCTTTGAAGTTTACCTTGAGTGAATACGCGTGGCTTTGCCCTGCTGCCTTATAAAATTCGAAATCAAAACTAAGCGAAGTCCGCTCTTGTATTTCTCGCAAAGCTTTTTGAAGGTGTCTTTTTTTCTCCCTATTGTTTTCGTAATGAATATCTGCTATCTTACAAAGGTGGTCGAAATAAGGCGTAACTTCCTCTTTTTTGTACATAGCTACGTGCTGTAGCATGGAAAGATACATGAATAAACTTTTATTTCGCTGCGTACCTGCCGCTATATAGTCTTCCAAAAAAACCGTAGAATAGTAGCTTAACAGATTGGAGATGAATTCTTTGCTAAGTTTGAGTTCGTAATATCTTTTCTGGGGGCGGCGGGAATCATAAAGCACTCTTGCATCCACCAAGACAGGGATACTCGAAATACCTTCTATGTTCATCCCTGGCACCTTTGCTTTGTAGGTAAATACGATATTTTCCTTAATCATTCTATAAATCGTATATTCGAGCTGCGAACTCCATTCATAACCGTTGATGCTTGGCTTGTGCTTTCTGTTCTCCGAAGCCAAATGACGCTTACTAAGGTTGGATTTTTTATAGCCCATGACCTTGCAAAAGTCAGTCAAAGAAACTCTATTAAAGCCAAATAAATTATGCGTATAGTTATAGCAGATATAAACAATCAAATCTCTGACCAAGCCCGCATCTGTGCCATAATGCTCGTTGATATCAGCAGCATTCAAAATAATATTTCTCTCCACCCTCACTGGCGAAAGTGTGGGCGAACTTGGAGTTTGAGAATTTACAGAGTTAGCAACCATATTTTTTTCTTTTTTAGCAAAGCAATCGCAATATTGTAAAAAAATATCTTAATTGCAAATTCATAATTAATATTTTATTATTTTTGTGATGTAATAAGTAGTTCTACGAAGCGTTGCTATTGCTTTAAACAAAGTAAATCAGCTACTTATCTAAGTTTTATCATCGCATTTATCTACTAAATACCATTCGCAATATGAATATTTTGTTAGCAGAAGATGAGCCAAAGATTGCTTCTTTTTTAAAAAAAGGCTTAGAAGAAAGTGCCTATAATGTAGATTGGGTCAAAGACGGCAAGGAAGCTATCCGCAAAGGCTTGGAAAGTGAATACGATGTGATTATTTTGGACGTGATGCTGCCTCATATTGACGGCTTTCAGGTGTGCAGACGCATACGAGTCAAAAAACTACAAGTTCCTATTCTGATGCTTACTGCCTTGGATAGCACCGAAGACAAGATAAAAGGCTTGGATGCGGGTGCTGATGACTACATTCCGAAGCCTTTCGACTTCGAGGAATTACTCGCAAGGTTGCGCGCACTTACCAGACGTAGCCATGTTCAAAACCCAGAAAAACAAGCTGCCGAAGAAGTAATAAGCATCGAGAATTTGGTCTGTAACTTATCGAGAAAAGAGGTAAAAAGAGGAGGCAAGGAAATAAAACTGACTGCGCGTGAGTTTGAGCTGTTGGTGTTTTTCATAAAAAACAAGAACCACGTACTCGACCGAGCCACTATAGCCGCCCAAGTTTGGGACATTAGCTTTGATACAGGGACAAACGTTGTCGATGTGTATGTAAATTATCTCAGAAACAAAATAGACAAGGATTTCGACAAAAAATTAATACACACGCGCATAGGGCTTGGCTATATTATGTCGACTGAAAGCTAAAAATTATTTTGGAAAAACGACTCACAGGGTCTTCGACCACTGTTAGCGTTTTCTCCACCCTGTTAGTGGTCGCAGACCCTAACAGTGGTCAGAGAACGAATATTTATTGAAACCCAATTAGCGAGGGGTTTAAAAATGTGGTGATATGATTATTTTTCGTAGAGATCGCTCAAAGGGCATCTTTCCAATTCTATCAAAAAATCTGAAATATTTTTAGTTACCGCCGCTAAGTATTTTTCTGCTTTTTCGGGTGTTGCCTTGTGCGGATTGCCTACGCCCGTATCGGCGGTAATGGCAGTCCAAAGGCGTTGGGAACTTACCCAGCCCTCTCGCAAACCCTTGATGTTAAACTTTTTTTCTTTGCCATCTCCTGCTTCTGAAAGTGGCAACGCCCACTGCGGAGCTACTTTCATAATCACACTCGTTTCCATTTCCCCTGCATGGTCGCCCGGCTCGTCAAAATACAAATTCCAATTTACCGCTTTGTACCAATCGAGCGTGCAGACGAAAACATCAGGAAAAAGAGCATACAATTCTCTAATCATTTGCTTAAAATTATTGCCGCCGTGTCCGTTCATAATGACTAACTTCTGAATTTTCTGACGAGAAAGCACCTCCGTTATATCTTTTAACACAGCAAACTGGGTACTTGGACTCATGTTTATGCACAATTTTACGCCAAACTGCCCCGTATTTACGCCAAAGGGAACAGTTGGCAGCACAATTACTTTTGCACCTTCCTCCCAAGCCAAGCGAGCCGCTTCTGCCGCCACATAGTCTGCCTGAATAGTATCTGTGGCATAAGGTAGGTGATAATTATGGGCTTCAGTAGCTCCCCATGGCAAAATAGCGACCTGATAGTCAGTATCTTTGACAGTTTTCCAATTAGTTTCGGCTAAAATATAGGGTCTAATCATTTTTACTTTGAAATTTATTTTTTTTCTACTTTATGCCCTCCAAACTCGTTTCGTAGGGCGGCAACTACTTTTCCCGCAAAAGTATCTTCTTCTTGCGAGCGATAACGCATGAGCAGAGAAAGAGCAATAACAGGCGTAGGCACACCCAAATCGAGTGCAGTTTCCAACGTCCATCTACCTTCGCCCGAAGAGTGCATGATGCCTTTTATTTCGTCCAACTTTGCATCTTTGCTGAAGGCGTTTTTGCTAAGTTCCATAAGCCAGCCTCTTACCACGGAACCATGATTCCAAAGATGTGCAACTGCCTCATAGTCAAAATTATAATTGCTTTTATTTAGGACTTCAAAGCCTTCGGCAATAGACTGCATCATGCCATACTCGATGCCGTTGTGTACCATTTTGGTAAAATGCCCGCTTCCTGCTTCGCCTGTGTAAAGATAGCCATTTTCTACTGAAACATCTTTAAAAATCTGTTCACAATGCTCAAAAACAGCCCTGTCCCCTCCTACCATTGTGCAAGCGCCATTTAGCGCACCACTTAGTCCACCACTTGTGCCGCAGTCCAAAAAGTTGATTTTGAAGGATTTGAGGTATTCATAGCGGCGTACAGAATCTTTGAAGTTGGAGTTGCCGCCGTCAATGAGAATATCGTCAGGGTTTAGCAAAGGCTTAAGTTGTTCTATTACTTCATCCACTGCCTTTCCTGCGGGAATCATCAGCCAAATTACCCGCCTATTGTGCATTTTTTCAGTTAATTCGCTAAGAGAAAAAGCAGGAGTAATGCCTTGATTAGTAATTTGTTCTATGAGAGAAGTAGCTACATCAAACGCAACTACTTGATGCTTATTTCTGTGTAGGTTGAGGGCAAGATTGTAGCCCATTTTGCCCAAACCAATTAGTCCGATTTGCATAATTTTCGTTTATTTTTGTTTTTTTATTCCTCTTTTCTTTCTTTTTCCTTCTCCCTTTCTATTCTTTCTTTGGGTTCTTTTTCCTTCTTTGAGGATGTATTTTTAACGGTAACAAAGGTCTTGAGGAATCGCTCTCTTGCTCGTTTGTCATAGACATATTTGCCTACAAACTCATCTCTGTAGCGGTCTTTATTCAACTGGAATTCTGCCAAATCCATGTCTAAGAATTTTTGAATTTCCATTCTGTCCACCTCTATATTAAGGGAAACATCATTGAGGTGCATCTGAAAAGAAACTTTTTCCAAGAAATCTAATTTCATCAGCAAGCGAATTGGCTCGTTGATAATGATTTTTTCGGCATTATCTCTGTCTTCAAGGAACGCATCAAACCTTGCTTCGGTAGTTGCTCCTTCTGGATTTTCCAACTTATAGGTTTCGTAATCTTTATAGAAAATTACTATCCCTTTTTTGCCAATCATGCGCGTATGTCGTACAAAAGCAGCTCCTTTGGTACGCATCACTACTCTATGGAAAATGTCTTTTTCTGGTTCTTTGTAACGGTCAAGAATCTCTCGAAGTTCTAATTTTGTTTTTTTTGCAGGAATAATAATTTTGTATTTCACCGTTTCTCTGAACATTTTTTCTTTGCCGTCTAACACAGATTTGTCATAAACACGCAAAATAAAAGCAAGAGAAGACTCAAAAAGTCCGTCAATATTCATGAGCATTTGGAATTTTTCTTTTTTGCTCAAATCTGAATTTTCTACTTCGGCAATAATAGGCTCAAAAAGAGTAAGAATATACTCTAATTGGTAGTAAAGAGGGCTTAAAATCTGCTGTTCGCCCATTCCATACTGCAAATTATCCATCATAAAGTTCCAAATAGCTTCTGAATAGGTGTAAGTTACTTGGTCTTTGGTATAACGAAGGTCTTTGATGTCATCTTTTACGTCTTTGATAGACTCTTGTAAATATTTGTATTGGTTGTAACGCTGCTGCTCTTTGAGGTCTTCTCGCTGCTTTTCTATGGCTTGGTATTGGATGTAAAACGCCAAGAACGTTACGCCAACGCCAATTAAACCAATAATAGGATTGGTTGTCCCTCCAAAAGCATCCCCTATTTCGTTAGGAGAGGTCATGCCCAAATAGCTAATACTCGTCAGGAATAAAGGTAGGGCAAAGGCAATGAGCGCACCTACTAAAAATATAATCACAGCTACGGCAATGATAGTATTCCCGAAAAAAAATATGCTCAGACTTGAAAATAACTTCTTAAGTTGTTTCACTGTTGTATTGGAATTCTTTGTTTGACGCTTATTTGTATGCTAACTTTGGGGGGGAAGCCACTATGCTTTGCAAATTACACTTTTTTTAATTAAAATACCAAAACATAATCAAAAATATGAAAAAAATAACAACTAAAACAGCCCTTATCACGGGCGCACTCGGCGGAATTGGCAAGTCTATCTGCAAAGTATTTGATGAAGACGGATGGACGGTCATAGGTACGGATATTCGTATGCAAGGGCAAGCACCTCATTGCCACGTTGCTATGCACATAGACCTTGACAAACTTTGCAAAGATAATATTTACAAAGAAGATATATTCCACGAAATTATCAGCAAGACAGATAAGTTAGATGTACTCGTCAATAATGCCGCCGTACAGTTACTCTCTGCGACAAATGAACTAAAGTTAGAAGATTGGTACGAAACTATGAACATAAATCTTACTGCCCCTATGCTCTTGAGTCAGCTTTTTTTGCCCATGCTCAAAAAATCGAATGGCTCTATTGTCAATATTGCAAGTATTCATCAGCAGCTTACCAAACCCAGATTTGTGAGCTATGCGACCAGCAAAAGTGCTTTGGTAGGACTCACAAAGGCGATGGCGGTAGATTTGCAGGGGAGTGTGCGCGTAAACTGCATTAGCCCTGCTGCTATCGGTACCGATATGCTTAGGGCTGGCTTTAACAATGACGAAATGGCTATCAGTGCTTTGGGTAGGTTGCATCCCGTTCAGCGGATAGGCTATCCCGAAGAAGTAGCGAAATTAGCTCTGTTTTTGGCATCTGAAGAGGCAAAATTCATCAATGGAGCAAATTTGCAGTTAGATGGCGGAATTAGCTCGGTTTTGCACGATTTATAGCACTTTGCAAAACTTTGACAAAGTTCGGAACTTTGTCAAAGTCAATGGATTGCTAAGAAAAATGCTTTATTTTTTGAGCAAATCTCTAATCTCTGCTAATAACTTTTCAGATGCTGTAGGCTCTGGCGGAGCGGGCGGCGGGGCGGCTTCGGCTTTTTTCTTTGTCGCATTCATTCCCTTCACCACAAAAAACATCACTAAAGCCACCAATAGGAAGTTGATGATTGTTTGAATAAATTTGCCATAGTTTATTGCTATAGCAGGCTTTCCTTCTGTTGCTTCTTTGAGTACAAGCCCCATATTTGCAAAATCCACATCACCAATGAGCAATCCGAGAGGAGGCATAAATATATCAGCTACGAACGAACCCGTTACCGAAGCGACAGCACCTCCCATCACTACGCCCACCGCAAAATCTACCAGATTGCCTTGGGCTGCGAAATCTTTAAACTCACTTATAAATCCCATAATTACATTAAAATTTAGGTTGTAAATCGAAATAATTGATTGTAATGTTTCGAATCAAATTTTTGAAAACATTTTCATCTTGAAATATACGCAGATATAGGTCATTTTAGCAAATAAAAAGTAAAATATTCTTTTTGAGTATTAAGAAAATAGGGCATAAAAAAAGGTCTGTAAGCACACTTTGGCTACAGACCTTTTATATTTTATTCGGATTTTTTTGCATAAACTTTTAACAAGCTTGAATTAGACAATTAGGACAAAACATTCCGAGAAAAGGAGAAACTCCCACCACTTGCACATTTCTCTTACACTCTTCGCAAATACAGAGCGTAATCACGATTAGGTTATACGTAAAACCATTCCCAATCTAAGTCTGAGGAGTCTATCAGACGCTCAAACACACTCAACAATTCAGGTTTCATTTGAAAAAATAGATATTAATAAGAGTAAAAATTTCACTATCAAAACTCCAAAAAGAAGAAATAGTTTATATTTTTCATGCACAAATGTATTAATATTTTAACTTAATACAAAAGTTGCTATTTCCCAAAGTGTAAGATTTGCTAATAGTTATATGATGTAGCTATTAAAAGTGCTTTTTATTTTATCATTTTATATATACCAAATCATTTTAAATTATAAATATTTGTTTTAGCTTTTTATAAACCGTATTAAATTCATTAATTATGATAAAAAATAAGATTAAGTAATAGCCTAATGATGTATGTTTTTTTGTTTATTTTAAGTAAAATCAGCTGCTGTTTTGTTTATGATATTTTTCAATACGGGAAAAACAAGGCTAATGGTTGTGCCTTTTCCTTCGACTGAGAAAATTTGCATTGCCCCTTTATGCTTTTCTATAATTTTTTGGGTGAGGGCAAGACCTATCCCACTTCCGTTATAGCTTCTTACGTTGCTCGCCCTATAAAAAGGCTCTGTAATGTGTTTTAAATCGCTAAGAGGGATGCCTATGCCCTTATCTGTAACTATAATTTTGACAAAAAAATTACTGTATTCCAGTGTGCAGCTTACTTCCTGATTATCAGAGTATTTAATCGCATTTTCTATTACATTCACCAATGCTACCCCCAATAGATGCCTATTGCCAAGAATACTCAATAAATCTTGATTTTCAGGCATTTGCGAAAAAGTCATTCTAAGTTTTGCGGTTTTATTTCTAAGCAAGAGTTCTTCTTGTATTTCCCAAAGTATCTCATCTATTCTAAGTTCTTCTTTGAATGTTTCGCCATCATGCAGGTTTGTGCGGGTAAAAGTTAGCAAATCATCTATGATTGTTTTGAGTAGTTTTGCCTCTTTGAGTGCTATATCTATACCTTCTTTGTACTGCTCTGCCGTTCTTTCTTTGGACAGAAGCATCTGCAACTCGCCAATGATGGCAGTAAGGGGAGTTCGCAACTCATGGGAAGCATGGCTTGTAAAACTGCGTTGGGCATTAAAAGCCTCTTGAATCCGCGCAAGCATTTCATTAAAAGTAAGGGTTAGTTTGCCTATCTCATCATTCCTATGCCCCGCTATAACCCTCATATTCAGACTTGAATCTGTAATTTTTCGTACTTGCTCTACTACCTCTTTAATAGGGCTAAGTGCTTTTTCTGCAAACAGTCGCCCAGAAAAGTAGGTAATAATTAAGCCAATGAGAAATGAAATAATCATCACTAAGCGAAGTTTGCTTATTTTGGCAGTGCCTACCTCGTCAATAGCTGAGGCAACAATGACGAAATGCCTCTGCACATCTTGGTAGAAAAGCCCCGCAATATATCGGTTATCTTTTTGAAAATTGACACTTTTTAGTGTCCTAATGCGGTCTAACTCCTCCTTGCTGAGGTTAAGATGTTCACTCTTGCTAATGAAGGTTGGCGTATTATTATCATCATAAATTTCCAATACTTCATGGCTAAGAGTTTCTAAAAAACGTTGCTCAAACTCAAAAAGTCGCTGCTTGCTAAGTTGGTCTTTTTCTAAAAAAATCTTAGAGGCAATGATGGCTCTCTCGTGGAGGCGGTCATAAAAACTTGCCTCTGAATAACGCACACTAATCAGATAAATCGCTGTAAGGATAGTGGTAAAAATCACAGCTACAATTGCTGTGAAAAGGAGGGTTAGTCTATTTTTTATATTCATGCCCGATGTATTTTTACTTCAGAGATAGCAAAGATAGCAAGGAAAGAAATAAATCATTAACTTTATGTTTTAATCTACTTTTTGAAGCAAAAAAATAATAATGAAACTCATAAACCAAGACTTAATAGAACAGCTATCGTCAAAAGCAAAAGTTTCTCCTCGCAAGCGCGCTATTCATTGCTTTCATGACGGCGATGCCGATACCATGCACCGTATGTTAAACGCATTAGAACCCGCTACTTACGTGCAGCCACATCTGCACCCCGATAAACATGAAGCATTTATTATCCTCAAAGGCAGTATTTTATGTATTGTCTTTGATGAGCAAGGCAACATCACGCATCACCAACTGTTGGCAGAGGGAACGAGCAATTTTGGTGTAGAAATACCTCCGAAAACATATCATACACTTATTGCGATGGAGGAGGGAACGGTCATTTTTGAAATCAAACACGGACCGTATCATCTTGCTACAGACAAAGTTTTCGCCGAATGGTCGCCTAAGGAAGGAGAGGCAGGCTGCCAGCAATTTAATGAAGCTATTTTGGAAAAACTCAGGCAAAAACAGTAAAAATCGTTGCTATCTATAGCTTCTTTTTAATATTGCTTACTTCTTTATCGTACTGATTATTAGCCCAATATACGTAAAGACCTGTGATAGCCCAAGTAAAAATAATAATGCCCAAGCCAAGTAGCAACCCTATGTTTATATGACTCCCTATTTTTATAGCCAAAAAATCTTTGGCAAAAGCAACTGTAAAAATAAAACCCAAATAAACAACAAGCATGATGACGGTAAGCGTAAGTGCTACTGACCACCTTGCGCTTACTAATTTTTTAAATTCGGGAGATGACAAAATCTGTTGCGCTTTTGTAGGGTTTTCCATTTTATTGCTTTTTTTTAATGCCATAAAAGTATTATCTTTAAGTCTATTCCCAAAGAAAAACCTATTATTTTTGGGCAAATTTTAAAACCAAACACATAATTTATGAAAAAAATTGTATTGATGTTCCTAAGTGTAGCTCTTTTGGCGGCTTGCTCCTCTGGCAAACAAGAAAAAACAGCCGAAGTTACCACCAAAGACAGTGTAAGTACCAACGTGGCAAGCGAGGAAGCAATGCCTCCCTACATGAGCGTAGTGGGCGATTCCATAGAAATAGCTCCCTTCGAAGTAGAGCTAACACTCAGCCCAAAGGCAGCGGAAAAACTCAAAAAGGTAAAGGAAACTATTATCGTCAATGTGGAGTTTATGGGCATTCCGAAAGATACCGTTAATAACGAAGATTATATGACGCTTGGCTTTGCACCCCTGCCCACCTCACGCCCACAGATAGAACTCAAAAGTGAGGATAGAATCGCAAAATTTTCGGGTGTGCGCATCTCCAAAAAAGTATATGATGCAATGGCTAATAAAGATTTTGAAATCAACATCAATACCTTTAGCGGCAGAAAATCATCTCAGGATAACCTGTTAGATGGCGGCTTTTTCCAATACAAGGCAAGCAAAGTAATGGGGCAACCTTTGAAACTTAATATAAAACTGATTGAAGAATAGAAGATTCCTCTCCTCAGTTTTTTAGGCTACTTTCATCACTTCGAGTAAATCAGAAAATTACCGAAGTGATGCTTTTCAAATTTCATTTCCTTGAGCCACTCGTTTTGCTCTCCAAACATTTTTTCAGTTTCTTTGGAAGGGAAAAAAGCAATACAGGTTATTTTTTCTCTATCTCTTTCAAAATCAAATATTTGACTTTGAAAAGAAGTTGCTACTTTTTGCTTATGTGCCTCTGCGAACTCCTGCGGGACGTTGGGATTGGAAACTGTATAAAGTTGTAAGTAAATATTTTTCCGATTGAAGGCTGACGACTGCATAAAACGGTAAAAAGCATGAGTCCACTCATGATACTGCACAGGCTCCGCTACCAGCAAAATACCTGATTGTTCGTTAGTTACTGTTTTTATAAAACGCAAAAAAGCGTTTGTTTGGATTCCCTCCGTGGCAAAATCACTACCTTTGAAGTAGGCTTTTCCCAAAGGAAAATATAAGCCAAAAAAGCCGACTAAGCAAAAAGAAATTTTTAAATACTGTTTTATAAAATCTTGTTTTAGAATAAGTTGGATAAGAAAAACAGCAAAAAAAGCCAAACCTAAAGTAGTGGGTATTAAATATCTTTCGTACAAATCTGTCCGCAAATACAAGATAAACTGGGGGACAATAACCAACAAAACCAAAAATAAGGCAGGTAAAATCTCTTTCAATAAACCAATTATCTTTGGTTTGCTATGCTTAATATCATCTGCCAAAGAGAAAGCAACAAGCCCTAAAAAAGCAATTACTAATAAGTTTAACTTGTTGAAAGTAAGCAACTTATTGAGCATATAGAGCATAATTGTATTCCGAAAGTTGCTATCTTCGGTAGCACTTGCATTAAAAATACTTTCTTCGGCTTGGGTCTGTGTACTAATAAAATAAATTTCTATGCAAAAAACAAAGCATAAAACAATGATAAGCAACAAGTTAGATTTTATTTTTATTACCCAATCGCTGCTTGCATGAGTCCAGATTTTCCAAAAAAGTAAGGCAGGAATCATCAGAATAAAAGACTCCTTGCTCAAAGCTGCCAAAATAACAAAAACAAGAAACAATGCGTCCCACCACTTTCTTTGAGAAGATGCCGATTTTGCCAAGCAATAAATTGAACATGAGGCAAATAACATTCCTAAGGTTTCTGCTGTGCCAAGTCGCCACCATACTGCGGTTTGCTCGCCCCAGAATGCAAAAAGAGGAAATAAAAAAGCAGGAACTATAGAAAAGTTAAGATGCAATAAAGCTCGGAAAAGCATAAAAGAGCATACCACAGCAAGCCCACAGAAATAGATAGCCCAAAGTTTGCTATCCGTACCTATCAGGCTTGTAATCAATACTCTATGTGCATAATAAGCAGGGCGAAAACGGGTTGCCATGTCTATTTTTATTTGCTCTGTAACCAAAGAAAATACACTTTGCTTTTTGAGTAAGTCATTAAAAAGTATCACTTCGTGGTCGTCAGTGAGGTGAAATCCTGCATCAAAAATACCTGAAAAGTGAAATAAGCCGAACCAAAGTAGCACAAAACTAAAAAAAGCAAGCATTTTCTTTGTCAATGCTTCTTTATTGCTCATATACTTGCCACTCTGAACATTTTAATGTCTATTTTTTCCCAAACTTTCTGCACTATGTAAGGCTCTATCGCCAAGTATGCCTGCAAATCTTCCTTTGTTTCAAACTGCAAAACAGCGTTTGAGCCTATCATTTGCCCTTCGTCATTGAGGATAGCTCCGCCGAGTACAAAATTGCCTGTTTCTTTTAGTTTTTTGATGCCCTCAAAGTGAGCAGGGCGAGCAGCCATACGCCTATCTAAGGCTTGGGCATCCGTATAATCGTAAGCGTGAATAAGAAAATGTTGCATGGTAATTATTGTTTTTCAGTCAATTATATATTTTGTACAAAGATGTAATCTTTAGTCAATATCTTCAAAAAGTAAGTCTTCCAACTCGTCCAAATAATCTCGCAAGCGGTTTAAGGCTTGCTTGTCCTGCTGATTGACTACGGCAACGAAATCATCGACTATTTTATCTTTTAAGTCCATGATTTTCATATTTTTATCTTCGTTTGCAAGTACGTGCGGGTTGGTAATTTCCAAAGGGATATAATTACTTTTTGTGGCTTGTTGCTCTTTGGAAGTATCTTTTTTTGGCTTTTTCTCTATTTTCTTTACCACATTTATAGCCTCTCTGAATCCTTTTCCTTCAGTCATTTTTGCTCCTATTTGCAAAAGTACGTCTTCTGGCTCGCCCGACATATTGGTAAGGGCAACCTTGCCAAACTTGATTTTTCGGTTGAGCATATCCCACTTCAAATTTTCATTGCCAAAAGTAATTTTATCCATTGCATCGGCAAATTTTTCATCAGAGCGAATCGTTTTTTCGGAAACTTTGTGCTGGGCTGCGAGTCTTTCGGCAGTGCGTTCGGCATCTTTGGCAAATTCATCTTTGTTGTACTGATTTAGCCCTGTGCCTCCTGCTCGTTTTTTTTCTTGTTTGTATTGTAGTCCTCTCAAATAGGCTTTTGCTTCCTCAGTAACATTTCGCTTGCCAAGCTGATTGAGTATCATCCAATCTTTTGCACTTTCTTTGTCTTCAAAGTTCACCACTTGTACTTTGAAAGGAAGGCTATGCTTCTGACAAATTTGATAGCGATTATGCCCATCTATGAGTATATGAGAGCCGTCGGGCTGCTCCCAAACGATGAGAGAATCCCTACAGCCATCTTTTAAAATATTGTCTTCTAATAACTTAAACTCCTCGTCCAAAAGCGGCGGAATGAACTTCAATAGCTCATCATCTATGATGATACTTTGGCGAATAAAATCTGTAGATTCCCTATTTTGCTGCTCTGCCTGCTTTACAAGCCCTTCAAATTTAAACTGTTTCTTTGCCATATTCTAAATGCAAATCTAAAAACGCATTACTTTAATGTATTCAAAGGCAAAGAAAAAAAATAATTGTGGAAAAAGCAAAAAAGTTATAAAAGCATTTGTAATCTTTGCTGTTAAACAAACTAGTAGTTAAACTATTTGTGATTCAAAATTTTTTGAGGTTTATTTGCAGTCAGAAAATCAGTAAGTTTTTTATAATATGATTTACATAGTAATACCTGTATTTAACAGAAAGCAATTTACCAAAGAGTGCTTGGAATCTCTTCGTAAGCAAACTTTCACAAAGTTTAGCGTAATAGTAGTAGATGACGGCTCTACAGACGGCACTGAGGATATGCTCAAAACTGATTTCCCCGAAGTAATTATTCTTAAGGGAGACAACTTGTGGTGGACGACAGCTACTAATTTGGGTATCGAATATGCGCTCAAAAACGGAGCTACTTATGTAATGACCTTGAATAATGATACACTTGCTTTTGCAGACTACATGGAAAAAATGGTGTACTGGGCGGAACAAAAACCAAATGCTGTTCTTGGGGCGATGGCGATGAGTAAGATAGACAATCAGCCTATTTTTCATGGACCTATTTTGTTCAAAAAGGAAGAGTTAGAAGGCAAAAAATTAGAAGGTTTGTTAGAAATTTCACACTTCCCAGGGCGAGGATGCCTAATTCCAAAAGCTGTTTTTGATAAAATTGGTTTGTTCGACCAAAAAAACTTCCCTCATTATTACGCAGATTATGATTTTACCCAAACGGCATACGAAAATGGCTTTCAGATATACAACAACTTTGATGCAAAGCTATACATCTATCCCGAAGAAAGTGGTGACCAAAAAAACAGAGTCAAGAAAAGCTGGAAAAATTATAAAAATCACCTCTTTGGAATCAAAGGAGGGGGTAATTTGGAAAATTTTACTCGTTTTACTCGCAAACACTCGCACTCTCGCATAGAATTAGTATTTGATTTGCTAAGTGGGTACGCTTCGCGTATCTTTGGTTATTGGTTCAAATAATCAAGCATTTTGTTCTGATTTCCTCTAAATTGTTTATTAGCTAATGACAGATTTTTCATATAAATTGCTGTTCCTTTTCTTTAGGTTATTTGCAAAACTACCCTTCTTTTTTATCTATATAGTAGCAGACTTTTTATTTATAATTATTTATTACGTAGCAGGTTATAGGAAAAAAGTAGTTTTTGAGAACCTGACTAATTCATTTCCCGAAAAGTCATCAGAGGAGATAACAGGCATTGCAAAAAAATATTTCCATCACTTGGTAGATACTATAGTGGAAACTATTAAAACAGTGGGAATGAGTTTTGAAGACCTCCAAAAACGGGTAAAAGTAGAAAATATTGAATTGTTTGAACAGCTTTATGGCGAGGGAAAAAGTGTGGTCGTATTTTGCTCTCACTATGGCAACTGGGAATGGATACTTTTTATGGCAAAGATGGTAAAGCATACAGTATTACCTATTTACAAACCGCTTTCTAATCCTTATACCGATGCTTATTTCACCAAAACAAGAAGCAGATTTGGCGGTATCCCTACGCCTATGCACGAAACACTCCGAACACTTCTCAGCTATAAAAAGGAAAACAAACTGACGATTACTTGGCTTGCGGCAGACCAAACTCCCGCCGTAGAGGGGGCATATTGGGCAAATTTTCTGAATCAAGACACCGCCTTTTATTCGGGAGGCGAGAAAATAGCAAAAAAACTAAAGCAAGCTGCCGTATTTATGTCCATCAGAAAAACGGGCAGAGGAAAATATACTATGGATTTTGAGCTTATGGAGGCAAATCCTGAAAACTTATCTGACGGCACACTCACCCAACGCTATATATACCTATTGGAAAATCTTATCAAGGAGGAGCCTGCTTATTGGCTTTGGTCGCACAGACGCTGGAAACACAAGAGAAATTAAATATTAGTGAATTTTGTTCACAATTTGTATTTTGATAGTTAAAAATACTTATTTTTGAAATGACAAAAATTTGTAGGACTCCCGCAAATTGTATGGCAAACATTTTTTTTGCCCTATAGTCAAACCAAAAAATGAATCAAACCTTAAAAAATAAATAACCATTAAACCGAAGAAAGTATGGGCTTTTTAGATATTTTCAAAAAGAAAAACCAAGAAGAACAACCACACTACGACCCAACGAACATCAAGGTAATTGATATACGAAAAGGTTGGCTATTTGACTATGACGACAAAACTTGGGAGGTCATGGAAGAATTTGAGTACGACTGGGGCGATAATATCTTTACTTACGAATACAAAATCCAATCGGGGGCAGACATTTTGTATATGTTCATAGAGGAAAACCAAGGCATTTACTGCACCTTTACCACAAAAATAAAGTTCGCCCGCTTAGGCGAATCCGTAGAATCGCATCTTTTAGATTATCATAAACCGCCTGCAAGCATTACTTACGAAGGAGTAAAATTTTTGAGAGAAAAAGAAAGTCCCGGCTTTTTTAGAAGTTTGGAAGACGAAGACTCTGTAGAAGTGGTAATTTGGGAATATTTTGATGAAAAAGAAACCCATATTCTGCTCATTCATCAGTGGGACGAAACAGATTTCGAAGCCTCTATCGGCATTATTGAGCATGAAGACGCAGTAAGAAATATATTACCAAGATAAATGGGCGAGGAATAAATGAAGAAAACCATTGCTTTTGATGCTGACGATACGCTTTGGCACAATGAGTCTATTTTCCACGAAACTACGCATACTTTTATGGACTTAGTGTCGCATTATGTATCGGCATCGGAATTAGAAGAACGACTTTATGCTGTGGAGCGGCGCAATCTTGCACTTTTTGGCTACGGCATCAAAGGATTCATGCTCTCGATGATAGAAACCGTCATAGAGTTATCTGAAGGCAAGGCAACAGGCACGGAAATTCAGCAAGTTATCGACTTGGGTAAATATATGCTCACGCACCCGATAAACGTACTTGAGGATGTAGAGGAAACAGTTTCGGCACTCAAAGATGATTACAGATTGATGGTGATTACAAAAGGCGACCTTTTAGACCAAGAAAGCAAAATAGCCCGCTCTGGCTTGGCAGACTATTTTGAACTGATTGAGATTGTGAGCGAGAAAGATGAAAAGACTTACACCGAAGTATTGAAAAGGAACAAAATTGACATCAATCAATTTCTGATGGTGGGCAATTCGCTAAAGTCTGACATTTTGCCAATCTGTACATTAGGTGGTAAGGCAGTGCATATTCCGTATCACCTTAATTGGGAGTTAGATAAGGTAGAAAAGTCGTATGATTTTAATGAGCAACACTACGCAACGCTTTCATCTGTGGCACTTTTGCCGCTATTTCTGGAAGAAATCGATTTTTAAATTTTTCGCTCTTTTTTATTTTGAATAATGCCATTTTGTCATGTAAAAAATATGTCAAATAAATTGCAACCTACGCTTTTAAGGTTCAAGGTTTACTATGGGAAATTTTAAACAAGAAGCGAAAACAATAACGATATAATAATATAAACAAGAAACATGAGATAGTATGAAAACAGTAGGAAAAATAGGATTATTAATGAGTATATTTTTGGCGTTTGCCTGCTCGTCAGAAAAGCATCAAGTAAAATCGCCGATAGACGAACTGGTAAAGCAGATGGATAAAGAAAAAAACTTTGGTATTATCCTCTACGACATGGATATTGAAGAAAAAACATTTGGAGATGATGTTTTTAAGCATCAATACAAAATCATTACTGAAAAAGGCGCAGTTCCTACAGAAGAAATAACAGGCTGGTACAATGTAAGCAAGGGCTTTTTTCTTCAAAATGAGAACAATATGGGTATGGAAATAGCCTCAAAAAACGAAGGCGTGCTTTCCAAAATACCTGCTCCTCCGGGTTTCAATAGGTATGTGGGTAATGAGCGATACGGAAGTTGGTCGACAGGCAGTGATGGCAACTCATTTTGGGCTTTCTACGGTCAGTATGCTATGATGAGTTCTATGCTTGGCTTGGCTTCGAACATGATGTATAGAAATAGCTATAACGATTACCATAATAACTACATGGGCAGACAGCCGTATTACGGGCAAACTTCTGGCGGCAGACCTGCTTTTGGTACGTATTCGGCACACGGCGCAAGCTCAAACCCTAACTTTGCCAAGCGAGTAGGCAGTGCGAGTGCTTTCAAAGAAAAAGTAAACAACAGGCTTTCCCGCAGCAGTGGCTCAAGCTCAAGCAGTGGTAGCAGACTTTCTGACGATAAGTCTAAATCTAAGTCTTCATCATCATCTTCTTCCTCTTCCAAACGCTCTTCGTCAAGAAGAAGGAGGTAAACGGCTAACTCATTTTTATAGGCATTGTACCCGCATTAGGTTTTTGAAACCTTGATGCGGGTATTCTTTTTTTACAAATACTACCCTTCATTTATTCCATAATTAGATAAAATTATCGGAAAAATAATTCATTTTTTATTGACAATTAAAGTTTATATTTCTTAGCTTTGCTCATGGATTAGGCAGAAAAGTCCTTATTTAATGAATAAATTATTGATAATTAGTCTTTTACCTAAATTTATTGAAAATTTTAATTTGAAATTCAAAATAAAATCAAAAATTATTGTTATTATTTGCTTTTATAAATAATTATTGATAATTTTGAAATGAGATAAAAATTCAATAAAAAATGAATTTATCCCAGTTTTGACAGTCCGATTTTTTTAGATATAGTAAGCAATATACTTAAGGCATTATCAAACAAAATCAGATTAAACAAAAATCATACTTTATAATTATTTTAAATTTTGTCAAACATGAATGAAGTATTTGTAAAACTCAAACGCAACTTTGGACTGACACTCATCTTGGTGATTGGGCTGGGGATAGAGTTCACCAACTTCCAAAGTATGTTTTTCAGATTCATGCTCGAATATCGCCCCGATTGGGGAGCTATTAACCACGTTCCTGCTATGTTTCTGAGTGCTTTTTTGCTGTTGTGCATTGTCATTTATGGCATACGCAAACAGGTGATTTTGTCTTGGTTTTTAGCCATGCTTACTTGCATTATTTCATTTACCGTATATAGCCGTATGGAACTTAGCTGGGAATGGGACAAGATGGACGAAATCAATTTTGTCGTACTGGTGCTAAGTGCGATGCTGCCGATGCTTGTAGCGTATAGCACACACCAAATAGCCCAAGATGAGGAGGAAGACATCAATGATGTAATGGCGGAGATAGAACGCAAAAGACGCAGACAAATGCAAAGCCAAATGTTGCAACAAAAAGAATTGCAATACGCCCAAGAGAATAAGCGTTTGAAGGCATCACTGGCACAGGCTCTTCGCCAAGAGGAGCGTATGAAAATGAATGATTTGTACAGGCAAGATGATGGATTTTCTTACAAAGAAGGAAATAATGAAGAATTAGCACCTATCTATCAGAAGGCAAAATACACTTCGCAACATGAAGATTTGGCAGAGAAATTTGCCATGAGCAAGCAATATAATTCAGCAAATTTTGCCCCTATCAGGGATAAGTCAGTAAATACAAAACCGCAAAATAAAACTGTAACCGAAAATAAAGCAGATGTAAGCAAATATAACGGTACAAGCAAACTGAAAACTACGCCCAAGATTGCAAAAACACTTGACGAAGAGGTAGAAATTGATGCAAAAGAAACACCTATGAACAAAGAAAATCTTGCCAAGAAGTTTATGCAAGAGTTTGAGCAATCGGGTAAGCAGCAGGAAGTAGTCCAAGAGCCAGAAAGGGAAGTTGTTTTCAACTTTGTGCCTAAAGTAAGCAATAACAAGCCTATCATGCAGGAAACCAACGCACCTATAAGGGTGGCAGGCGGCTACAAAATAGCTTGTGTGCATTGCGGGAAAGAAACAATAAAGAAGTCAAAAACAGCAAAATACTGCTCAACTTCATGCAGAGTAGCTCATAACAAGGCGGCAGGTATCAATGATGATGGGAAAAGTCCAGCTTTTTATTTGGTAAATGATGATTTTGACAATGCGGGCGTGATAGAATGGGCAAACTCTGAAAGTTTATAATCATATTATACTGATTATGATATAATTAAATACTTTTTCTTGAAAGAACAAAACTTAGTTTTTCCTTTAAAAAGGAATCGTTTTTGGAATAGGTGGCAGTATCAAAGAGTTAAAAAAACAGAGATTGCATCTTTCAAAGAACTGCTAAAAGCATAGAACTAAGCAAAAGGAAAATCAGTTTTCCGAATGATAAGTGATAATTTTTTTTGGGCATGGGTAAAAAAAAATAGCTAAAAACGATGATAAAGACAGAAAATACAGCGAAGAAAACAGCAGATAGGCGATTAGTAGAAAATCCCAAAGTATCTGCACCCAACGGAAAATGTTGCAAATATTGCAACAAGCCTATTCAGTATTTCACTGACGATAGGCAGGAATACTGCTCCAATACGTGCCGCAGCATGACAAATCAGGCAAAAAAAGCGGCAAAAACAGAGATAGCGGCTCTAAAAAGAGAAACAACAGAAATAGCAAGCGGTTTTGGCAGCAATCAGGCTATTAAGTCAGGGCAGGGCATGAACAGCGAACAGCTTTGGAATCTGGTAGAGGCAATGATGACAGAATTGGCAAGTGAAAAAGCAAAAAATGCAACACTTTCCAAAGAATTGGGGCGTTTCAAAAAGGTGGCATTTAATTTATATGTGAGTGAGTAACCATGCAAATTAAAAATGTTTGACAAACAAATCTATTTTACACACGCTACTACATCTAATATGTTTTGTAGCGTGTTTTCTTTGATTTGTCGAATCTGCACTTATCTTTGTACCAAAAATAATTTCTCAGTTAAACCAATTTTACACAGATGAAAAAAATAGCAACCTCTTTTTTTATTACACTAATTTTTAGTCTTACAGTTTCGGCACAGTCAATAGTAGGCAAGTGGAAAACGATTGACGATGAAACCAATAAAGAACGTTCAATAGTGGAAGTTTATGAGGAAAAGGGCAAATATTATGGAAAAATTATTAAAATATTTTACCGCCCAGATGAGAAGCCAAGTGGCGTATGCGACAAGTGTACGGACGACCGCAAAGGAAAAGTGATAGAAGGGATGCAGATTATCAGAGGGTTGGAGAAAGATGATGATGAGTTTAAAAACGGTACTATCTTAGACCCCAAGAACGGCAAAGTGTATGACTGCAAGATATGGTTAGAAGACGGACTGCTCAAAGTGCGTGGTTATATTGCTTTCTTGTATCGAACGCAAACATGGAAAAAGCATGAGTAGTTTCTAATTGTCTTGTGCAAAAACAAATAACTGCACAAGACAATTTGCCATATTATTCCAAAGAAATAAGCCTAAGTCGGCTATCATTCTCGGTAGTAGCGACTAATTTGTTATCAGTGAGTGTAGTGATTTTTATAATATCTTCATCGTCCCCAAACTGCATGGAGAGCGATTTTCCGACCATTTTCCACTTCCCCTTGCTTATTTGCTTACCTTCCCACATAACTACTAAATCTCCATTTCTTTTAAACTCAAAAGTAGTGCTTCCTACGTTTGGAATAAACTTAAGCATGGATTCTACACCGCTTCTCAAATTTTTGAAAGCGTTTTTTTCGTTTTCGGGAGCTTGGGAGGTCAGTGAATCGAGAACGGTCAAAGAAAAATCCATTTCTTTGATAATTTCTAAGATGTCATAAGTCCATTTTTTTCCTGTAAGTCTACGTGCTTCCTGTGCCTGTGCAGGGAAAAAATAAATAAGAAGAATAAAGACAAGAAAAAATTTTGAAACTTGCAAATGTTTTGTGTTCATCAGCATATTATTTAAAAAATAAAACATTTACAAAACTCAGTGTGAAAAGCGGTATTTACTCTTTAGCTTTCTGATAAGTGTTTTTTTATTTTTGAGGGAAATTTCATCATGAAAAAATTTCCGCAATGAATCCATAATCAATAAGAGGTAGAACATAATCGGGATAAATTTAGTGTAAAAGCAAAAAATTTTACAAATATGCAATATAATTATATAAAAATACCTTTTTAGCATCAAATTTTCATTAGTTTTGTATATCATAGTCCCTCTTGTAAGTATCAAAAATCTAAAAATCAGCAGATTAAAAAAAGAGTAACTCAATACCTATTGATACAAATGAAAAACAAGTTTCTATATTTAATTTTTATTCTTTCATCTATTTTCCGTAAAAACCAGTCTGCAATTACATTCGTGTGCATTATTATATTAGTGATGTCTTTTGATGTTATGCTTTATACGATGCTTCCGTTTACTCCTTTGCAAGAGCTTGAAAACTATCTTGCTATACATCCTCAAGATTTTGAAGTAGGCTTACCCGAAATTTGGCTGAGTTTGCTTGCTTTGGTGCTTGGCACGCTCATTATTGTAATATCTATTGCTTCGCAAAGTACGCCAAAGTTGATAGATATTTACTTAAAAGATAGCTTCAGCTTGTCTTATGTATGGTTTATTACGGCAGGGTCATTACATAATCTTTTTGTAGATTTCTTTATCACTATCTATATCGGACGCAATACCGAACAGCTTCACAATTTCAAGTTCAGTGCCTTGCTCAATTCGTATGTGATGCTCCCGATAGCTCTTACTTTGGCTATTCCGTACATTCTATATATTTTGCGTTATACTCAAACCAAGAATGTAGTGGATAAAATCTATAAGGATAACAAGAAACGGATTCAGAGGCTCAGAGTGCGGACTAATTTTGGACTACTTTCTAAAAATAAAACAGTTTCCGAGTATCAGTTTTTGTTATTTGAGGGGCTAAATCAGCTTGACGACTTGCTTAAGTATGTAGATTTCAAAGAACCTAAAAGTGATATTATCAACAAAGTAAGTTTACTTATGCAGCAATATTTGGAAATAAAAGCAACTATTAATCCACGTTTTTTTAAAATTAGTCCACAAATTCGTGGTGATATTTCTTTTAAGACTATTACCGAGCAATTTCAAGAAATAGAGGAAAAAAAGATTTTTTATGAGCATAAAACCTACCGTCAGTTTAGCAATGCGTATTGGCACTTGATAGAGAAAGGAGAATTTGATTTGGCTTCTATGTGTGTATTTGAGATATATCAGTGTGGGCGAACTGCGGTAGAACAAAAAGATGATGAAGTTATCAAAATTACTTTAATCCGATTTAATACCATATTGCGTTTTGGAATTAAGCATGGGCTTAGAGAAAATGATGCAAGGAATATCTATAATGCTATTTTTTACTATGGAAAATTCCTTGATGCCTTGGCGAGCTATCCAAATATGGAACTTATTAAACAAGGGGCAACTTATATGAATATCTACCTTAACGAGGTATATCGTCATAGCCTTACCAAAGATGCTTTTGTTTTCTTGGTAGATGTATTTGCTTGGGAGCTAAAAAGAGTGCTTGTAAAGCTGCACGAAAACCAAGTTTCAGAAGATTTGGAACGAGAAATTTTGAGTATTTTCTTAAAAGTAGATAATTTGGGAGATGTAAAACATAGAAGTTTTAGCACTAATATTCGGATTCTTCAGACGGGTTTAGCCCTTTATTACCTAAGAAAAGAAACTATCTTTTTAGCAGATGTAATTATCAGAGATATCATGTCTGACTTGGAGTTTATGAATGTAATCCAACTCAAAAATGCTGTAGAAAGTGTTTGTAAGCGTATAGAAACTGCAAGTCCTACTTTCTGGGAAGATACAGATAGAGGCAACTTAAATTTATATTTCTCGGAAGACAAAATGTTCACAAAAATCTTCTTAGAAAGATTTTATAATATATTAGGAAATTAAAAACCAACCCCGTTTCTTTTATGCTTGTAGAAGTCCGACAGCTAAAAACACTTTCCCCCATTTATTTAGACCGCTTGCTTGCAGCAGGTTGGTTTCGCTCTTCGTCAAGTATTTCTCGGCTGCAGTATTTGTGTATTGACGATGCTGTTGGCTCTGTCATCAATATACGTGCAAAACTGAAAAACTACAAATTTGGAAGGAATGCACGCAAGTTACTCAAACAAAATAAGCAAAAATTCACACATACCATTCGCAAAATTGAGCATATTGATACGACAAGGGAGCAACTTTATCAGCAGCAAAAAGAAAGGTTTGAAATTTTTATCATGGACAATTTATCTGTCTTTTTATATGATTATTCGCGAGATACTGATAGCGTTTTCAATACACACGAAGTTTGCATATACGACGGAGATAAGTTAGTTGCTGTGAGTTTTTTTGATTTAGGTTCGCAATCTGTAGCTAGTATTTTGGGACTTTATAATGCTGATTATCAAAAGTATAGCTTAGGAAATTACACCTTGTTTTTAGAAATAGAATATGCCATCGAGAATGGTTTTACTTGCTTTTACCCGGGATATGTCATTTTGAGTGAAAAGGGATACGTTTTTGATTATAAGCTCCGCTTAGAAAATCTACAGTTCAGAGATTCACATGGCGTTTGGAAGAATATTAAGTACCTTAGCCAAGAACGCTGGATTCATCATTTGCTACAAGAGCAAATAGATAGATCGGAGCAAAGCCTAAATACTGCTAAAATTACGTATCAATTATTGCTGTACCCATATTTCGCAATCGCACAGTTTGTTTCTTATTATCAATGCATTAAAACTCCTATTTTTTTTCAGATAGGTGAGGAAAAAGACTATCCTTTAATTTTAGAATATTTGATTAGCGAGGAACATTACAGATTGGGTTATGCAAGCAATTTAGATGATTTCTTTTTTGAAATGATGACTGAGAGTGTAAAACTTTCTGATAAATTTTATGCCTCTGATAAATACGCTCACAGACCACTCAAATATGATAACATCATTCTGGAAGCCAATCAGTTAGATGAAATTTTAATAAAAATAAAAGAGTTGTGCAAACTTGCTTAAATTTACCAAGAAAGCATTACTTTCTTACCTCTGTTAGCGACCTTCTCAATGGCTTCTATTATTTCCATATCTATAAGCCTTATGAGATAGATACTCACTCCCTACTTAATTCCATGCTGATATTGGCGCAAAGTGTGTCCAAATCGTCAAAAGGCGCAATGACCATGTCTTCCCAAAGCAATTTATACAGCAGAACACCCTCAATCTCGATGGTAAAATCGCCCTCGACCTCTATTTTTTTATCATATTCATTTAAAACTTCTATTTTGTAGTGTTTCAAAACAAATAAAAGTAGTTCTTTTGGGTCGTATTTTTTCAATTCCTCTCTTGTTGCCTTATCCATAAATATTTTCGTAAATAACAAAGAAACCTAAAATAATGCACAGAGTTGCAGAGGTAAGAATTAAAATTGACTGTATTAACTCATTGTTAGCGAAGCGTTTGGAGAATGGAAGGCTAAAAAAACTCGCCGCAATCAACATTCCGACTATGGAGCCAAAACCAAAAATTAAGAGATATAAAATGCTATCAAAAGTTTCTTTGATTTCAGTCATTACCAGCAAAATCATTGCCCCGCTACCCGCCAAGCCATGTATCATACCTACACTGTACGCCAAATGATGATTTTTGCCTTCGTCTATCAAATGAATATGATTATTTCTGTACTTAAAAAATTTGAAAAGCCTATACAAGCCCAAAACAACCAGCATCACACCTACACACGCCTCCAAATACGAAAAAACCTGCTCTGGCATCACTATTTTGCCCACCAAAATAAGCAAGCCAATTAATAAAATGGTGGAAGTGTGCCCTAAGCCCCAAAAAATACCGTCTTTGACTGCCAAAAAAGTATTATTTCTCTTCGAAACAATGCTGCTAACCGCAACTAAGTGGTCTGCCTCAAAAGCGTGCTGAAAGCCCACTACCGCCGCAAAAAACAAAGGAATGAGTGTTTCCATTTACTAAAAGTTAATATTAAATGCTGAATGTCGAACTTTGAATCGTGAATATTGAATATTGAATTTTAAACCAAATCTATGAGCATTACTCTATGATTGCCTGTGTCGGCTATTGCCAATAAATTACCTTCTACTGCTACTGAAAAAGCCCAATAAATGGTATTTTCTGTAGTTAAAATCGTTTCTAAATTTTCACTTCCCGTAGTAAAATCTTTTTGTCCAATCAAATTATCTGCTGAAACATTACTTTCCTTAGGCAAATTTTCAAACCACAAAATGCGACTATTGCCTGTATCTGCCACAAAAATACCATTTTTAAAAAAACAAGTATCGTAGCACCAACTTAGTGTATTTGCCTTAGGGAACAAGCCAAATTGGTTCTGTCCACTTTCAGAAAAACTTGATTGTCCGATAATTACGTCCGCATGATTGGCAAAAGCAGTTCGCCAATCATGCCAAACAAGCACTCGATAATATTGCGTATCTGTGATTGCCATTTGACCTTTTTCACTGATTTTTACTGAATACGCCCAAACTGCATTTTGTGGGTCATAATCTCGTTCCGTAAAATTGGGCTGCCCTATAACTGCATCAGCAGCAGCAAAAGAATGTGTAGGTATCTCTTTGAAATACAATACTCTACGATTTCCTGTGTCAGCTATCCAAAGCGATTTTCCATCTGAGCAAACACCATAGCACCAATACAAACTCTGCGAAGTAGGCGGCGAGCTTATACCTTTCACATTTGGTAGATTACTTTCAAAATCGGGCTGCCCCAAAACTACGTCCGCAGGCTGCCCATCTTCTGTAGGTAAAGCATTCCAAATCAATACTCTATGATTCCAAGCATCAGCTACTATCAATTTTTTTCCATCAGACCAAATGCCTGATGGATACTGTAAACTACTTGCCGACACTTCCCCACTGGCATTGCGACCTGTATTTGTTTTTAGTATTTGTCCTAACACAATATCAGGCTCTTGAAATAAAGTTTTTGGGACTTTTTTCCAAATAAAAACTCGATTCTGCCCTGTATCTGTGATAAAAAGCATCTCATTTTTTATAAAAACACCTCTCGGTGCAAGTAGCGGATTATTTTCTCCCCCCTTAAAAAGTCTTTGATTGGAAAAAAGGTTTTGCATGGTTTGGATTGTACTTTTCGTTATTATTTACACCTTGGGCAGTTTCCAGCCATTTTGATAATTTGCCTTCATCAGTTCATTTGCTTTGCTGTCTGCGGCAAATTCATTTTTGGTGTAGTCCCAAAAAACACGTCTGCCTGTTCTAAATGCAATATTTCCCATCTGACAAACAGTCGCTACGTGTGCGCCTACTTCTATGCTACACTTAGGCGTACCTCTGGACTTTATGCAGTTGATAAAGTCTTTGGCGTGTTCGTCCAAATAACCACCGCCTTGAGGCTGAAAAGGCGGCTTTTCCATTTTGTAAATGAGATTTTTTCGGTCGTCTGCATTAGTTTCAGGGAGAATTTCCCAGCCACCTCTGTCCACGACTAATGTCCCGTTATTCCCAATAAAAGCAATGCCATGATTGCGACCGTAATTACCTCCGTCTATACCTACTGCGTGTTCCCAAATCATACTAAATTTATCAAATTCATAAATTGCTTGGAGTGTATCAGGGGTTTCAGCGGCATCATCAGGATAGGCAAATTTTCCGCCCAGTGCCACTACCGAGCGAGGCACAGAGGCGTTCATGCCCGCCAAAGCAATGTCTATGAGGTGTACGCCCCAGTCCGTCATCAGACCACCTGCGTAGTCCCAAAACCAACGGAAAGTGAAGTGAAAGCGGTTTTTGTTGAACTTGCGCTTAGTGGCAGGACCCAGCCACATATCATAATCCACACCCGCAGGCACATCAGCATCAGGCACTACAGGGACTGATTTCATCCAGCCTTGATACGCCCATACTTTTACCAAGCGAATTTGCCCAAGTTTGCCTGATTGAACGTATTTGATGGCATTATCAAAATGATAGCCGCTTCTTTGCCACTGCCCTACTTGTACTACTCGTTTGTAGCGATTGGCAGCAGCAACCATGAGGCGACACTCCTCGATGGTATTAGCAACGGGTTTTTCCACAAAAACATCTTTTCCTACCTCACAAGCGTGTATCATCTGTAAGGTATGCCAGTGGTCTGGCGTACCAATAATAACTGCATCTATATCTTTGTTATCCAATAGTTTACGGTAGTCATCATATTGCTTGGGCTTTTTCCCTTGTATCTTTTCCGCCTCTGCGGTACGCTGGTCGAGAACATTCTTGTCCACATCACAAAGCGCAACACATTCTATTTCTGGCATTTTGAAATGAGCATTCATGTTTGCCCACCCTTGACCTTTGCAGCCAATCAGACCAACTCGCACCTTGTCATTGGCACTGACTTTTTTCTTTGCTGCCAGCAACTCATCAGGAAGCGTAGCAAGTAAACCTGCTCCTGCGGCAATTTTGACAGATTGATTGAGAAATTTTCTTCTTGTGTTTTCCATATTTACTTTTGATTTTTTACTAATCAATACTAACGTTATCTTTTCTAACAAATTCTTGGTAACTGCTCACCAATAGGCATATTTACAACTCTTTTTCCTCCAATATTGCTCTGCAAAAGCACTTGTTTAGGGTGATTTTCTACCATTCTCCCAATGATTTTTGCATTTTTTCCTTCGGGTAAAGTTTGCAAAATTTGCACATAATTCTCTGCTATTGAGCTATCTACGATGCTAATAAAAACACCTTCATTGGCTACATAAAGTGGGTCAAGCCCCAAAATTTCGCAAGCCCCCTCGACTTGCTCGTCTATCGGAATATTTTTTTGCACCAAGTCAATTCCTAATTTAGTATCTCTGGCTATTTCGTTGAGTACAGAAGCAATGCCGCCTCTGGTTGGGTCTTTGAGCAAGTGAATTTGTGTTCCAAATTTTTCTATTAAAGCCAGAACTGCATGGTTCAAAGGCTGTGTATCGCTTTCAATATCAGTATCAAAGCGAAGTCCCTCACGAATGGACATAATGGCGATGCCATGCGTTGCTACATTCCCGCTAATTATCACGCTATCACCTACTTGTATGTTTTTTATGCTAATATTTGCTTTCGGGTGAACAGTGCCAATGCCTGCGGTATTGATAAAAATCTTGTCGCCTTTGCCTTTCTCCACTACTTTAGTATCTCCTGTAACTACTTGAACTCCTGCCTTTTCACAAGCAAATTTGATAGACACCAATACTTCCCAAAATTCTTTCATGGTCAGTCCTTCTTCCAATATAAAGCTCAAAGACAAATACTTAGGAATAGCCCCGCACATCGCCAAATCGTTTACTGTGCCATTCACGGCTAACTCACCAATGTTGTTATTAGGAAAAAAAATCGGGGAAATCACGAAACTATCTGTGGTAAAAGCGGTTCTGCCTTCTAAATTTAAAAATGCGCCATCATGCCTCTCGTCGAGCAAATCGTTCTTGAGAAGGTCAAAAACGCCACTATCCAACAGCCTATTGGTAAGTAAGCCACCGCTACCATGCCCTAAAGTAATCACATCAAAATCCAATTTGGGCATTGGGCATTGAAGTTGCATTTGAATCTTATTATCCATTGGGTAATTAATATGCTATATGTATGCTATTTATAATTTTTTATTCAGAATCCGATATTTGTGAAAAATGATAATATGCCGCACACGCTCCCTCTGAGGAAACCATAGGCGCACCCAAAGGGTTAAGTGGTGTACATTTTTTGCCAAATTGGGGGCATTGATGGGGTTTTTTAACACCTTTCAGTACCAAACCTGCAATACATTCTTTGTTTTCCTCTACTTTTTCGATATTGATAGAAAATTTGATGTTGGCATCAAACTCGGCAAATTCGGGGCGAAGTTCGTACCCACTGTTCGGAATTGTGCCAATGCCTCGCCATTCTCTGTCGCACACCTGAAAAACTTTTTCAATTACTTTGATAGCTTCAGGATTACCTTCTGGCTTTACTACTCTGCTGTATTGGTTTTCTAAATCATTCCTACCTTCTTCTAACTGCTTGACGGTCATATAGATACCTTGCAGTAAATCTACAGGCTCAAAACCTGTAACTACAATCGGAATATTGTATTTTTCTGCTATAGGGTAGTATTCGCTTATGCCGACAATAGTGCAGACATGACCTGCTGCCAAGAAGCCTTGAATAACAGCCGTTTCGTCATTGATGACCGCTTCCATAGCGGGCGGAACTAATACATGAGAAGTGAGAATAGAGTAGTTTTTTAAGCCTTCCCTTTGCGCATGAATGACGGAAAGTGCATTGGCAGGGGCAGTAGTTTCGAAGCCGACCGCAAAAAATACGACCTCCTTCTGTGGATTTTCTTTTGCTAACTTGACTGCCTCTAAGGGAGAGTACAAAATCCGCACATCTGCCCCACTTGCTTTTGCCTCCAATAAACTTTTCTTTGCCCCAGGTACTCGCAGCATATCGCCAAAAGAACATAAGATAACTCCTTTTTCCTCAGCAAGATAGACTGCTTTGTCTATCAAATTAATAGGCGTAACGCAGACAGGGCAACCAGGTCCATGCACCATTTGTACTTTTTCAGGGAGCAGGTTCAGCAAGCCATTTTTGACCAAACTATGTGTTTGCCCACCGCAGACTTCCATGATAGTCCAGTTTTTTGTGGCTATCTTTCCTATTTCCTCAATGTATCTTTCTACCATTTCTGGATTTCTATATTCGCTAAGATATTTCATTGTGTATCAATTTATTGAGGTTTTTTTGACTTTCTAATTAATAGGCATCAGCTCCTCAAGCTCCCCTATGCCTTCCAGATATTCAAAGGTCTTTTTTGCTTCCGCTTCGTCTATTAGACTAATCGCTACGCCTACATGAATCAGCACATAATCACCTATTTGCGCTTGCGGCACCATTTCGAGGCTCGCCTCTTTGGTAATGCCGCCGAACAGCACTTTCGCCATGCGAACCAAGCCATCATATCTACTTTCTATGGAAGTTATCTTCCCTGGAATTGCTAAACACATAATTTTCAGAGTTTTATGTTTGTAATGAATTAATAACCAACTGCCCAAAAGATATATTTTCGTCATTTGGAGAAAGTTGCTTATGAAAATATAAATCAAATTCTTTGCTTAACCTTTGTTTGATTAAAGTTACTAATAATCTATTTTGGAAAACACCTCCACTAAATGCTATTTTATTGATATTCAGTTTTATAGAAACACTTTTTATAATTTCGACCAATAAGTAATGAAACTTTACTGCAATAAAGTCAATCGGTTTTTTTTGCTGTAAATCTCGAATAATTATACCTAAAATAGCAGGAGTAGAAACCTGATTATTGGCTAAAAATAATGGCAATTCACTAAAATTAGCTAATTCTTTTATCAAAATAATATTATCTAACTTATTCTTTTTTAAATAGTTATAAGCTATATTTTCCAAATACATTGCGACTTCGCCTTCGTAAGTTGTATTGTCTGATATACCTAATAAAGAAGCTACAGCATCAAAAATTCGCCCTACGCTTGATGTTTTTAGCAGGTGTTTTTCTATTAACTTTTGATAAACTCCCCATTCTGTTTTTGTAAATTTATTTTCTAAGATTTTATCTATATTTTCTATTCCAAAAGAGGCGCAAAGTGCTGATATTCTTGGTTCTTTGGGCATTTTATCTCCTAAAATAAAGGGGAAATAGCTGAAATGAGAAGAGCGAGAAAATTGCTGGTTTCTGTAGCTAAAAAACTCTCCACCCCAAATATTTTGGTCATCTCCCGCCCCTGTACCGTCCCAAATGACACCTAAAATTGGTTTTTCACTTTTTAATAATTCGTTTTCTCCCAACACCGCTGCAAAGTGTGCCAAATGATGTTGCACTTCTACTGTGCTAACTTGCTTTTTTTCAGCTAATTCTTTACCAAATTGTGTTGAGAAATAATTAGGGTGCTTGTCAGTAATGATTTTATCAGGTTTCATTTTAAAGAGTTTGAAGAAATGATTTAAGACCAATTTGTAATTTTCTTGTGTTTCAAAGCTCTCCAAATCACCTAAATACTGACTAATGTATATATTTTTTTGATGACTTAAAGCGAAGGTACTTTTCATCATTGCACCCATCGCCAAAACAGTATTTTCACCCAAAATCAAGTCTTTCTGAATAAAAGTAGGCGCAAACCCTCTTGACCTTCTGATAATGATAATTTGATTATCAAATTGGTCTGTAGAAATAACGCTATCGTCTTGCGGGACAATGATTTGCCTATTATTTGTTACCACCAAATCCGCAATCTCACTGAGGTCTTTTAAGGCTTTTTCGTCTTCAAAAATGATAGGCGAGTGGCTAATATTCCCACTTGTCGCAACGATTGGTTTTTGAAATTCGTGCAAAAGCAGGGCAAAAAGAGGTGTGTAAGATAATATAACGCCTATCTGATTTAAGTTTGGTGCAATATGCGCTTTGGCAATATCAGAAGGCATATTTTCCTTTGTATCCAATAAAACTATAGGCGATTCTGGACTTTTTAGTAGCCTTTTTTGTATTTCTGTCAATTCTGTATCTTTTGCCACTGTTTCCAAATCTGGATACATCAGTGCAAAAGGTTTTGTTGGTCTATTTTTTCTTTCTCTTAATATATTGATAGCCAAAGGATTAGTGGCATCACAGGTGAGCAAATAACCTCCTATGCCTTTGATAGCTACAATTTTCCCTTCTGTCCACGCTTTTAGAATATCGATTAAGGAATATTGACTATTGAATGTCGATTGATTTAACTCCATTTCTACACCGCAAGTTTGGCAAGAATTGGTTTGAGAATAATAACGTCTATCTGAAGGATTGTTGTATTCTGCCTCACAATCAGTACATTGCACAAATTTTTCCATGCTTGTATTTTCTCTATCATAAGGTAAACTTTCTATGATAGAATAACGCACCCCGCAGTTGGTACAAGTAGTAAAAGCGTAAGCATACCGCCTATTGTTTTTATCTACTATTTCTTTTCTACAGGCTTCACACAGCCCCACGTCAGGCGTGAGCAATAAATTGGGCGATGCTTTCGTATCGCTTTCCCTAATTTCAAAATTTTCAAAGAACTTTTTAGGAATTTCTGTAAATGAATGAGCTGTAATTTTAGCAAGTATTGGGCTGTCTTTCAGTATTTTATCATAAAAATGAAGCGCAACTTCTCTCTTGGCACTAAGCTCGATATGCACCCCGTCATTGCCATTGCTTACATAGCCTTTCAGTTTCATTTCCTCCGCCAAACGATACACAAAAGGGCGAAAACCTACGCCTTGTACTTGTCCGCAAATGTGGATATGAAAGGTCATGCTTGCTTTATTATTCATTATTCGCCATTTGAACAATATTTTCTCCTGTTTTTAAACCGCTAATAGCTCCTCTTGTTCTATTCCTTTCTTCTCTTTTGCCTTCTCTATCAGCCAGTTACACCATTCGTCTATTCCCTGCCCAGAAGTGCTGGAAACGGTCATGTGTTCAATATCGGGGTTTACTTCTTTAGCATCTTTGACGACTGCCTCTACCGAAAAAGGCAAGTATGGCAACAAATCAGACTTAGAAACCAGCATCATTTCACTTGTGAGGAACATTCTTGGGTATTTTTTTGGCTTGTCATCACCTTCGGTAGTGGCAATAAGTGTTACTCTGTAGTCTTCTCCAAGGTCAAAAGAGGCAGGGCAGACCAAGTTGCCTACATTCTCAATTATCAGAATATCAGTACCTTCCAAATTTAGTTTTTGCATTGCTTGCCAAATCATCTGGGCTTCTAAGTGGCAGATACCACCTGTAACGATTTGTAAAGCATCAATACCTGTCTGACGAATACGGTCTGCATCTCTTTCGGTTTCGAGGTCGCCTACCAATACTTTTATAGTCAATTTATCTTTTAGCCTTCGAGCTGTTTCCTGCAAAAGCGTTGTTTTTCCGCTACCCGCCGAAGATACTATATTGATTAAGAGGATATTGCGTTTTGCTACTTCTTGGCGAATGGCATCAGCAACAAAATCATTTGCTTGTAAAAGGTGCATGGTGGTATTGTCGCATTGGACAGTACCTCTCATATTTTTTGAAGTGCGTATCATTCTCATATCTGTATTTTTTATTTAGTCAAAATGTACTCTTTCTATCAATAATTCAGTGCCTTGTACTATGTTATTACTCGGTTTTCCGCAGGCGCAAACGAATTTGTAATCCTTGATTTCGTTGGATTTATCACATTCTTTGCAATATACCAAAATTGGTACAAGTAAAATATTTAATTTGACTTTCTCAAATTTGCCTTCTGTACTCACGACTGCCTCGAAAGCGGACTGCATGAGCATAGGCTCTACATTGGCAAGTAAGCCTACTTTGAGGTCAATTTTAGAGATTTTTTCCAATTCTTCTGCTGAAAAATTGCTCTCTAAGGTACGGAAAATACTGCGAACTAAGGATATTTCGTGCATTTTAAAGTTCTTGTTTTAATTTTGCTAAATCTTTCAAATGCCTTTCTGCCTCTGCTATTAACTTTTCATCATTTACTAAGTGCTTTATTTCCAGTGCTTTATTTAGCATTTCTTCGTACCTCGCTTGGTTAAAACTTTCCTCTTCGTTACCCACTAACCAATTTGCCTCTAAGTAATTAATCAGGGTCAAGGCACGTTCGTAAGGAAAATGTTTTGGAGTACGAATATTTAGTGCTTCCTCATATAACTCTATGGCTTTCTGGTAGTTATCTGCTTTTTTCATTTGCGGATAATTAGTCATTGCATTGGCATAATTATTACAAATCATGGCGTATTCATAGGGATAATTCTCTTTTGTGTAAAAATTTAATGATTCTTTGAAAGAAGTAGAAGAAAGTGCAGCCCAAACGCTGCGTTTTTTATCCTCGTCAGGCATTTCGGCGTATAATACTGCCAAACTGTGGTGTATGTCAGCAAAAACGTCAGGCGCATTTTCTCTATCAAAAATCCGCAAGGCTTCTTGGAAAGCCTCCAAAGCGGGACGATAAAATTGAGGATTGCCATTTTTAGACCATGTGTAAAGCAAAGTTCCCTTGCGTAATAGGGCATTTCCAACCATTGCAGTCAGATTTTCTTCCTCTAAATATTTGATTGCCTTGCTGATATAGCCCAAAGATTCTGAAAAGCTATTTTCGATATTGGCAACAAAAGAAGCATCAATTAATAACATTCCTGCTTCTGCTTTTTTACCTTTTTGTTCGTAAAATTGGAAAGTTTCCCATAAGTGTTTTTTCAAATTTTCGACTAATTTTTTGTCATAAGGAACAACCAATTTTTTTATTAAGACACTGACTAATACAGATTTAAGCGCGAATTTTGTATCTTCTTGTGGCGTTTCTAAAAGTGTTTTTTCCAACAAAATTTCTGCTGCATCTAATTTTTCTGCGTCTAAAAGAAAAGTAGCAAAATGCTTTGCTGTAAATGCCTTGTAATCAATATTATCAGCACTTTCTATTGCCTTTTGGTAATAGTTTTCAATACTATCGATGGTATCAGGATTTTCCGTATAAACGTAGTGTCTGATAATGGCGGCATTGTGATTAGCTCGGTAATTTTCATAGCTCTTGTTTTCCGTAAGTTCGGCGGTAAAATCCTGCCAATCAATGGGATAGCTTTGTAACAAACGTACAGAAATATCCCAGTCTTTTAATAATTGAGGCTCATCTGTAAGATATTCCCAAGTTTTTTCATAGTTGCCAAGCAAGCCAAATGCCATGCCTAATAAGGTTTCTTTTTTGAAAACAATCTTATTTGAAAATAGGTACGGTGGTAACTGATTATACCAGTCCAAACCAATACAAATTGTCTGATTTTCAATGATTAAAGATGTATTATCGGTATTATTTTTTTCACTAATTGGTTGTAAATCTACGACTTCATTTAAGCGATTTTCCGACTCGATGAATTGGCGAACAGTAGTGAACTGTTCAGTTGAAACATATAGAAATAGCATGATTACTTTTTACTTTTAGCGTTCCTTTTGCGTCTTTTCGTATGCCACGTTGGAAAAGTTCGGCATAAGTTGTTGCTTTCCTTTCCGAATCGTAGTGGTCTATGAATCTACTCATAAATTGTAATGGATTCTCTATCCAAATATAAAGCATTGACAAGTACCATCTTCCGTTTCGGAAAGAAATATAATAGCGTACTTCGCTGTCTTTGAGCCATTTGCCTTCTTTAATAAAACTCAAGTCTGATAAATAACCTTTGCTTTCTTTGGAAAATAGTAAATCCATTTTTTTTCAAAATTGTATGACAAGCATTTTTTTATTTCCTCTGATTTCGTATTCCATATTGCGGTCGGTATTGGCTAACTCATTGTCTATCAATATTTCTTGTAAAGCAATACTCTTTTCATTCTGATGAGTCCTCTCTTTTATCATTTGTTGAGAAGGGTCATGCAGTTTTCGGAAAACTTCATCTGAATTAGGCACAATAAATAAGCGTTTTACGTCTGGCTTATAGGAAATATAAACGTGGTTTACATTCTCGAAAATATCATTTGCAATTTCATCAGCGATGATTAGGTGCGTGTTTTTCAGATACACTTTCCCAATGGTTGCATTTTTTTCTTCTGCAAGCTGTGTCAAATATTTTTTTGGAGGTATAAACATAGCAAATGATGAATTATAAATTTTGAATGTCAAGTTTTATCAAATTTACTACCTTATCGCCTGCGTTTTTGACTTCTTCGCTGATTTGTACTTCTAATTTTATGTTTTCGATGGCTATCAAATATACCTGAATATCAGAGGGATAGTCCTCTTTCAATATTTTCTTGGCATAAGATAGGGCTTGATTCCACTTCAAACTGTGCAGGAATACCAAAGGATTATCCTCGATAGCACCCTCTACTTCGCTTGCTGGTAGTTTGAAAAGAGTGCCTACAGGCTCGTTAGAGTTAATGACCGAGTCGACAATGATAATGCGCTGATGCCCTTTGAGCTGGAAAAGGACTTCAAATGCGGAAGTTCCCATATCAAGCAGGGAAACCTCCGCATTATTTTGAAGTTCTTTCTTTAATTGCTCAATCACATAAACACCAGCAACGTCATCACTGCGGACAGGATTTCCAAACCCCATGATGGCTGTTTTTGTCATTAGAGTTTGAAACTTGTAAGTTCTTGTCCATTTTTGCCATCATGCGCATGAACAGTACATACTAAACAAGAGTCAAATGAACGCGCCACCATACCTACTTCTACGGGGTCATGTGGGTCTTCGATTTCTATGCCTGTAAGTGCTGCCTCTATTGGTCCGGGGTTTCCTGCTTCGTCATTTGGTCCCACATTCCAAGTAGTTGGGGCGATGACTTGGTAGTTTTTAATTACGCCATTTTCTATTTCTATCCAATGAGCCAATGCGCCGCGAGCCGCTTCTGTAGCCCCGAAACCCTGCCCATCTCTTTCTTCGGGCTTGATATAAAACTGTCCGTCCAAGTCAATTTGGGTGAGCCACTGATTAATCATTTCGTATAGCCTTGGTGCTTCATGCACGCGCGCCAAAGAACGAGTGAATACGCTTGGACCCATTTTTTGCATAATATCTCCAAAAAGAGGGTCTTGGATTTGGTGAGGAAGGTTAGCGGGATTGGCATTCATTATTACCCTCGAAAGAGGTCCCGCTTCGGCTGCACTTCCCATGTATCTTGGTGCTTTTGCCCAGCTATATTTACTATCAAAATTGGTATTTATCAAGTTTTGAGACTCTAACGGCGTAGGCATAGGCTCTGCCCAAGGGTGCGCCGCAGGTACATTTTCATACCAAGAGTGCTTTACGTGTTCCATCACTTGCTTATGGTCAAAAGCGTGATAGTTTTTGCCATCAAAGAAACCACTCGAAGAGATAAGTGCTTGATTACGACCTTCTATAGTTGGTTTATTGTATAAATCTTTGTGTAAGTATGTACCATTTGCCAAAAATTTCCCTACACCTTGCCCAAATTTGTCTAAGCCAAACTGTATGCTTGCACGAATGAACAACCCTAAATCGCTATTGCGTTGAGATTCGTTTTCTTCTACCCAAGCCATGAGGTTGTCCCAAGATTTGATTCGCAGGTAGCGTTCTATGGAGCAACCGAGCCAAGTAGTTTCGAGCCAATCGTGCCTAAATTGGTTCATAATCGCATGAGCGCGAGTAATATCTTTTAGAGTTGGGGCAGACATTACGCCACCCGGCACCATATAGCTTGAGTGAGGCCACTGTCCGCCGAAAATAGCATATACTTCTACAGGTCTGCCGCTTGCTACGACACCCGATTGGAAAGAAGTACCTACATAAGCGGCAAAACGCTTTACTACTTCGGGGTAAAGTGGTTTATTAGCAAACTTTTTGTTAGCTAAGTCTGTTGCAAAAATAGCATAAAACCAACGAGGAATACTTTGTATTGTTTCTGTAGCTTGTCCTATTGCTCTTAGTAAGAGTGCGTTAGGTGTAAGTTGTGTTTTCCATGCGGTATCTAAGGCTGATGAGGCACAGTATAAATGTGAGCCACCACAAATACCGCAAATACGAGGCGTAACAATCAAACCAGATTGTGGGTCTTTGCCTTGCATAATTTTCTCGAAGCCTCTAAACATAGCGGCTTGTGTATGTGCGCGTGTTACTACGCCATTTTCCATATAGACTTTTACGTCCAAATCGCCCTCTACACGCCCTACGGGAGATATATTGAGTTCTTTAACAATCGCTGTCATAATTTTTTGATTTATTTAGAGGTTTCTTGAATTGCTCTGTTGGAAGGAAGTATTTTTTCCCAACCTGCACGCATATAGTATTTTAGTTTACTTTCTCCTGTCGGTACATCTTGAGGGAATATGCCTGCATATTTTAATGCTTTAAACACGCTACCTTTTACCAAGTCATGGTGAGGGAAGCCTGGTTCCGTACAGCCTAAGCAGGGGTGATTAACACGCGTTTTGCTTGACTGACGATTCCAAAGAATACGGTTGCAACTTGCCCTTGTCATAGGACCTCGGCAGCCTACTTCATAGAATAAGCAACCGCCTCTTTTACCGAAATGACCATCTATTTTTTGAGCAAAATTATTTACGTTAGGGCAACCTGTCTGCACAAAATCAGTAAAAAATGTTTTAGGACGGTGATATTCATCTACTAAAACGTCTTTGATTCTGCCTGTAGAAATGGCTACTAAGATTTGGGTAATCCAATCGGGGTGGGCAGGGCAACCCGGAATATTGATGACTGGCAAGCCTCCTTTAGATTTGTAATTTGCGCCCAAAAAACCACCTAATTTTTTCTTGTGAAACTGCATACCTGTAGATTCACTTGGGTTCGGAGGGACAGCGGGAATACCTCCCCATGTAGCACAATCACCGATAGCTACCACATAAGCAGCTACGCCCGACAGTTCTTTTATCCAATCTTTCATTGGGCGGTCGCAAAAGTAGTTCATTGTACCTGTGCCTTTCGGACCTTCGATAATAGAACCTTCATAGACCAAGATGTCTAACTGCTGTTTGCCTTTGATGAGGTCATTCATCAAGTCAGTAACTTGTTCCCCAATTTCTAAGCCTATTGAGGGGTGCCAAAGGATATTTACACCAAAATCTGTAACTAATTCTATTACAGTAGGTTCTTCGGCATTTAAGAAGGACATGGTATTACCACTACACGCCCCTCCTTGTAACCAGAGTACATTTGCCATATTTACTATGTTTTAATTAAATCATGAAAAACTAGGATTTTTGTAAGGACAATACTACTAAATTTCTTACCTAAAAATCAAGAAAAACAAAATGAATTTAGTAATTTATATTTATTCTAAATTATTAATAATCAAGATAGTTATGATGTTTAATTTCATAGTCAAAAAGGATTTAAAGATTAAACAAATTGATGCTTTTGAAGAAAACATCAATTACCCGTTATATTCTCCTACACAAGCAAAATTTTGACATAAATCAGCAATAGAATTTGTTTTTCTCTTACCAATTACTAACTTTGTTGCACTACTTGAAGCGCAACAGGCTCTGCTGCGGAGCAACCTGCGAGGAATAAGGTAGTTACCGACAACTCAGTGCCATTCTTTCTCAAAAATAAATTTATTTTTGAGGCTTTTTGTTTTGTGCCTCCTTACAGTTTATACTTTCTCACGAGCTACATTCAAATACCAAGTAAAATTGCAATTTATTAATACATCAAAATGAGTTAGAGGTAGAAATACCCAAAAAACCGCTATACATTACTAAATATATTTAAGCTATATTATAGGGTGTAATTAAAAATAACGGATTCTAAAAAAAACAGGCGTTTTTAAGTAAAAAACGCCTGTTTTTTTTTGTGTGATGTGTAATTAAAAATAACGGATTCTTGCTGATGTGTAGTAATTTATAATTGATATTGCATAGTGTGTAAGAACTTATAACACGAGATGTATTTTTTTATAACGGTCTGACAAGCAGAAGTGTAAGAAATTATAACTGTAACTGCCGATAAGTGTATTTTTTTATAACGGTCTGACAAGCAGAAGTGTAAGAAATTATAATGGAAATAATAGATTGTGTGTAATGCAATATAACCGTTTCTCAAATGCAGAAAACAGATAAAATAGTATTATTCCAAGAGACTTCTACTTATTTTACAAACGTGTAAGAAAAAATAATGGATATTGTTGAAATATTAATTCTTCGCCAAAACGTGTGAGAAAATATAACGGATACTATGTTTTTTAATTTTTGATAAGCAATAGGAGCAGATTTTTGCCAAAAAAGTAGGTAAAAATATATAAATAAGGCTCGTGTACAAAAAAATAACGGTTTTATGTTCTGATTACTTCGGAGAATAGAAATAAAATGAAGAATTTTTTGGAAAGTTATAACTTAAAGTATTACTTTAAATTGGTAATGTGTAAAAATATATAATGGTTTATTGCATTTATAATCAAAAAGTTATGTATTTGTGGATAAAAAATAACGGTTTAATTACTTGTTGAACCTCCTCCCAAAAAAAGACTTCCTACACCCAAAGGATTGTAGGAAGTCTGCGTATCACTTTTAAACTTTCACAAATATAACGAAAGTTTTAATAAATTATTATTTTTTGAATTATTCTCCTAAAATTTTTCCTGTTTTTATGGCGTAATCTCCAATATTTCTGCCACAGCGTAAACCGACAGTACAATCACTTCGATAGTGAATAGCTCCGTAAAGTCTTGACATAGAGGCTTCCTCTGCCATTTTTTGTAAAGTACTGTTTTCGCTTGGGAAAATATAACCTAATATATTGGCAGCACAGCCCGAAAATGTAGAATGTCCTGATGTATAGGCAGGGAAATTGGGTACGCCTGTGCCTGTTTTAATACTTTTATCCAACTGAGAGGGGCGTGGGTTAAAGTAATAGTTTTTAGTATCCCAGCAGCAAACAGCAGCATCCATAAGCCCCATATTAAGCAGCACAAAGGTACGAGCGGTACGCATCTCACTCATTTTTTCCTTCACTATCAAATCGGTAGCTATGGCGTTCCAATGCCCAGGAGGCGTATAAGTGCCTGCACCATCAGCCCAAAAATGTACTATTTTGCGTCTTTCTGCGGTTAAGTTGTCTGCGTACCATTTCACTTCTTCTAATTCTTGTTTCATTTGGGCTGAATTAGTAGATGGAGGTGGTTCTGGTCGAAGTTTTATAACTTCTTCTGCCCCAAAAGTCCACGTTTTTACCTTGCCAAAATTAGGTAGCATAGGCGGTCTTTCGGGCGTTTCCAAACTTTTCCATGCTATTTCGCCTTTTGCAGAAGTATTGGTTTCTAAGGCTTTCCAAAGTTCTGGATTGCCTACTGCTTGCCCTGCTCCGTCTGCTCTTGCTCTCGTAATTACTTTCTGTGCCACTGCTTTGCCTAAAACTTCACCTGCATTGAGGTCGCTAATGGTATTTTTTCCTGCCCAAAGCGCATAATTTTTACATTCTGCCGCTTTTTGCGTCAAAAAATCTACTTCTCCTGGGAATAATAGTTTCATTAATTCCAATGTAACTGAAGCAATGACTGCATCTTCAGAAGGATAGGAAGGTAGCTGACTTACAGGTACTAAAGGCTGAATGCTGCTGTCCGTTTGCGAAGGGGCAGGGCGATTGTACTTAAATTTGTAGCTCCAAGCCGCTACCAGCGCATCGTACTGCGCCACACTCACATAAGCATAAGCACGCGCTGCATAAGGCGGATTGGCAAACGGGAAAAGTGGATAAGCCAAAGGATTTGCCGCGCTCGGAATCGGATAAGTACCGTCCTCGTTTTGATAAGGAGGCAGATTGTACTTAGCTACCAACTCCCGCATGATTTGATTCCAGCGAATAGTAGCTCCGCCGCTCCAGTATCTGACCGCTTCTCTTTGCTTATCAGTGAGTTGGCTCACGGTCATTTTTAGCTGTGCCAATTCGTTTTTGTATTCCGCAGACTGCACGGAGGCAGGCTCGGCAATTGCAAATTCGCTGGCGTTTGTCAAGACTACAGTTTTCCAATTTGCTGCTTGTTGGTCTGTACTTGAGGGTAAAAAGGCTTGTAGGTCTTCTTTTTCTGTGATGCTTTTATCGCAAGCAGTGCTAAAAGAAAGAAATAAAAGTATAACAACTATTTTTTTTATGACTGTTTTCATATTTGTAAAGTGTTTTTGTTTTTATATTTTAAAGCCTAATGAAAATGTGATTCCCCTGCCATCAGAACTCCAAATGCCTGCACCGGGGTAAAAAGTAGGGCGTTTTGTAAAATACTGCTTATCAAGTAAGTTATTTAACCCCAACCTGAAAGTAAACTTTTTGAGATAATAGGACATATTCCAATCCAAAATTCCATAAGACGGAACAAGCCCAACCGCCCCATTTGCCGAAGGCGTTTCTGTATTAAAAGCATCAGCATAACTTTTTCCTACATAGCTGTAAAGCAATGATATAGATAAATTTTTACAAGAAAAATTTACACCATTTCGGCTTGTCCATTGCGGTACGCCTTCTAACCAATTTCCCTTAATGGGCTGATTTTCTTTGCCTTTTATCAAGTTTCCCGAAGTATATTTAGCTTGAAAATAGGCAGTTGAGCTAAAAGCGGACAAAGATAAATCTTCGGTTTGGGCTACCTGCCATTCTACAAGACTCTCAATACCAATAGTTTGAGAGTTACCAATGTTGGTTCTATAAATGTACGAATTGCCGTTTTCGTCTATGAGTGCCAAGCTACCCAAGCGATTTTGATAAATCAGTTGGAAAGCGGTAATATCGTACTTTATTTTCCCAAAAATTTCGCCTCGGAAACCTATTTCAGCATTGTAGCCATACGCATTTTTCAAATTTTTATCCGCTTTCTCTAAAATAGAAGCGGGAATAATGTCTTTGAAAATCACAGGGCGATAGGCTTGCGAAAAACCTGCATAAAATTGATTTTTGCTATCGATTTGGTATTGGGCAGAAAAGCCAAACAAAGGAAAATGATGCTTGATTTGATTTGGCACGTCCTTCGAATCCAAGTAACTGATATAACCTGTCATGTTTGTAGCCCCGTTTTCAAGCCTAAAACCTTGCGTAAGAGAGAGCTTCTTGCCAATTTTAAATACATTTTCGACAAAAAATGCAATATTTTGTGTTTTATAATGCAAATCACGTCCAAAATTTGGCTCTGTTACTGACAAATCAAAATCGCTACCTGTTGTTCCTTTGCCTTGTTGTCTTCGGTGCAAATCGTTGTTCATGTATTGCAAACCGCTTGAAAAATAAGCACTTACATTTTTTATTTTGTAATGCTGCAAAATTCGCAATTCGGAAGTATAGCTATTGAAATTGTCAATATCTACTTGGCGAGCGTTGTAATCCTTTGTAAGTTGGTTAATTGTATCTTTCACATTGGCAAACCTATCCCAAATCACGCTATTTCTGAAGCCCAGAACTGCCGAAGTAGTGAGGCTAATTTTCGTATTTTTGCTTACCTGCCAAAGCAAAGAAAAAGAAGGCAAATAAATATCTGGACTATACCAATTTCGGAAACGACTTGATTGTCTGGGATTTTCCTCAAATATTTTGTCAGTGAGTTGCCCCGCAAGTTGGTAAAGATAAATACTGTGTCCCAACTCTGCTTTCAGTGTTAGCTTGCTGTTAGGCTTGTAAGTAAGGCTCACAAATTGACTTTCCGAATCAGAACGACCATTATCCCTGTAACCATCAGAAACTCTTTTGTGGAAATAAGCATAATAGCTTAACTTCCCAACTTTGCCCCCGATAGCATTGTAAGAGCTTCGCAAACCAAAAGAACCAACAGTATTAATACCCTCAAAACCAATCTTTTTGGTGCTATCTGCTTGCTTGCTTTGATAGTTTACCATGCCGCCAAACTGCGCCCCATACTGCAAAGAGCCTGTCCCTCTGACCAACTCCACTTTTTGGATAGATTCCATTGGTGGGCTGTAGTGGCTGGCAGGATAACCGTACATATCTGAATTTGTGATAGTTCCGTTGTGCCTGATATTCATTTCCCAGCTTCGGTGTGGGTCAAGCCCTCTGGTAGAGATATTGACTTGGTTACCACTTCCATCCATGTCATAGACGAATACACCTGCAATTTTCGCAAAAATCTGCCTACCTGTTTTCTCTGCAATATTTGCATTAAGAGATTGAATATTAATTACTTCACTCTTTTTACCTCCAAAAATAAAAGTATGCTGCACATCAGGAAGCTGCGTTATTTTTTGCGCTGGCAAGCGATAGTCTTTTACCGTAACTTCTTTGAGAAATTTAGTTTTAAGACTATCATTCTTTTGAGCAAATACAGCTAAAAAACTGAATATGAGCAAAATAAAAATGAGTATATGTTTCATCTTAATTTTAATATGTGCGATTTTCTTAACAAGTTGATTTTGAATTATTCAGACGCTACACACTTTACAAAGTCTAATTATCTTTGTTTTTGATGGAAAACTGATGCCCTCCGATTTGCTGATAGACTTTGCCAAATTGGAAAAAATACTTTGTGGTATCGATTTTGGCATTTAGGCGACCGCTGATGGAGGCAAAATTATCTAAAGTCTTATGATACTTTATAGCACAGCTACATACACCTTTCTGATGAATGATTAGTTGTTTTAGAAGAAATTGCTCGTCTAATACTTCTCTTTTTTGGGCATACAGGCTCAAAAAAGGAATCAATAGTAGTATCAATAAACTTAGTAATGTTTTCATTATCAGTTATTTTTCCAAAAAATAAAATTAGATTTTGTAAATTTGTGAACTAATTAGTAATTAGACTTTTTTATTCGTCTTTTTGCCCCTATCTAAATCTTTCCCCAGAGGGGAAAGACTTTTTGATAATCAACATTTTAACTCCCTTCTCCTCTGGGGAAGGGTTGGGGCGGTTATTTTTGTTCAATTACTTTCCAGCCTTTGAAAATGTATAAAAGTGAAGCAGTGAGATTATCCGACTTCCCTACGTTTCTACCTGAAAGCGTGGTACTTGCGCTAAGTATAAACCCTAAACCTTTTAAGCCTTTTGGTCTGTACGTTCCCATGATTCCTACTTTGCTGAAAATCATTTTATTAGAAGGGAAAGGCATATCATTTCGCCTAATATCTCCACCGCCAAGCGTATTCATGTTTTCAAAAAAGGCTTCCAAAATCAAATGGTCTTGCATATAGCCCGTCCTTGCTGTAAAGTGCATGAGATTAGGCATTTGCACTTGGTCTGTGCGGAATTGCTGACCGTCTGTATAGTAGGAAGTTCTATCAATCGTGATATTACTGCGCCAAACATAACCGCCCTGTGCAGTAGCAAAAATGCCATTTTTGAGGCGATAGTGGGCAATAAGTCTTCCTGAAAGTGTTTTTGATTCTAAACCAATGGAAAGCGGTAAAAAATCTGCGGTGTAGCTACTCATAGGGGCGGAAAATGCACCAACTGCCATGAGGGTAAATCTGCCGAAGTCCGATTTTAAGTCTATAGGTCTGTATTTGAAGCCAATAGAAATATCTTGTAAGCCATTCATACCCACAAGCGTTCCTGCACTTGCTTTTGTCCAAACGTAAGGTAGCATGAACATCACATTGATATTCTTATTGATACCTAAAGCCCCCATAACAGCTATATTTTGTGTGCTTACTGTTCCCAAATTGAGATTTTCACGTTTCAGTGTGCCTTCCCAATAGTTTTTCCAACTCTCATGCGTATAGCTCAAGCCGCCGCAGAAAAGCCCTTTACCCATCATTTGTCCATCTGTAAAGGTTTGCGCTTGTGCTTTACTGATAGTTAAAAACACAAATAAAGTAAGCATAACCGCACAAGAATGAATACAAGCTACTAACTTGTATTTATTTAAGTAATTTATTTTCATGGCATTAAGGTTTTAAAATCTGTGAATAATACTTGCGTTAATCAAATAATCTGCAAAAGCTGCATCGCCATGTCTTTCTCCTTTTGGGTCAGCCAAATCGTAAACACTTTTTGTCCTATTTCTATAAAGTGCAGTAGGTACGCTCAAAACGAATGATGTTTTTCCTTGCATATACATCACGCTTGGCTCTATGGAAATAATATAACCCGGTCGGCGAAAGCCTTCACTTTTGCCAATCAAATCGTGAGAAGGAATTCCCTCCAAACGCCCACCCAAGCTGATAAATAAATTCTTTGATGCAAAAGGTTGGTAGTTTATCCCTAATCGTAGGGCAAACTGGTCGGCAACGGAATGATAAGCAATGAGCGGGTCTGCTCCCTGCAAAGTGCCTCTGGTGAGCGTACTATTTACGTTTTTCGGATTTGAAAGGTAAAAACCATTAAAATAAAGAGAAGCCCTATTAAATAATTTTTGGAAGGCTTGCACTTCTAAGCTAATACCCCAACCGCCATCGCCAAGTTGAATAGACTGGTCAACGGGACGAATGGTGATAGAGTCTTTCCCATCTTTTAATCGGCTATGAAATTCATCTTTTACGTTGTAGTTTCCCGAAGGTGCTTTGATGCCTATACCTATTGCAATGTTTCCATTCATGGCTTTTTCAGGGTCAAATAACCAATAAGATGCTGATAATCTGATATCGCCGATGCCTTTTGCTCCCGTATTAAAACGATTCTGATTGGGATTAGCCGTTATGCTATTCCCGTAATGCTCATAAAGTGAACTGCGGTCATAGCTGATAAGTGGCAAATTCAGAGAAAAAGAAAGACGATTATTGAGTGCATACGTGAGATTGAAATCTATAGAATTGGAAATATTAATGACTTGAGTACCGTTTGTTACCCTTTCAGTCTGCTCCACATCTCCTTTGTAGTGCTTGTAGGATTGGAAATAGCGGTAGGTTGCAGCTACTTGCCACTGCCCTTTCTGTAGCAAGCCATTATTGTTATAGTTGCCTCCGCCAAGCGAACAAACGCCCCCGGGACGAATAGCAACACAGCCCTGCCCGTAGGATAGGGTTGAAAGAGAGATGATTAACAAAATAAAACTGATAGCGTATATTAATTTTTTCATAAGATTCATATTTTTTAGAAAATGATAAATAGGGATAAGGTTTGTTGCTCGAAAAGCAACTGTAGAACGGGCTTTAGCCCGTTCTAACTTGTTTAAGCAATAAAATGCTTGCTTATAAAACGGACTAAAGTCCGTTCTACAGTCGTTTAAGCAATAAAATACGTGTTTACAAAACGGGCTGAAGCCCATTCTACGGAAATTTAAGCTACTTCGGGAGGAGGAGAAGATATAGCAATTAGGGGCATAGCGGGAAAGAAATCGCTAAAATTCACATTTTTTTCACTATTTGTAAACTGGAAGATTGAAAGAAATTTAAAAGAAGAAACAACTAAAAATTCTTTGGCAAAAGTTTTTAGTAATTTCTGACCTTGATTGTTGCTATTTTGATTGTCAAAGTCAATGACATAGCTTTTTACATAGTCTGCAAGTTGTGCCGCCAAATTTTCTTTGTGATGGTTATTTGCACAATAGATGTAAAGTGTATCTTTTTCTACTTTGCGTTTTACCATATCATAAAACTTTCCTTTATGCTCAAAACTACCTTTTACAGGCTCAAATTCAGTGTTTTTTGCAGGTAAGTAAAGAGAAACGGGAATCTTGATAATGAAAAGGTCATCATCGGGAATATCGTCTTGGGCTAAAGATTGAGAAAAAGAATTAGAAGCTACTTTTTGCTGGTAAATCAGCACTAAGTAGTGTCCTAACTGATTGTAAATCAGAAGAAATATTAAACCGATTGCTATAAATTTTCTCAAAAAATTTGGCTTCTATTTGTCAAATATAAGTAATTTTTCAGAAAAACAAATTGTCATTAGTTAATTCTTGTAGATTGCCAACTTACCATCTGCCACTTGCCTTTTTGTTTTACCCAAATGTCGGTGTAGGTGAGGTAAATAGTCATCATTTTATCTGTTTGCCAAAGGTTTATCTTTGCCGTTCCATTAATCACTGCTGTATTTTTATGATAAATTCGGGCTTGCACTTTTTCTATGTTTACTTCACGATAGTCCCATTGCTTATTGCCTATTTTCTTTACAAACTCTTGCTTATTTTCTATGAGTGCGCTCGAATGTGTATAGATGAGGTCATTAGCAAGTAGCAAATTTAAAGCAGTAGTGTCTTTGCCTATTTGTGCATCAAAACGCTGTCTATCAAGCTGTATAATAGCTTGCTCTTCTTTACTTTGGGCAAAAACTGCTACGGAAAAAGTAGTAAGGAACAGAAGGAATAAGCATATTTTTTTCATAAGATTATGATTTTTTTTTTAACGGTCAGACCTGCGGTGCAGACCGTCTTGTGCAACTTAGGTTTCAAAGATATAAAAGGTATTTGAACTTACTCATCTCTTTTGGTTTTTTTAAGCACTTTTCCCGTTTTTTGTTGCCAAGCCTCTACCCTGCATTTTTCTGTGCAGTATTTCTGATTATGTATCCTGTATTCGTATGGAGTGCCGCAGTGCATACAGATTCTATTTCCTTCCCCTATTACAAATGCTTGCTTATTTTTGGGCAAGTCTATCTCATCATTTGCCTTTTGCATCCCAAATCTGTAGCCTACCTTTTGTGGCGTAGGCGTATGGTTATTCATAATTTGAAAATTTTGCTGCCCGCCAACCGCTTGTTGCAATAATTCACGCATTTTTTCATACTCTTCAGCCATTTTTTCTACTGTTTTGTCGGTAGTTGCTGTGTTTTTCAATGCTTGTTTCCTCTCTATTTCCAACACATGGAAGTTTATCGCCTCTGCCTTTGCCTCTGCCCGATATTCCCACAGAAAGCTGTACGCCCATAGCAGTAATATTTCCAAAACAAATACAATACCTGCTACTACCCAAGCCGCATTTGTGCCTTGCACCAAGTTTTTGGTCAAATCTTCCTGATAGCCAGATTTTAGCCCCAATAGATTATTTTGAAAAGATTGTTCCAAAGAGGCTAATTGTGTCTTGTTGTGATTGAGCGTATTGCTTTCTTCTTTGGTAAGCCCCCACATTGGCGAGCGTTTTAACCTACTTGCTTTGAGCGCGTTAGCCGCATTTATTTCTGTTTGCAGGGCTTTTATTTTGGCTTGATAATAACTTTTTATGCTGTCAGATTGGGATAAATAAGACTGTCTGATATCGATGGTTTTATCGCTGGTTTTCAGGCTTACTACTGCCCCGCCTATTGCCGAAATAAGGATACTCACAGACATCATACCTACTAAACCTATGGTAGTCATAGACTTATTGCCGACCCTAATGGCTTTGTTTCTGAAGAGTGTATTTGCCAAATTCCCTTTGACCATCTCTATCCCTATGAGCAGAACAATCAGTAAGATGCCGAGCAAAACTGCCATCGTCCATAGCACGATAGGGTTTACGCCTTTTGGCATACTCTCGAAACCTACAAAAATATTCACCAATAGGTAAACGCAAGCCAAGCCAAGCAATGCCGAGATGATGTGATAGGCATTTGCATAAAGTTTGGCTAAAATGAAAACAAAGCGGTAGCTCACTGCATAAGGAGCAGCTTCAAGGTCGCGGATTGCTTCCTCATAATACCCTAATTCTTTGCTTTGACGCGAAGTTTCAGCAAACTGATTGGGCTGATGTATCTGTGAAGGGGCTTTCGCCGAGAATTTGGAAAAATAAGTGCTGAACTTTGACATGGTAATTTTGGGTTATTTTCTTATACTTTTTCGCACACATTCGCTATAAATCAACGGCTTCATCGCATTATTGTAACTTATTTCCGTTATAAATTCTTACACAAAAAAGACGTGCCGAGCTATGCCTTCGGCTATCCAAAATAAGCACTTTTGCACGCACTAAAAACAAAGTGTTATAAAATCTTACACACATATAAACACCTAACACCCCTTTGGCATATATGCAAAGACTGTTTTAAAGGCTTAATTAGATATGAATTTTTATGTGTTATGAAATCATACACACTTACACCAACGATTAATAAGTATTGCTTACTTTATCAACAATTCGCCTAAATCGGAATGTCGAATCGGGTAAATGTATTGCAATGGCGAACCGCTTTTATTTTTTCTATTACTTATCACTATAAAAACATAGTTAAATAGTTTATTAGATAATATAAAAACAAAATTAAAAGAAATACTTTTAATTTAAAAATTTTCTTTAAAGTTTTTTTTGTTTTTTTTAAGTTAAACTTTTTAATATAAAGATGTTTAAATATAAATTATTCTTTGTACCCTATCTCTTATTGTTAAATATTTCATAGTTTAAAAATAAAAAGTGCAAAATTTTTTTATTTTTGAAAATAAAAGTTATATTTTTGTGTTCAAAGGATATTAAAAAATATGTAAAACAGCTTAACTCACACAAAGTCAAATATTTTTAAATTTTAAATTTATTTTTTATGAAAATCAAAGGAATTAAAATTAAGGAAGACACACACACTGCTCTTTTAAAAAAACAAATAGAGGTGATGGAGAGAACAGGTGATAAGCCAAACATCGTCGACTTGGCGAGCGAACTCATCGAAAAAGGTCTGGACGGTCTTGATGATGCCCAAATGAAGGCTTTGAAGCCTAAAAAGTAGCATCAGAGAAAGTAGTAAACTTGCGAACTGTTATGCCGTTTCAGAGTTTACTACTTTGAAAATAGGTAGTTATGTTAGTGAGTTTTTCCAAAATAAACTTTTAATACCACACTATAGACATGAATACTAACGATTTAGAAATTTTTTCCGAACTACTCCGAAAAGTAGATAGGATTGCTGATAATCAGATAATTACCAATGAGAGATTAGAGCAAATAGAAAATTCTCTCTCCTCACAAGGGCAGCGATTCGAGCGTATTGAGAACATCTTGGTAGATAATAGCAAAATAATGATGCGTATGCTCGACCGAGTAGAATCTGTGGAGGCTACTTTGGGAAAAGTGAGCGATGCGCTTGGCAGGCTCATAGAGATGAGTGAGAGTCTTTCCCACTTAGACCAGCGCGTGATGCAGCTCGAAAACGCAAAACTCCTACAGAGATTGACCCGTCTGGAGAATATTATTTTCAAGGAATAGCATCGTTTTCTATGAGAAAAATTGTGCTATGTTTCTGTGTCTATTTGCTGGGACTTCCCCCATTATTCTCACAGACTTTAGATGAGCTATACGAAAATGCCTTGCGAGATGCTGCCTACCCTGAAAGCAGAGAAATTAGCGATAGCTTGCTGGTCATAGACAAAAAAACGCCAAATTTGGTGTGGAAAACTATAGACAACCAAGAATACGTGCTTGCGGTGAGTTGGGTAATGGATAAAACGTATTTTGAGAAATCTCCAACGTATGAAAACGGCGAGAGGATAGTTTGGCTCACGCTTGCCCCGCAACTGCGAAAGTTTGCCCAAAATTATGCTATTCAGTACGGAAAAGAAAAAGTAGCCTTACGTATGGAACAGCTTTTAGGACTACCTCCGAATAGTAAACACGAATTTTTTGTCGAAATGTGGGTACGACCCCAAGACATCTGCCGCCCCTGCTGGGATGCCGAAATTTCCGATAATCGCTGCGAACTGTGCAAACCCGCCAATATAGACGCTGATTATGCGGCGTGGTTTTACCAACTACGAGCCGAATCCTATGCAAATTGTTATTTATACGATAAATTTCCTTGGACGCAGTTGGGCTATACTTACGATTGGCACCCCGAAAACAAGACTCATCACGGCTTGAGTGAGTTTATCATTTGGAAGAATAAAAAAGTGATTATCCACAAAATTTATACTAATGAGGAGTATTCAAACTGATATTTGCTACCGTTTCCCCAGACATTTTTTATAAAATCTCCTGCTAAATTAGGAAGCCTGTCGCTACTTTGCATCTCTCATTGACTAATTTATCTATTTCTGTATCAACGGCTAAGTTGGTTTTTGCATTGTCTAATTCCTCTTTGTAGCTTTGGCGAAGTTGCTTTCTTTTGATAGCTTCTAAGAATCGGCGTACGTCATCTCTGCTTTCTAATGAGAGGGCTGGCACTTGGCGAGGCTTGCCGTCAGCACCTTTGCAGACCATCGTAAAATAGGAAGTATTGGTATGTTTTACTGTTCCCTCCAAAAAGTTTTCGGCAATGACTTTGATGCCTATGAGCATGGAGGTTTTGCCCACATAGTTCACAGATGCAAACATTGTTACCATTTCGCCGACTTCTACGGGCTGCAAAAATTCTACTCCCTCGATGCTCACCGTAACACAATAGCCTCCGCTATGCTTGGAAGCACAGGCGTATGCAACTTTATCCATCAGAGAAAGTAATAAACCGCCATGAATCTTGCCGCCAAAGTTGGCATAAGCGGGAATCATGAGTTCGGAAATTGTTGTTTTTGAATAGCTTACGGGTTTGTATTGTTCTTCTGTCATCTTATTTTATAAAAAAAACCTATAAGATTTTTAGCCTTATAGGTTCGTAAATAAATTATTTCAAACTCAAATTGTTTTTTTCCAAAAACTCTTGGTAGCGTACTTCTGCTTTGAGTTTAGGGCGGTCTTTGAGGGTGCGGGCTGCTGTTTCGTACATATTCATCGCATCTGTCCAAAGTTTCTGATTCTCAAAATATTTTGCAGTATCCAATAGTCTTTCCACCCATTCTTTTTTGGAATAAAGGACTGCTTTTACTTGTTCCGTAAGCGATGCTTTGTTTGCAGCATCTAATTTATTAATGGCAATGCCTTCGCTATTTTCTACATTTACGAGTGGGTTTCCACTTTTATCTAATGGTACTACTTTGATTATCAAGTTGCTTTGTCCTACTAATTTTTCTTTGTTTGCATTGATAACCATGCTTTTACCATCGGTGGTTTTCTTGAAAAGTAGTTCTTCGGAAAGGTCATAGATTTGCACTTCGTACTTATCTATTTTGTTTTTAAAACTTACATCTTCGAGCAAATCCCAGCTAAGTACGATAGAGTCTCCGTACAGCTTTGTTTCTTCGGGCAAGGAATAGCGAATACCGTCCGAACCACGCTTGTTACTGCCGCTTTTGCCCTGCGTAGATGCTACGCCCGCAGTGGGAGCAATTTCCAAGATATTAGAGCCGAATTGCGTGCCAACGGCTGCATTACTTACACCTTGCGGTAGCGGTAAGGCTTGTTTTACAGTAGCTACTTGTTTCTCACGATTGACCACAGAATCTATAGCTACGAAAGAAGTATAGTTGGTGAGGAGTTGGTATTTCAAGCCAATGTTAAGTATCTGTTCTACTTGTTCCCAGCCAAGCTGTAGGGCATTATAGTCATCTAACCTTTGGATTTTATGCCTTGCCCATAGATATTTGATGGCTTGGTTATTTTGGGTACTTGCCAAAGCCGTATTCACTACGTTTTCAAAATCCCCATCACCCGTTTTTCCTGTAACTTTGATGCTTCCTTGCAATTTTCCTTTGTATTTACCAAAAACAGTAATAGGTCTTTCTGCGAGCATATCGGGAATGGCTTTTGGCTCTACATCGTATGTTTGCAAGCCTTGAAACTCTACTTTTATATTTCTTAGGACAGGGGTTTGTATGTATTTTCTGAATTTTTCTGCTGCTCTGATGGCTTCTTTTTCATTGGTCGCTATGAACGGCTCTCCCATGCCCATTCGCGCCATGCCCTCTATCAGGTAGCGATTTACGCTGCTGCCTATGCCAAAGGCAAATAAATTTCCACGATTCAGATTTTGCTGTATAAGGTCAAAAGCCTCTTTTTCGAGGGAAACAAAACCATCTGTGATTACTACAAACGTTTTGGAAAGGTCATCACGCTTGCTATGCACAAAAGCACTTTTGAGAGCTGGCAGTAAGTCAGTGCCTCCTATGGCATTTCTGAGATTGATTCTATTTAGGGCGAGTTCTATGTTTTCTTTGGTGACTTCGAGTGGCTTTGGCGAAACAAAATTATGGGCATTGTCAAAGAGCATGATATTGAAAAAATCTGTAGGACGCAAACCATTCAACAAATTGGAAATCAAAGATTTGGTAACATTAATGGGGAAACCTTCCATAGAAGCAGAAGCGTCAATCATAAAAACGAACTCTCTTGGGGGAATTTGCACCGTTTCTATGCGTTTGGGAGGGTGCAACATGAGCAGAAAGAAATTTTCATCTTTGCCTTCGTAGGTGAGTAAGCCTGACTGAGTACGGCTACCTAATAGCTTGTATCTGATGACATAATCTCTATTACCACTTAGCTTTTCCGAAGGGTCTAACCTCACGAGTTTAGAGCCATCTTTTTCGGTAGAATTCAATACTTTGTGTGAAACGCAAACTGCCTCCTCTATGGGTTGCCCTGCGTTTATTTTCGTTCTGATGTCAAAAGTATAAGTGGGTGCTTTGCCTTGCTGTTCGTAAGGCTGCTCTACCCATTTATCATTGTCTTTCATAAACTTAGCCATCGTAGTAGAGTAGCGAGGAGCAACTACGGTAGGGTAAGAAAATTCATATTCACCATCTTCGGGAATGAGTAATTCTGTATAACTCATAGTAACGATAATGGAATCGTTAGGCTGAATATTGGCGATGCTCATTTGGAATACATTGGGGCGTTCTTGCTCTAAAAGAGAGGCAGTTTTGCCTTCTGCTTTTGCTTTTTCATAGCGTTCTTTTGCTTGGTCTTTGGTAGCGACTTTGGCAACTACTAACCGCTTGCCTACCTGCATCTGCATCGCATAAACGGCGGCACGCGTAGAGGCAGGAAAAACATAGAGTGCCTCTAAGGGCTTTTTGCCCGTATTGATATACACCTGACGCATTTTGATGTCAGCAATTACCCCTGCAATATTTACTTCGGCAGTAGTGCTTTTCAGAGGCATTTGGTCTAAATCTGTACTTTCGGTAATGACTACAAAAAAGGGCGACAGGGTTTTGTTTTTTTCATTTACTTGTGCAAAACTAAGTTCTGTTAGTCCTAAAAAAAATCCTAACAAGCATATTATTAAATAGTTATAAGCAGTATCTTTTCGCATAATTTTTACAATTTATGATGTTAATGTTTTTTATCTGCCCGAAAGTATCAAGCCCGAAGTAAATTTAATATATTTGTTTTTTACATCATGTAATATGATGCAACTATTTGATAAGTCAAACGTTAGAAGTTCTTTTTCCGTTGTCTTTTAGTAGAAAAAAGTGTAGATATACTTACCATTCATCATCACTACAAATAAACTTAATGCTATAGGAAGATTAAAACCATCATCTATACAAATGTACATAGGCGTTGATATTGGCACAAGCAGTGTAAAATCTGTTACTATTGATAATGAAGGAGTTATTTATGATATTCAGCAAATAGCTTACCAAATTTACTCTCCCGAATCTGATTTTCAAGAGCAAAATCCAGAGGAAATTTTTGAAGCAACTATGAAAGTATTGCAGGGGTCTATTCACTTTTTGAGCGATGCAAATAAAAATATTTCTTCAGTATGTTTTAGTGCGGCTATGCACAGTCTGATGGCAGTAGATTTGGCGGGTAAGCCTATGACCAATCTTATTACTTGGGCGGATAGCAGGGCAAAAAAAATGGCTGATGACCTGAGAAATACTGAGGAGGGAAGAAATATTTATTTGCAAACAGGAACGGCTATTCATGCCATGTCGCCGCTTTGCAAATTGCTTTGGTTCAAAGACCAAAAGGCAAATTTGCTCAATGACGCACATAAGTTTATTGGCATTAAAGAATACCTTTTTTTCAAACTTTTTGGTGTTTATGTCATTGATTATTCGCTTGCTTCTGCTACAGGTTTATTTGATGTTTTTGGATTAGCTTGGCATCTGAAATCTTTGCAACTCATTGGCATAGAAGCAACAAAGCTATCCACGCCAGTACCTACAACCACTATTTTCCGACTTGCTCCCGATGCTGCATTTTTGGCAGGGCTTCCGCCTGAAACCCCGTTTGTTATAGGGGCGAGTGATGGCTGCTTGGCTAACTTAGGCGCAGGGGCGGTAAATAATGGAGAAATAGCTACCACAATAGGCACAAGCGGAGCAATAAGAATGACATCAGACAAGCCTTTTACAGACCCGCAGATGCGAACTTTCTGCTATATTACTGACGAAAACTTATATGCCATCGGAGGAGCTATTAATAATGGTGGGATTGCTGTTGCTTGGCTTTCGGAAACTTTCCCTCCAAATATTATCGCAGAAAAAGACATTTATCAGTCTATTTTTGAGCTTGCTGCTACCGTTCCTGCGGGAGCAGAAGGACTTGTTTTTTTACCGTTTTTGTTGGGGGAGCGCGCCCCTATTTGGAACTCCGATGCAAAAGGTGTATTTTTTGGCATACAGAAAAAACACACCCAATCTCACTTCTATCGTAGTGTCTTAGAGGGAATTATGTTTTCTTTATTGAGTGTAGAAAAGGCTTTTGAGCAAGAGCAACATACAGCTATTTATGCGACTGGCGGTTTTACCAAAACGGACTTTTGGGTGCAGATGATGGCTGATATTTTTAATAGAAAAATAATAGTGCCTAACAGTTCTGAAAGTGCGTCTGTTGGGGCTTGTCTATTGGCAATGAAGGCATTAGGTGAAATAAAAAATTGGCAGGAAGTAAAGAAAATTATCCAAATAGAGAAAGAATTTTACCCCAAGCAAGAAAATACGACACTTTACTTGCAGAACTTTGCCCTTTATCAAAAGTTATGTGCCGCCCTGAGTCCTTTGTTTGCTTGAGGCAAAAGATATGATTTTTGACAAAGATTATACTTTAAATTCGTCTTAACTATTTAATTTCCAAATACTAATGTCTTTTCTTGCTGATTGACCAAATCAAAATAACGCATTTTTTGCGATATTTTATCTACAGTTATCGAGGTAATGCTTACGGTCAAAAATTTCCCATTCCGATTCATCAGAACATCATTTTCCTTGTTACCATCTCCTCCAAAACGGTGAAAATCAACAATATGTTCACCTGAGTTAGTATCAGTATTGCGGAGAAAATCTTCAAACCAAATTTTGCGTTGGGCTACTATTTCGGGTGAATAAAGCGTAACTGACGACCAAATAGCAGGCTTAGAAATGTCTTTTTTGCTTATATTTTTTTCTTTTCCGTCCCAAATTAGTTCAGTGAGCGATAGTGGGTTATGATTGACCATGACTAGTGTAAATGGCTCAATATCAGTAAGATTATAGTTTTCTAAAAAAGCATCAGACGAATCAAATAAGAAGCTATCTAAGACTACCTGCCCTCTGCTTTGCCGATATTGCTGCTTGGGAATGTGTGGGAAATATGCTCCGTTAAGCAAGCAAACGGTGTGGTGCGGTGCGGTAGCTATCCATGTTCCTTTTGCCTTTGCATCTATGGGGCAAAGAATTTCTAAATCATTGATTTTGATAAAATTAGGCAAAAAAGCAGCTGGACGGCTGCCCTGCTCATCTCTGTTAGAAGTAAGCACAAATGATTGATTGTCAGAGGATAAAAAAGTTACGGTACACATAAGAAAATTAAACAAGATTTATTTAATGGTGCAAAGATAGCAGGGAAGAAATATAGTTTTGTCGGGAAGTTTACAAATAATTGCGAAAACTCTGTTCCAATTTTGTGATTACGGATTAGATTTCGTTATTTTGATATAGTTTAAGCAATAGAACGAGGCTTTTAAAAGCTGCATCAAACAAATATTCAAAGCAATGCAAAAAGGAATTATAGCTGTTATTAATCATAAAGGCGGCGTTGGCAAAACAACGACTACACTCAATTTGGGGAAAGCTCTTGCTCTTTGTGGCAAAAAAACACTTATCATAGACATAGACCCTCAAGCCAATCTTTCGCAGTCCATAGGAGTTGAGGAGCCTGATAGCCACGTTTATCAAGCAATGCTGGAGAATACTCCCTTGCCAATCATCAATTTAGCTCCTAATTTTGACCTTATTCCTACAGACTTGGACTTGTCAGAAGCCGAACTAAAGTTACAAAATGATGTAAATGGCTACTTCAAACTTCGCAACGCACTCAAAGAAGCCAAAGAAAAGTATGACTTTATATTGATAGACTGTCCGCCATCTTTGGGTATTCTTACCACAAATGCACTTATTGCGGCTACACATATATTGATAGTGGTGCAGTCAGAATACTTGGCAGTCAAGGGTTTGCAGACTATTTTGAAGTTAGTAGATAGCGTAAGGGAAAACTTAAATCCTACGTTAGAAGTAGTAGGAATGTTAATTACGCAAATTAATAAGACAATTTTCCGCCAAAATATAGCGGAAACACTCCGAAATATTTATCAAGGTAAGGTTTTTCAGACAGCTATTCGTCAAAATATCAGCTTGGCGGAGGCTTCTTCGGTAGGGCAAGATATTTTTACTTATAATAACAAATCGGCTGGGGCAGAAGACTATATGAGTTTGGCAAAAGAAATGCTTGCATAGATAGTTATTAATTATGAGTTATGAATTATTAATTATAAGTTATAAATTTTTTAATTCAAACAATTATTTAAAATGAGGTATGTTTTTGCTTTTACTTGCTTTTTGCTGTTAAGTCATTTTCCTGCTTTTTCGCAAAATGAAAATATTTGGGAGTTTGTAAACTGGGAGATGAAGCTAAAACAAGTGCAGGATAGTCTGCATGAAAGGCAAATCGATTATTCTTACTCGCTTAATGACGGCAAAGGAGCTTTTATCAAGGTAAGCATTGCGGACTATCAGGGCTGGTCAGTAGATTTCTTGTTTTCAATGAGTAGTCAGTTGCTTTACCAAATCAGTACAAAGAAAAAATTTGCCCAAACTGACGTAGAAAAAGGTGAAAAAGAATTAGCCAAAGTATCGGAGTATTTGCGGGAAACTTGGGGCGCACCTCTCAAGGAAATGGAAGACAAAACTGCTCCTTTCTGCCAATACGAATATGTATGGGGCGTTGGCAATACCAAAATCACCGCGACCTATTGCAAAACTTCTACTATTTCTCTGTCGGTAGTTTATCTCAAAAAATAGAAAATACGTCAAAATCAATATCTTAAACACTAAAAATTAATAAAATGAAACGCTATCGGATATTTAGCTTGTTTATTATCAGCACATTGCTTTTTCTTGGTAAGATACCAAATCAAGCGGAAAGCCTTTGTGCGGGCGGAGATGATGTTTATAGTGAGAATTATCGTTTCGGAGATTATGTATTCAATGCCAAAATCTTAGAAAATACCTTACAGAGCAAAGCCTATTTAGATTTTTTTACGGACAATGCCTACAATTTTGATAGCTATACTTCCTGCCTGCCAGGGAATGAAAAAAACATAGAGGAGTGGCAAAAGCAATACCCTCAGATTAGCAAGGATACTGCTGATTTTCACGAATTTATCTATGAAACAGCGTTGGATGCCTATAAGAAAATAGCTGTGGGCGGAAACCCGTTGCCTCAAAATAAGTTAGCAAGCCTTTTGAGCAAGGAAGAAAACAAAGAAGCGATTGATTATTTGATATTTGCAAAAACGTGTGAACCATTTGTGGTGCAGGTCGAAAAAAGCACATGGGATTTGGGAGAAGACGAGGAAGAAACTGCCAAACCCGACAAAGCAGGCACAGCACCAACTATAGAGCAAGGAATAGAGCAAATGAGGAAAGCGAAAAAACCAATTATACAGCAACGTTATGCTTTCCAGATAGTTAGACTTGCTTATTACTCTCAGAAATACGAACAAACGCTACAGCTTTTTGACCAGTTTTTTGATAAAACAGAAAAAAATTATCTCTATTATCGTGCCTTGCTTCATAAAGGTTTTGCACTTAGGAAATTAAAAAAAGTAGCCGAAGCCAATTACTGTTTTTCGTTGGTGTATGGCAATGAGCCGTCTTTGAAGTGCATTGCTGCCAAAAATTTTTACTATGCAGAGGCATCCTATGAAACAGACATTACAGAGGAGCAGTGGCAAAAAACCTTGACTCTTACTAAGAATGACAAGGAAAAATTTGTGCTTTATTTTATGCGTGATGCCCTTCAAAATCAGCTCAATGTAGCTAATTTTGAAGGAATTTTCAAAACAACAACCGATGCAGACCTGATGCACGTTTTGCTTTTGAAACAGCTCAAGTATGTGGAAAATACAGTTTTCCTTCCTGCACTTAAAACTAATTCGGCTTTGGATTCTGCTGCCCTTACCTATGGCGATTCCTTGCCCGCAGAAAAGACTATCGAGTCAAAATCGTGGTGGAAGGGATTTTGGGATGCCATTGCCAACTTCTTCAAATCACTTTTCGGAAGCAAAGAAAAGTCTGATGACAAAAAAGTTTCTGCTACAACTAATGCAAAAATCTTGTATGCGGGCGTAGCCGATAGCCAAGAAAATGTACTTTCAGAAGAGCAAACAAATACTATTACACAATTAGAAGAAATTACCTTGCAGATGGCAGAAAAATTTGCAGGAAACCATAAGGCTTTAGATTATTTGGTAGCGGCTTATTTGCAACTAATGAAACAAGATTTTAGCGATGCAAACAAAAATATTGACTTAGCAAACCAACTTCTTAGCTCAAAACCCGATACAACTTTGCAAAAACAAGCTACTTACTTGGCCGCCTTTTCTACTGTATTGGAAAACGACCAGATAGACGAACAAGTAGAAAATGAGCTTTTGCCGCTAATGAAAGACCTAAAAAATCTTAGTTTTAATCAGCAATACCTACTTTTTAATGAGTTGGGCAGGCGTTATCTGAAAAACAACCAACTCACTAAGGCGATTTTAGCAACGGGTAATGCGTACGGAAGCACATCGCCAAGCCACCTAATTAGCAATGCGAATCAGGCAACTGCTTTGCTCTCTATCTATGCAAACCAGCAGGACTTAGAAAATATGATTGCTTTCCTAAAATCTTCGAAAACTGATTTTGAAAAGTTGTTGTTGAAGAATATCATCATAGAGGAGAATGATATAGTAAGTGTGCAAGTTACAAAACTAATAGTAGAGCAAAAGTTTGCAGAAGCAAAGCAAAAACTTAGTTTGCTCAAGGCAAGTGAGCCATCTATAGTTAATGCCAAACCGTATGAAGGCTATTTTTGGGCGAGCAATAATGCCATAAGCTTTACTGAACTGCCAAGTGTAGGCTATCCTTACAAAGAGCCTGATAGCAAGCAATTTGAGCAAGTGAGCAGGTATGATTTTTTCAAAAAAGTGATTGAACTTTCCCAAAAAGTACAAAGCATATCGGGAGATGAGCAAGCAAAAATTTTCATGCAATTAGGCTGCGGTTTTTATTATTCCAACGATTGGCACTACGATATTTTTGGGACAGAAATATCTCCCGTAGAGTATCCTTTTAACGTAGCTAATTTTTCTACACACTACCACAACAAAGCCAAATTCTATGAAAAGCATTGTGATGAACCTTTTTTAGCGACTCACTTTTTTGCTAAGGCGGCAGAAGTTGCCAAAGATAGAAATATGATTGCTACAGCACTTTTCTATGCCCAAGCTGCTGCAAATGACAGCTTTATGGCATACAAAAGAATGATACAAACGCAAGGTATTTACAAGAACTACGAAGGGCAAATAGAAGGCGGTGAAGCCAAATACTTCCAAAAGCTAAAAGAAGAATATGCAGATACGGAGGCATTCAAAGATTTTGAAACAAGATGCTCTTATTTAAGAGATTTTAAATAAAACAAAAGCCAACGGGCAGTAGCAATACTGTCCGTTGGCTTTTAGAAGTATAAATCAACATAATCAACTACTACCCCATCGCAGTTTTGCATCTCTTGCAAACGCCAATACCTACGATTTCCTGTTTTTTTGAAAGTGTAAATACCATTTTTTTCGCAAGGAGCCCCACCATTATTATAGGATACTGTGGTGATAATTTGCCCAGAAAATTTGATTTCTTTATCGCTAATGACCTCCAAAGTTCCATCAATAGAAACTATGTCCGTCTGATTTTCCTTGCTTTTCTGCTCTCCCTTGATTCTCAGCAGTTCGCCATCTTTTGTGATTTTTACAATCCCCTTATTTTCCCAACCTACCCATTGCAGGGTAATCCCATGTTGTCCTATCAAGTTTCTTTGGAAAGCATCCTTATTAAATTTGACAGAGGATTGTGCAAAGCCAGTTAATACACCAATGAAACAAGACAATAATGTAAAAGAAATCAGTTTTTTCATAATTTTTTAATTTTTAAACAACGTTATGCAAAATTCATTCAAAATTTTTAAAACCAAAGAAATTGTAACTTTTTGCCCTAATTTTCGTTCTTTCTTATAGAACTTTCAATATATTCTGAAAATAAAATAATATTAAAAATGCTTAAGAATAATGTAATTATCTACGACCATGAATGCCCAATGTGTGCTGTTTATACGGATGCTTTCCTTAAATCTGGGCTATTAGACAAAGATGGAAGGTACAAATATGCCGATTTGGATAAGTTCTCCGCAGAGGTACTCATAGATAAAGACAGGGCAAGGCATGAAATAGCCTTGGTAGATACTGAAAAGATGGAAGTTCGCTATGGCTTAGATAGCCTTTTTTATATTTTAGCTACCCGCTTTCCTGCTTTGAATCTGCTTTTTAAGCAAAAATACTTTGTTTTGATAATGAAAGAGTTATATTATTTTATTTCGTATAATCGCAAAATAATTGCTCCTTCACCAAAGCAAGACGCATCATCTTGTGTCCCTGACTTTCACCTCAAATATCGAGTGCTGTATATTTTGGGAATGCTGTACGTAGTAGCAAGTTTTGCTATCTATTTTGATGTTTTCCTGCTTTTTTGGGCATATTGGGCGGCACAAGTGATATTTAGTATGATTATTTTTAAAGAAAAAACCATCACTTATTTAGGGCATCAGATTACTATTTTGCTGATTGCTTGCTTGCTTATGATTCCGAGTATATTTTTCTCTAATTTATTATATATCAATATTTTAATTTCCTTAACTGTAGTAATTAAAGAGTTTTGGAGAAGGTGGAAAGTGATGAAATTTGTTTAAAATATTGTTAAAGAAAATAAAGATTATCGATTTTTATCTTTTTTGATTTAGTTTTGACCTATCACTTTTGCGATTCTATTATTTGTCTTTGACTGTCTGTAGAGGTAGTTATTTGACGAAATACAACGATTATTATTTTATCCATTTAATCTTAAATTTTTGATGAAAAATTTTAGAAAAATTTATTGCCTTTTATTGCTTTTGGCGGTACTATCATTGCCCACTTTTGCGCAGGAAGTAAAAGATTTGAAGCTACCTATTCCTACTGACCCTTCGGTGCGTGTGGGGAAATTGCCAAACGGACTTACGTATTATCTGCGAAAAAATGCAAAGCCCGAAAAGCGTGTAGAATTGCGCTTGGCGGTCAATGCTGGCTCTATTCAGGAGGCAGCAGACCAAGTAGGCTTGGCGCATTTTACCGAACACATGGCGTTCAACGGATCTAAAAACTTCCCAAAAAATGACTTAGTGAAATATTTGCAGACGATTGGCTCGCGCTTCGGTCCTGACATCAATGCTTACACTTCTTTTGATGAAACGGTGTATATGCTTCAGCTACCAACCGACTCCGCAGAAGCCCTTAACAAGGGTTTTCAAGTCTTAGAAGATTGGGGACACCAACTCTCTTTTGACAACAAAGAGATAGACAAGGAAAGAGGCGTAATCATAGAAGAATGGCGAGGTGGCAGAGGGGCAAACCAACGCATGAGGGACAAGTATTTCCCCTTGCTTTTCAAAGGTTCTAAGTATGCAAATAATAATATTATTGGCACAAAAGAAGTTTTAGAAACCTTTAAATACGAGTCTATCAAGCGTTTTTATAAGGAGTGGTACAGACCAGACCTGATGGCGGTAGTGGTAGTGGGTGATATGGAACTTGACGAGATGGAGAAAAAAGTAAAGCAGCACTTCTCCAAAATGAAAGTTGCCGACAAAAAAGCACCAAAAAGAGAATTAGAGAATATTCCTGACCACAAGGAAACCTATATTTCTATAGTGCAAGACAAAGAAGCAACAAATACTCAAGTACAAGTGCTTTATAAACACCCTGTAGAGTCGCTAAAAACCTTGCAGGACTTGCGCCAGAGAATGTTGCGTACGCTTTATAATGGCATGATGAGTATGCGCTTGGAGGAGCTTCGCCAAAAAGCAGAGCCACCTTTTATCTTTGCTAACTCCGCTTATACCAACTATATACGTTCCAAAGATGTCTATTTTACGTCCGCAGTAGTGAGTGAAACAGGTGCGGAAAAAGGCTTAAAAACTGTGTTGGAAGAAAATCAGAGAGTGAAAAGATTTGGTTTTACTCAGGGCGAACTCGACCGCTACAAAAAAGTAATTTTGAAACGCTATGAGCAGCAACTTAACGAAAGAAACAAAACAGAATCAGCACTTTACACTTATGAATATGTAGATATGTTCTTGGAGGGTACGGCTGCCCCAGGCATAGAATACGAGTATGCTTTTTTCAAAGAGCAACTCCCAACTGCTACTTTGGAGGAGATAAACGTATTGGCTAAGAAGTGGATAACGAATGAAAATCGTGTAGTGATTATTACTGCACCTGAAAAGGAAACGGTAAAACTTCCTACTGAAGAAAGAGTAAAAGCTATTTTGATGGAGGCATCAACGGCAACTTTGACCCCGTATGAAGAAAAAGCAATCGCCTCTTCACTCATGGAAAAAGCCCCCGCCGCAGGAAAAATCACAAGTGAGAAAAAAATAGAGGCGTTAAATATTACCGAACTTACGCTTTCTAATGGCGTGAAAGTGATTTTAAAGCCTACAGATTTTAAAAATGATGAAGTTTTATTTGGTGCATTTAGCAACGGCGGTTCTTCGCTGTATTCAGACGAGGAAATGTACAGTGCGCAGTATGCAAGCCAAATAGTGGCACAAAGCGGCGTAGCGAACTTCCCGATGATGGACATGATGAAAATGATGTCGGGCAAATCGGTAAGGGTAAGCCCTTCTATTGGTACGCTTTCTGAAAACTTGGGTGGTAGTTTCTCTCCCGTTGATATGGAAACAGCCTTCCAAACCATGTACTTGTACTTTACACAGCCGCGCAAAGACGAAGAAGCCTTCAAATCTTTCGTTGCCAAAGGCAAGGCTCAGTGGCAAAACATGATGTCGAATCCTCAATTTTTCTACATAGGCGAAATCAATAAACTATTGGCAAATAACCACCCAAGAGGCGGCTTATTGCCAAAAGTAGAGGATTATGACAAAATCAATTATGAGCGCGCTTTCCAAATCTACAAGGAACGCTTTGCCGATGCAAGTGATTTTACGTTCGTTTTTGTAGGTAATTTCCAAACAGACAAAATGAGAACGTTATTGGAAACGTATATCGGTAGCTTGCCCGCTACTAACCGCAAAGAAACATGGAAAGACCTTGGCGTAAGACCGCCAAAAGGCATTGTGGAGAAAGAATTTTTGAAAGGCGGCGAAGGAAAAAGCGTAGTTTCTATGATATTTACAGGCGAATCGGAATACAGCAGAAAAGAGGCTTATGCTCTTGCCTCGGTAGTAGAATTGCTTAACATCAAACTGATAGAAGCGGTAAGAGAGGAAAAAGGCGGTGCTTATTCGGTAGGTGCTTTTGGCGGACTAAGCAAAAATCCGTACGGCAATTACACAGTACAGGTGCAGTTCCCCTGCAATTCTGAAAGAGTAGAGGAACTCACAAAGGTAGCTCTTGGCGAGATTCAGAAAATTCAAGATGCAGGAGCTACGCCCGAAGACCTGCAAAAAGTAAAAGAAACGCAAAAACGTCAGCGAGAAATCAGCTTAAAAGAGAATCGCTATTGGCTAAGTCAGCTACAGTCTTACTACAACCAAGGCGAAGACCCTACGCAAATACTGAACGCTGAAAAATCTATGGAGGAATTGACTTCTAAGACCTTACAAGATGCGGCGAAAAAGTATTTCAACATGAAAAACTACATCAAGGCAGTGTTGAAGCCTGAAAAATAGTTTATTTATTTCCCCAACTTTGGCAAAGCCTTAAACTTTGCCAAAGTTTTTTAATTCTTGAACACGACCCCAAAAGTAACTCTTGTGTCATAGCTTTGCTTGCCTACCGCCGTAATACTTTCGTAAGTTGTGAAGGTGCTAAGTCGGAATGAAAAGTTTTTTCTCATAGGGAAGTCTATATTGAGCAGATTGCTCCACCTCAGGTTGCGCGTATTCAAGGCGGGTTGGAAAAAAGAAGTATGCGAAAATAGTAGTTTTTTTCCAAATAAATTATAATCTAACCTTAGTCGCGAAGAGTTCCGATATACATTTATATCTTCTTGTCTTAGGAAGTCCGTTTGCTCATAGGTAAGCGCATTGCTTATGGAAAAACTGATGCGTGAGTTTGATAACCAGTGAAAGCCAACTCCTAAGCCCGCCAAAGTTCGCCATTCTATTGCCCGCAAATTACTTTTTTCTACGGTCATAAAAAATAATGCATAGATGGACTTTTGGTAAAAAGCAGTAAGATTCAAATCTGTAGTGATTTCTTGCTCTACCGTTTGCCCATTCATGCTGCCAAAAGCAAAATAAGGTGTAAGAGAAAACCACAAATGTTTACCACTGAGCATTGAAAAATTATTTCGACTGCTTATCAAATACCGATTCAGATTGCCCAAATTGACCGTTCCATCTATCCCAATTAGGTAGTGAAAATCTTTTTTAGGCGGTCTGCTTACGTGCGGCTGCTCGGTAACATGATGCAAAGCCGAATCCAAACGCACTTTTAGCAGGGAATCTACCTGCGATTTTGTAAAGGTCTGAGCCTGCAATGCCCCGTCAAAGTATGCCAATAATATAAATAACAAGAGTAGTTTTGTTTGCATATCTTAAATTTTTAGACTGCCTATTTTATATCATATTTTTTTGCAGATATAGTGCAAAAAGTAAGCTATTGTCCTTAAAAAGTGTAAGTTTGTGTTTGCAGAGCTAAAAAAATGAGTAAATTGGATTTAGTATCGCTATATTTTAATATTTAAACTATAAGAACATCATGAACCCATGGCATCAAGTAAGCATTGGCAGAGGGTCTCCCTCAGTAGTACAGTGCATCATAGAAATTCCCAAAGGCTCTCGTGCCAAATATGAGCTGGACAAAGAATCGGGCTTATTGCGTTTAGACCGTGTGCTTTATTCTTCAGTCTATTATCCTGCAAACTATGGGTTTATTCCCCGTACCTACTGCGACGATGGCGACCCGTTAGATATCTTGGTCATGTCGCTCATTAATCTGGAGCCACTCTGCATAGTAGAGGCAAAAGTAGTAGGCGTGATGCGAATGCTCGATAACGGAGAAGCCGATGACAAAATTATTGCAGTAGCAGCTAACGACGTAAGTGTGAGCCATATCAACGATATTTCAGAACTTCCTTTGCACACTATCCAAGAACTTCGCAACTTTTTTGAAGACTACAAAAAATTGGAGAATAAGAGCGTAGTCGTAGAGGAGTTCCAAAATAGAGACCTCGCCTATCAGATTGTTTCACAGTCAATTATAGACTATCAAGAGAAAGTCAGACCGTATTAAGAAGAAATAGCAACTTGTATATGAGATAAATATATGAGTTGCTATTTTGAGTAATTAAAAAATTAAATGCCTATTTGTTAGAAAAATGTTAAAAATAATGAGATTTCTTTTTGCTGATAATATAACAAACGATTGCAGTACTACTATTTTTAAATTTTAGTAAAGAAATTATGTTTTTTTAACGTAAACATTTGAATTGGATTGAAAAACGCCTAAATTGCACTATTATTCACATTTTAATAAAATGTTAGTATTAGAAAACAACAATTTTTTAAGCTGCCATTTTACTTAAATATTATATTTTTCACTATTATTTATTTATGTAGATATGAAGAGAGAAACTACTTCTCAACTAAGACTAAGTAAAGCAGGTGCACTCCGCTTGTTTTCTTTCGTTTTTGCCTTCCTTATATGTGCTGTGCTTGCGCCAAGTGCGTTTGCACAAAGCAAAACAGTAAAAGGCAAAGTTACCGCATCCGATGACGGTGCTGCTCTACCGGGCGTGAACATTGTCATCAAGGGAACTTCTACGGGTACAACCACGGACGTAGAAGGTAATTTCAGTGTTAATGTACCGAGCAGCGAGTCTGTATTGGTATTTTCGTTTGTAGGTTTCCTGCAGCAAGAAATTGTTGTTGGCAATCAATCTACCATCGACATTAAATTAGTATCTGATGTACGAGCATTAGGCGAAATCGTTGTAGTAGGTTACGGCGAGCAGAAAAAGCGAGATATTACAGGTTCTATGGCATCTGTAACATCAAAAGACTTTAATGTAGGTGCTGTAGCTTCTCCAGAGCAACTTATGCAAGGGCGTGTAGCGGGTGTCGTTATAACTTCTGCTAATGGAGACCCTGGTGCTGCTCCAAACGTACGAATCAGAGGGGGTACTTCTGTAAATGCAAGTAACCAGCCTTTGTATGTAATTGATGGTGTGCCTGTGGATAATACTTCTGCTACGCCAGACGGTGGTAACGTATCTACGGCTCCTGCTCGTAACCCACTAAACACTATTAACCCTAATGATATCGAATCTATTGATGTATTGAAAGATGCTTCGGCTGCGGCGATTTACGGTTCAAGAGGTGCTAACGGTGTTATCTTGATTACAACAAAAAAGGGTAAAGAAGGTAAGACTACCTTGAATTACAATACCTATTATGGCGTGGCTACTGTTGCGAGATACTTACCTTTGCTCAATGCTGCTGAATACAAAGCTGAAGGTGCAAGGCTATTCCCTGGCAAAACTTTTGGTACTGCCGATACAGACTGGCAAAAAGAAGTTTTCCAAGCCGCAGCAATTAAAAGCCATGATGTATCTTTTGGTGGCGGTACGGCAAACACCCAGTATCGCGTATCTTTGAACTACTTTAACCAAGACGGTTTGGTGAGAAATTCAGGCATGGAAAGAGTAGCAGCCAGAATTAATGCAACTCATAAGGCAATTAACAACAAGCTTGCTTTAAACCTAAACCTATCAGTGTCAAGCAATACAGACAGGAATGTGCCTTATTCTTCTACAGGTGGTTTCGCAGGTGGTCTATTTACAAATATTTTGAAAATGAACCCCACTTATCCTGTACGCAATGCAGATGGTACTTACTTTGAGTATGCTACTACTTCTATTCGTAACCCTGTTGCTTTGGTGAATCAAATCGTAGATGGCACTCGCACAACGCGTGTGTTAGGTAGTGTTTTAGCAGAGTATGAAATCATAAGCGGTTTGAAAGCTTCCGTACGCTTAGGAGCAGATCAGCAAAATGCAAATAGAAAGTATTATGTTCCAAGAATTTCTCCTGCTGCTATAGATGTGAAGGGTGAGGCAGCTACTCGTAACCTTGAACTCAGAAGCGAGTTATTAGAAGCCAACTTAACATATAATAAGCGCATAATGGAAGACCACAACCTAACAGTGTTAGGCGGTTATTCTTACCAGCAGTTTACTCGCGAAGGTTTTGGTGCTGTTTCTCGTAACTTCATTACAGACGCTTTCGGACCTAACAACTTAGAGGCTGGTGGTAATACAACAACTCCTCCTTCTTCTTTCAAAGAAACGAGCAAATTAATATCATTCTACGGACGTGTGAATTACGATATTAAGGGCAAATACTTGATTACTGCCACAGTTCGCCGCGATGGTTCTTCTCGTTTTGGTTTGAATAGCAAATGGGGACTTTTCCCTTCTGGGTCAATAGCTTGGAGAATTTCCGAGGAAGCATTTTTGAAAAGCCAATCAGATTGGTTGTCTGATTTGAAGTTGCGTGTAGGTTACGGTATCACAGGTAGCCAAGAGATTGGTAACTATCGTTCTCTGACCTTATTGGCAGCAAGTGCAGGTTTGCGAGCTGTATTTGGTAGCGATATTCCTTCAGGCGTAGCTCAAACTCAAAACCCTAACCCAGATTTGAAATGGGAGCAAACAGCACAGCTCAACGTAGGGCTTGACTACGGTTTCTTAAATGGAAAAATCACAGGTTCTATCGACTACTTTGTAAAAAGAACTACTGATTTGCTACTTGAGTTTGCTATACCTCAGCCTGCTGTTGTAACTACCATCTTGGCGAATGCTGGTGAAATAGAGAATAAAGGATTGGAGATTGCCGTAAATGCAACCGTGATGGATAAAAATGATTTCAAATGGGAAGCTTCTGTCAATGGTGCCTTTATTCAAAATAAGGTAGTTAGCTTGGCAGGTAGTGCGGACTCTTTGTTCAGAAACGGTGTAAATGGTGCAGGTCAGTCAGGGGTGAACGCACAGATTATTGCTCCAGGCTTACCTTCTAACAGTTTCTACGGTCCAGTATTTAGAGGCATAGACGAAAAGGGTGCCCAAAAGGCAAATGTAGCAGAAAGAGCGGTAATAGGTAATCCAAATCCAAGATTCACTTATGGTATCAATAATAGATTCTCATATAAGAAGTTTGACCTAAGCTTTTTCTTGCAAGGTGTTCAAGGGGTAGAGGTATTCAATAATACCGCTCTTGAGTATGTGACTAAAGACAACTTTAAGTCAGATATTAACTTGCTAAGACCTGCAATATCTGATGGCACTGCGGCTACTGAAACTCCTCGCTACTCCTCCAGATGGATTGAAGATGGTTCTTTTTTACGTCTGAGCAATGCTATGTTAGGTTATAACTTTGATGTGAGTAAAGTGAAGTGGTTAAGTAGCTTACGTGGATATATTTCTGGACAAAACTTGTTCCTTATCACTAAATACACAGGGTATGACCCAGAGGTAAGTGCTGCAGCTATTGGCATTGACTATGCCAACTACCCAAGGGCAAGAACCTTCATGATTGGACTAAATATTGGGTTCTAATTTTTTGAATTTTGTTAGGAAAAAGATTGTTAGGTAATAGAACATTTTAGTAAAACATATTATTACCTAACAAAAAACTACACCATAAATTTTAATTTTTATCTTAATTTCTCATTAAGAAAATGAAAAATAAAATCTCTAAATTTTTTGTGATGGTAGGCATTACGCTTTCCTCACTCTTGTATCTCGGTTGTACTAACCTAGATGAAACGGTTTATAACCAAATCACGCCAGAGACTTTCTTCAAATCAGAAGAAGAATTTTTTGCTGCTTTGGTGCCGCTTTATGCACAGCTAAGACCTTTCCTATGGTCTTATTATAACCTTAGCCAAGTTTCTTCAGACGAAACCATAGTGCCAACAAGAGGTGGCGACTGGGGCGACGGCGGGCGATGGAGAGCAATGTATCAGCATACTTGGGATAAAACGCTCCCAGATGTGAACGATGCTTGGAACGATGCTTTTACAGGCGTAGCAAGAGCAAACTCTTATTTGAAAAGTATGGAGTTAGTTCCTAACACTTCTGCCGCAAAGCCGAGATTTGTAGCAGAAGCGAGAGTGTTGAGAGGTTTATACTACTATTTGCTCATGGACTTATTCGGAGGCGTACCGATAGTAACAGACTTAGTAGATAGAGCGAATCCTCCTGCGCGCAATAGCCGCCAAGAAGTATTTAACTTTATTGAAAAGGAAGTAACAGAATCTATTGCTGCTCTTCCAGAGGCTGCTACAGGTGATTCAGGTAGATTGACTAAAAACTCTGCTCGTGCGTTGTTAGCAAGAATGTATCTAAATGCTGGGGTGTTTACTGGCTCTGCTCAGTGGCAAAAAACATTAGATATGTGCGATGCCATTATCAATTCAGGGGTTCAAAAATTAGAAGGAAGTTTCTTTGATAATTTTATTCCTACGAACGAAAAATCAAAGGAAGGTCTTTTAGTGATTGGCTATGCTAATATAGACTTGGGATTCCCTGGCATGAATTTCACTATGAGGACAGGGCATTACAACCAAGTGCCTCAAAGCCCTTGGAATGGTTTCTGTACCATTGCTGAATATTATGATTCTTTTGACCCACAAGACGTAAGAAGCAAAATGTTTCAGGCAGGTCAAGCTGTGAACTTGCTTACAGGTGAGCCTGTGAATAACCGTCAAGGTGCGCCACTCATATTCACAAAGGAAGTGCCTATTGAAAATGCAAACGAGGGTAATGGAATTCGTGTATTGAAATGGGGCGTAGACCCTCTCCAAAATGGTGGAGATTCTCGTAATGATTTCTTCGTATTCAGATATAGTGAGATATTTTTAACAAAAGCAGAGGCTTTGAACGAGTTAGGCAGAACTACAGAAGCGACAGCCTTAATTAATGTGATTAGAGGAAGAGCTTTCAACCCTGCAAAACCCTTATCGTCCAGTTTTACCCAAGCCACGTTCCGCCAACAAATTCTTAAGGAACGCGGGTTTGAATTAGGATGGGAAGCATCAAGAAGACAAGACCTCATTAGAATTGGTGGCTACACTGCAGCTCGTACTAATAAATTAGTAAGCCAATCTTTTAGAAATTTGTTCCCAATTCCTCAGAGAGCGATTGACGCAAATCCTAAACTTTCTCAAAATCCTGGCTACTAATCATCATTTTTTGTAGCTTATAAGCCCATAAAGTCTTTAAGACCTTATGGGCTTTTTTTTATGATGTTAATTATCAGAGGTAAAAAACTGTGCAGCCAGCATTTATATAATATGGTATTTAATAAGTCCGAAAAATCAGTCTTTTAAATACAAAGAAAAGGAATATACTGTTACCAATTACATACCTTCTCCAAAGTCTTTTTGGCTCTAAATAGAGGCGATAAGCCCACTCAAGCGACCAATCACGCGCCCATTTAGGTAGGCGTTTTTCTAATCCTGTGTACGTAAGAAATGCTTGCCCTACGCCGAGCATACAAGCGTTTACTTTGCCTTTGTGTGCCGCCATCCATTTTTCTTGCTTGGGACAACCCAAAGAAACAAAAACTAAATCTGCCCCCGAACCGTTGATATTATTGATAATTTGCTGGTCTTCCTCTTCGCTAAGAGGTCTGAATGGTGGAGAATAAGTACCTGCTATACGCAGTTTTGGAAAATCTGCGGCTATTTGAGTTCGTATTTTGGTCAGCACCTCTTCGGTTGAACCATAAAAATAAACAGATTTACCCCTTATTTCTGCTTCCTTGAGCAAAATAGGGAGTAAATCCATGCCCGCAACTCTTTCTTGGGCTATTTTATCAAATAACTTTATGACTACAGAAATTGGGCGACCGTCTGGCGTAACAAGGTCTGCTTCATTGAGCATTTTATTAAAGGCTTTGTCTTGGTAAGCCTCTACTACCATGTGTACATTGGCACAGCAAACATAAGAGGAAAGCCGGTTATCTGTGAAATCGAAAATAGTATCGACAAATTCTTTGAAAGTTCCCGTTGAAATGAGCGAGCTAACAACCTTTACTTTTTTCATACAAGTATTTCTTCTCTGATAGTTTCTGCTACTTGCTTTTGAATCCAAGTATATGTATGTTTGATTCCTTCTCGGAGTGTTAGTGTAGGTTTCCATCCTAATTTTTCTCCAATAAGATTATTATCAGACCGCCTGCCTCTCACGCCTTGCGGACCAGGAATATTATTGATAGTTACATTTTTGCCTGCTATTTCCATGACTAAGTGTGCCAAATTATTAATTGAAATCATTTCTTCTGAGCCTATATTAACGGGTCCCGTAAAATCAGAATCCATAAGTTTTCTCACGCCGTCCAAACATTCAGAGATATAGAGGAAAGACCGCGTTTGTTTGCCATCTCCCCATATTTCAATCGAGCCTCCATTTTCAGCTTCAGCTATCTTGCGGCATACTGCGGCAGGAGCTTTTTCTTTACCGCCTGTCCAAGTACCTTCTTCGCCAAAAACATTGTGGAATCGGGCGATGCGTACTTGTATGCCGTAGTTGCGGTAGTAGGAAAGGTAAAGTCTTTCGCTAAATAATTTTTCCCAACCATATTCGCTATCAGGAGCAGCGGGGTAGGCTGATGCTTCTGAACAATTAGGGTTTTCGGGGTCTAACTGATTGTATTCGGGATAGATACAAGCTGAAGAAGAGTAAAAAATTTTCTTTACGCCTGCCCTGTTTGCTTGTTCTAATACATTTAGGTTAATCATTGCAGAGTTGTGCATGACTGCTGCATCGTGAAAACCTGTAAATATATAGCCCGCACCGCCCATATCGGCGGCTAATTGATAAATTTCATCGATGCCTATGACTACGTTTTGAGCCACTAAGGGGTCAGTAAGGTCGCCAATAATAAACTCATCGGCGGGTGAAACGGAGAACTCATTGTGCTTAAGGTCGCAACCTCTCACCCAAAAACCTTCTTCTTTCAAGCGTTTTACCAAATGCCCACCAATAAACCCACCAGCACCACATACAAGAATCTTCTTTTTTTGATTTGTCATAAAATTTCAAAACAATTATTTCTTACAATAATAATGATATAAATACATCGTAAAAAAGATTATGCCAAATTTCATGCTAAAACTTCTTCCCAATTCACAGATTCATAAACTGACTTGATGCCATCTACCAAAGAAATCTGATGTTTCCAGCCTTTGCTGTGCAGTTTGCTCACGTCCATCAATTTACGGGGCGTGCCATCGGGCTTAGTAGCATTGAAATAAATTTCGCCTTTGTAGCCAACTATTTCTTTGATGAGCAGTGCCAAATCTTTGATGGTAATGTCTTCGCCAGTTCCCACATTCAAGAAATCTACCTCATTATAATTTTGCATGAGGTAAAAGCAGGCTTCCGCCAAATCATCTACGTGCAAAAACTCTCTGCGCGGGGAGCCTGTTCCCCATATTTCTACGGATGCTTTGTTTTCTATTTTTGCCGTATGGAATTTACGAATGAGTGCAGGCAATACATGAGAGTTTTGCAAATCATAATTGTCGTTCGGTCCATATAAGTTGGTAGGCATGACTGATATATAATTACAACCATATTGGCTTCTATAGGCTTCGCACATTTTGATTCCCGCTATTTTTGCGATGGCATACGGCTCGTTGGTAGGCTCCAATAGCCCTGTAAGCAGATAGTCTTCTTTCAATGGTTGCGGTGCTAATTTTGGGTAGATGCACGAAGAGCCTAAGAATAAGAGTTTTTTTACATTGTTCAGATAACTTTCTTGGATTACATTATTCTGAATCATTAAGTTATTGTAAATGAACTCCGCCCTATAAATGTTATTGGCATTGATGCCACCAACTCTTGCTGCCGCCATGAAAACATAATCGGGCTTTTCTTCGCTAAAAAATTGACGCACAGCAGCTTGGTCTTCCAAATTAAGCTCTTTGGAAGTGCGATAAACAAGATTTTGGTAGCCTTCTTTTTCTAATTTACGCTTGATAGCAGAGCCTACCATTCCTCTATGCCCTGCTATATATATCTTGGCATTTTTTTCCATTTCAAATTGTTTTAGTAAGAATCATCATGGTAACTGAGTGTGCTGTGTCCGCCAGTTTTCAAATATTGGTCTTTCTTGAATAGGTTTACGTCAGCCCAAATCATATCATTTACAAGCCCCTTGAGGTCGTACTCTGGCACCCACCCAAGTTTTGTCTTAGATTTTGTAGGGTCTCCAAGCAACAAATCTACCTCCGTAGGTCTGAAATAACGCTTATCAACGCCAATTACTTCTTTCCCAACAGGAATTTGGAAATCTGGGTGAGAGCAACTTACTACGTGTGCTTTTTCATCTACCCCTTCGCCACTAAACTTTACTTCGATTCCCAGTTCTTCAAAAGACATTCTTACAAAATCTCTAATTCGCGTAGTTACGCCTGTGGCAATTACGTAATCTTCGGGCGTTGGCTGCTGCAAAATAAGCCACATAGCTTTCACGTAATCCTTGGCATGACCCCAATCTCGTTGAGAGTCCAAATTTCCTAAAAATATTTTATCTTGCAAGCCTAATGCTATTCTGGCAACGCCTCTTGTAATCTTGCGAGTTACAAAAGTTTCACCGCGCAAAGGTGACTCGTGGTTAAATAAGATACCATTCACCGCATACATATTGTAGGCTTCGCGATAATTCACAGTAATCCAATAGCCATATATTTTAGCAACGGCATACGGAGAGCGTGGGTAAAATGGCGTAGTTTCGCTTTGTGGTACTTCTTGTACCAAGCCATAAAGTTCCGAAGTAGAAGCCTGATAGATACGTGTTTTCTCTGTTAAGCCCAATATACGTACTGCCTCCAAAATCCTCAAAGTACCCAACCCATCTACATTGGCAGTGTATTCAGGGCTATCAAAACTCACTTTTACATGCGACATCGCACCTAAGTTATATATCTCGTCGGGCTGTACCTCTTGAATAATACGAATGATATTTGTAGAATCGGTTAGGTCGCCGTAGTGTAGCACTACTTTCAAATTCGTTTCGTGTGGGTCTTGGTAAAGGTGGTCTATTCTTTGGGTATTGAATAGCGAACTACGTCGCTTTATACCATGTACTTGGTAGCCTTTGCTGAGAAGTAAATCTGCCAAGTATGCACCATCTTGACCTGTAATACCTGTGATTAATGCTTTTTTCATTATTAAAACTTTGATTAGTTTGAAGAATTATTAGTAGATATAATGGCATAACAATATATCTTGCAATATAGAAACAAAATGAGAATTACTATCCGTATGGCATCAAATATTGCCTTAGTAAGCATTTTCTTCTCCCCTTATAGCATTCCAAACAGTAAGAAATATAATTTTTATATCGAAAAACAAACTCCATTTTTCCATATACATTACATCATATTTTACCCTTTTTTCCATCATGCTATGTTCTCTTGTTTCGCCTCTAAAGCCGCTTACTTGAGCATAGCCCGTAATGCCGGGCGTTACGAAATGACGAAACTGATAATTATCTATTGTTTTTGAGTATTCCTCTAACTGCTTGACCATGTTAGGACGAGGTCCTACTACCGACATATCGCCGAGAAGTACATTAAAAAATTGAGGCAATTCGTCTAAACTTGTTTTTCGTAAAAAACCGCCTATTTTAGTAATGCGTGAATCGCCTTTCGATGCTTGCAATTCGCTGCTGTTATTCACCCTCATACTGCGAAATTTGTAGCAGCCAAAAAGCCTATTTTTTTTACCAGGTCGCTTTTGCACAAAAAACACAGGTCCACTAGAATCTTCCATTTTGATAAGGAGAGCGATAATGGGAAAAAGCCAAGGGAAAATGAGGCTGATGACCATGAAAGAAAAGAAAATATCAAATGCTCGTTTTGAAATCTGATTTAGCTTCGAGCTAAGTGGCTCTTTGCGAAGACTCATAACTTTCACATTATCAAAAGTAAATATATTTACATCGTCAGTTGCTTTCGCTTTTTCATCTACCACAATTCGGAGGTAAATAAAATTCGCATCCGCAAACTTCTGCAACTCACTAATAAAAGAAGGAGGAAGATTGGGGAGTGCCAAATAAATCTCATCTATATTCTCCTTCCTACAATACGATTTTAAGTCTTCGATATTTCCCTTAATCAAATGGTTATATGGATTATTGCGGGTTTTTTGGTCAAAAAAACCTAAAAACGTGTAACCAAAAGATTTGTAAGATTGAAAATAGTTATACAAAGAAATACCTTCCGTACTTACACCCAATATAACAACTTTTGTATTATTAATAGCGGACTGTTTGTAGTATCTTACGAAGTTGATGTACAAAAACCGAAATACAAAGGTGAGGCACAGACAAATTGCGTAAGTAGTGATGAGATATTCAAAAGCAATGCCTGGCAATAGATAGACAACATAAAGAACAATAACGAGCAAATGTAGCCCGTATGTGAGCATCAAATCCAAAGACATCGTATTGGCTTGCATAAAACGCTCTATTCGATAAATTCTATTAATCAGTGCTGAAACTAACCAAGTGATACAAAAAACGGCATAAAAAGACAGATAATAATCATCAAAATTGATATCTGGGTTCACCAGCAGAAAATAAACTAATCGCAAAGAAAAATCAAATAAGCAAACATCGATGATAACTAACAAGAATGCTACAAAATTAAAAGTAGGGAGTAGTTTTTTCATTGTATTATTCTAGAGGTAAAAGTTTAATTAGTAATACATGTTTTTAATTATTCATGTAAGTTTCTAACATAATAGGTAATTAATACAAATTTAGGGTAAATTATATAAATGGCAAATTTTATCTTGAAATATTGGAAATATTTTTCGAATATTTTTAATAAGGTAAAATATTACAAACATATAATTTTAATAAACAATTAATACATAAAATTAGCATAATACATATAAATACTTGATAAACAAATAAATAAACTATTTATTAATGAAATTTAATGTCATGTTTGTTATAAAAAATTTGCTTTTTTTAATGTAAAACTAATGTTAAATTTTTTTGAGGGGAAATAGAAAAAAAATAATAATTGTACTTTTTCAAGAAATCAATAGTAAATTATTGTGATTTTATATTGAAATGTTTTTTCAATAAAACAACTAAAAAAACTTTTTTAGTACAAGTTATTATGTAAGTTTTATTGAATTTTTATATAATAGCGTGTACGGTAGCTTCTTATCAGAGAATATAAGACAGCAAACAAAATTAGCTCGCAATGATGACCTTGCCGAATTAGGCAAGGGAATTTACAAGGTAGAAATTATAAACTGGGACTTTGTTACTACCCATTCGGGCAAAAAAACAGTAGAGCAGGTATATAAGATTCAATAATAGGAAGTTATAAAAAAAAGCCATTCTTTTGATAGGAATGGCTTACTTTTGTTATGCTTTTACTTCTTAGGCATCAAATCTACATTATTGATAGGCAACAAGTTTACCTTGAATTTATCAACTATCAGACTCATAATAGGGTCATTATAAATTTTTTGCACTATCCTATTGGTCTGCGTTTGGTCATAGCCCATCACCATTTGGTCTATCAGATTTAGGTATTTTACGCTATAATAAAAGCCCGCAATTACATAGGGACCGAAGGGCATCAGAGGCACATCAAAAGAACTTCCTGTCATATTAAAAACTGTATTTGGCAGATAATCAGTAACTTGACCGCAGCCTCGTAATTCTCTGTAGTATTGGGCTGCCAATGTACGGCTCGATACGCGTGGGTCGGGCATACAGAGCAAGCCCGCCAAAGGTTCTTGCTTGTCGGCTTGGGCAGCCAAAGAAATGCCATCACTTTCCTTTACTTTTTTTCGTACCAATAGCTGCATCGTGTCCCAGTAATGCACTTCTGGGTCGCCGCCGTCCACCCTAATAAGTGCATGGGCGGTATAGTCTTGGATGCCTGCGGTAACTTTGATGTCTAAATTTTTGAAATCTATGTCAGTTGCCAATGTTCGTTCCAAACTTGCTCTTTGCGCTCGCGGGTGAGTCCGCAGGTAGTCTATTCCCCGAATCCAATCTCCCGCCAAATAGCCATCATAGCCATATACCCACGCAAGCATTTTGCGAATTTCTTTTTCTGAAGTAATTTTTACTATTTCCCCTTTGATATTTACTTCGGGCTGGGCGTTTAAGATAAACTCCTCAATTTCAACCCCTACGCTCGATGCCTTAAGCATACCACAGTTGAGCGGAGAGTCTGGCACTACGCGTAAGCTATGCACATGGCTGATGTAATGCTTTTCAGACTCATCGTCCAAATCGCCATGCGATTGGATATGAACGAAATAGGTGATTTTTAAGCAAGCCGTATCTCGTTGCGTTTCGTCTATGATTCGCTTTATGTCTGTTACCACATCAGGCGTTACAAAAGAGCCTGCTACACGTAATATCCTCATTTCCACGCGAATACCATTGTCTTTGAAGGTCTTTATGGTTTCATTCACACTATCAATCTGCACTTGGTTGAGGTCGCGCGCATCCGCACAGCCAATCAGTATATGTACTTGTTTTTCGTTGTATTCAGCCATTTCTATTTTTTTTTATAAAGCACAAATCTACCGAATACTATTAGGATAGTAAAATCTACGTTTCAGTATTTCTGTGATTGTCCCTTGATGCCTATACCCCTGATACGTTCCCCAAAACTGCATGAATCGGAACATAGGAATATCGAGGAGGTTTTCCCAAAATTTCCCTTCTCTGACGGCATGAATGTAATCAGAAAAAGTATTGGAAATAAAAAGAAGTACGAAGTCTGCCAACGAAAAATGTGCTTCTGGAAAGATATTTTTGTAGGCAATAGCTTCTCTTTTATAGCGGTTGCGTATTTTCTTGGGTGTTTCCTCGTGAATATGTACGATGGCTGCTTCTGCGACATAGCTTATCCAATAGCCCTTTTGCAAAATTTTGTTTGCCCACGCCAAGTCTTCCAATCCTGTAATATCTTCGTCATAAGTCTGTGATTCCCACAGAGATTTGCGGATAGCACAGTTGGCATTATTGCAAAAAGGATGTTTTTGAACAAAGTGAGATTCGGCAGGGAACCACTTTTTAAAAATCTGATGTTCGGAATATTTGGTAATTTCATTGCCAACTTGCCTTCCGTAGCTAAGGGCTATTTTCTCATTGCTGAATGGCTTTACCAAATTTTCTAGCCAATGCTTGTTCGTAGGGTAAACGTGGGCAGAAGCAAAAATCATAATCTCTCCCGAAGCCGCTAATATGCCTTTATTCAAAGCTCTGCCGAAGGTAAAATCGTGTGGTTGGATATGGATAATCTTTACAGGAAACGATTTAGCAATTTCTATGGTGCGGTCTTTTGAGCCAGAATCCACCAAAATTACTTCAGTTTGTTCGATAATAGTTTGCTCAAAAAGACTTTCAAATAGCTTTCCAATGAATTTTTCTTCGTTGTGCGCACGTATGATAACGGAATATAAAGGCATAAGTATGACTTTTCAAATATTTTACTTCTAAGCGTTAATTCTTCCCTACATTGACCGATTTAAGTTTTTGTGCAACAAAAATACAGGCAATACTCACCAAAATTGAGGCATAGCCCACATATTGATAATTTTGCAGCTCTCCTGTTGCTGACTTGGTAATGACAAAACCTGCCGCAAAAGATGCAAAACCAGATGCTAACTGCTGCACAGAGGAGGAAATACTCATAAATCCACCCCTTTGCTGCGGAGAAACCAATGCCGTAATCATGGCATTAGCGGGAATAAAACGGCTGCTTGCAAATACAAAAAAGAGGGCTGTAGCTACCAAAGCATACTGGATAGGTATTCGCGGCATATTGGTAATGAGAAAGATAGGCAATAATGCCAAAATACCCACCAAAGTAAACATACGAAGTTTGCCATATTTGTCTGCCAATCTGCCAACCAGAGGAGAGCTAAAAAAAGTAAGTACCCCGCCTACCAAATAAATATAAGTGAGTTCTTTTTCCGAAAAGCCCACATTCGCTACCATATAGGGAGAAATAAATGGAATGATAGAAAAATGTCCTATCATCAAGATAGTGCCAAAAAACAACCCAATTTGCTGATTGCGGTCTTTGACAATGTTTTGAATCACTGCAAAAGGCTGATTGATAGAAGTATGCTGAATGTGAGCAGTCATTTTAGGCAACATCTGATAGACAAGTGGCACAATCATCACGCCCAAAGCACCAACCAAAAGAAATGGAGCGTGCCAGCTAAATTCTGTTGCGATATAAAGCCCAAAAGGTATTCCTATCACAGAAGCTACCGAAAAAGCGGCACTCATATTGCCCATGGCACTGCTCCTCCTTTCATAGGGGACTAAATCACCAATAATAGCAAAAATCTGCGCCCCTATCAGCCCACCGAAAGTTCCTGCTATTATCCTCGCAGTCATCAGCAAGGCATAACTCGGAGCAATGCCGCAAGCAAAAGTGCCAACGAGAAAGCCAATGTAGCCAAACAATAAAACTTGTTTTCTATCAAATTTGTCCACAAAAAAAGCAGCTAAAAAACCTGAAATACCTGCACTGAAAGTATAAGCAGATACAATAAGCCCAAACTCTTGGGGGTTAATTTGGAAAGTACGCATCAGTTGGGGACCTAAGGGCATCATAATCATGAAATCTATGATGTGTGTAAAGTTAATGGCGGCTAATAAAAGGACTATTATTTTCTCTTTATTCATTATTTGTGTGAAGGTTTGGGCGTAAAAGATGCAAAGGTAAGAAAAATTAGCCTAATTTTGCCAAAAATCTAATTTTAAAACCATGACCACAAAGCAATTACTTTTTAGTGCTACATTATTCTTATTTTGTTGCTCTTTTATTACTTTTTCATGTACGCAATCCCTTGTTTTTCAGGGTAGTACGCTCCCCGCCGATTATATATTCCCTACCAAAGATACACTTTCGGTGCTTACTTGGAATGTAGAACATTTTGTAGATGACTATGATAATCCGTTCATTCGCAATCAGATGGAAGACAAACCAAAAGACGTGAATAAGCGAATAGATTTGCTGGCGGCAACGCTCAAAAAAATCAATGCAGACGTGGTTGTTTTCGAGGAATTTGAAAGCAGGGCATTGGCAATGAAAATAGCAAAAGAAAAATTAGCGGGCTTAGGCTACAGATTTTTTACAGGCAGCGAAAGCCCTGATTGGTACATGAATGTAGTGATAATGAGTAAGTTGCCCTTAGGAGTAACTTATTCCTATGGCAGTATTTATACCCCCGTAGTCGGTTTCAAAGACTCTCTCGGACGCATGGAAACGCAAAATAACATCAATGCACGCATGATTTCGGCAGAGGTAAGAGCAAAGGCAGATTTATCCTTTATCTTAACGGGTGTGCATCTAAAAGCAGGACGTTTCAAGCGAGATACAATCATCAGGGAAGGGCAAGTACGTTTCTTGCAAGCCCAATCAAAACGCTTTTTGAAAGAAAATAAAAATGCAAACTTGCTACTTTTGGGTGATTTTAACTCTACGCCCGAAAGTTCGGAGTTCAAACTATTGCTAAACGGAGATAAGGCTGTTCAATTCATTGACCCTTTGGCAAATACCAATGTTTTTTCACACCCCGCAGAAAAACCGTTTTGGCGAATAGACCACATTTTGCCAAATAAAAACATGATGAAATATTTAGTCCCCAATGGGGTAAAAGTGGCAGAAGGCTTAGATATGAAGGCTTTACAAGAAATAAGCGACCATTTGCCTGTAGTTGGAAAGTTCTTAATCAAATAATAACAACGATAAAAAACACAATATTTTATGAAAATTTTACTTACCTGTCCGCCAATGATTGGGCAGATAGAAAGGTTCCGACCTGCTTTCGAGGCAAAAGGGGTACAGGTTGTCATTCCTGATAATTTTGTCCAGACCCTTAGCGAGGAAGCGCTGATAAAGCTATTACCCGATTTTGATGGATGGATTATAGGAGATGACCCTGCTACAAAGCAAGTATTTGAAGCTGGGAAAAAAGGTAAATTCAGGGCGGCAGTAAAATGGGGAATCGGCATTGACAACGTAGATATGCAAGCAGCAAAAAATATGGGGATTCCTATCTCGAATACGCCTTATATGTTTGGCGGTGAAGTAGCTGACCTTGCCGTTGGCTATACTATTGCCCTTGCGCGCTATACTCATCTGATAGACAAGGCAATACGCGAAGGGAGATGGGCAAAACCTGCGGGAATTTCTCTGGCAGGGAAGACAGTCGCTTTGGTAGGCTTTGGCGATATTGGCAGGAGCATAGCCAAACGGCTGTTGGCAATGGACATGGTTTTGAATGTATATGACCCCTTTGCCAAAGACAAAGAGCGTTACACAGATTATAATTTTTCTGTTTTCCCTGAAAAGTTAGAAAAAGCTGATTTTGTGGTACTTGCCTGCGCCCTTACTTCCGAAAACAAGCATCTGATAAATGCCCAAACACTTGAGAAAATGAAAGAGGGGGTACGGATAGTAAATGTATCGAGAGGCGGACTGATAGACGAAAATGCACTCATCGCAGCAATGAAAAGTGGAAAAGTTCATTCTGTAGCCTTAGATGTTTTCGAAACAGAACCTTTGCCAGCAGATTCTCCTTTGAGAGATTTTGAAAATACAATTTTTGGCTCGCACAATGGCTCAAATACTATAGATGCCGTTACCAGAGCAAGCAGGAAGGCGATGAGCTTGTTATTTGAGTTTTTGGGAATAGACTAATTCCTGTAGCACAAACCAGAGTGTTCGCAACACAATCTGAATAAGTCATAAAAAAACCGATTGAGCGTTTTGCCTAATCGGTTTTTATGTTTTGGTATTCGTTTGTGGGTAATTCATTTGTAAAATTTAATTAATAAGGGGTAAAAAATCAATCTGTATTGGTCTAATGAAGCTATTTTATGCTCATTTTTTCTATTTTATTATCATAAACTACGTAATAATTTCCTGCGACTAATTGCGAGTAATCTACTGTTTCGCCCTCGCCTTTCATTACTACTTGGCGGTTCTCATTCTGGATTTCATACTTAGTTTGCGCAGAAAAAGTAAGATTGTTTTCTGTGTCGTTTATTAGGAAACTAATTTTTGCTCTGTTAGCGAAATAAACAACTTCGTTAGAGAAAAATATTTTGCCATGGCTGTTTACATAACGCACTCTGAATTTGTTAATGCCTGTGTGCAAAGAAAGTTCTTCTGCGTATGGGCTGTTAAGACCTCCCTTAGCGTTAATCACTTTTACAGTAGCCCAAGAGTCATGCTTGAAAGTTTCCAAAAAATATACACCATGCTTTTGCTCACCCTTGCCAATCCAGCTTAATTGATTTTTGCTGAACTCTACTGCTGAAAAATGAAATTCTTGGTTTTTACGCAATACGTTCATATTCATTAACTTAGGCTCGCATACTTCTGTATGAATTACTTTGATAGTAACATTAGTTTCCGCAAGGAGATGAGATAAATCTACATCAATAGCACTTGACTTAGGGGCAGTAAAACGAACACCGTTTACATAAAACTCAGTAATACAAAAATCTTCATCTTCGTTGTGAGGATTGTGAATATATAAGTTTTTGCCATTGTAAATACCTTTGATAACAAACTCTGCGGCTGAAGCTATATTTACAATGAATAAACCACAGATAAGAGCGAGTATTAATTTAGTGAAATTTTGCATAATAATATAGAGTTATTAGTGTTCTAAAATATTTTAAATTCAAAAATGATTTAGCTTGTTTTTTTAATCTTTAAAAGATTGTCCTTGTTTGACATTACAAAGATAGCATATATAAAACATCAAAAGCAAATATTTTTTAAAAATATTTACAAAAACTTTTAAAAATTACATACATGATAAAAACAAAGGAAGCGTGTATTAATAAAGTGCAATAAGTATCTTTGTAAAATACAATTTATATGATTTATATGATTTTTACAAGAATTAAGTGGTATAAAATAAGGTTTAATTGTACTATAATCATGGTAAAAATACTTAGTATTCCTCCTGTTAGTGCTACTTTTTATAAAAAACAGTATATTTTACGGTCAATAAAATCAAATAAATTCAATTTTTTAATAAAAACTTACATTGTATCTAAAAAACAGCAAAGTGAATATTTATAAAATACAATAAGGTTCTTTGAAAAGTACAATAAAAAAGCATAGCCCCTAACATCAAATAGTTAGGAGCTATGCTTCTTTTAATGAAAAAAGGAGTAGATAGACTACTCTTCGTAATAATATCCGAAAATAATACCCATTTCGTCTTCGCTTGTTAGCCCAAACGATACTGCTCTGTTCGAAGTATTATTGTAGGTAATTTCTGAAGTGAGTCCTTCGCCCGAATTGAGTGTGATAGGTGTGGCAAAATTGACGATAGTAGGATGCTCCCAATCAGTTGCCGTATAGATAATTTCACCGTTGCGGCTACCCCCCGAAATTTTGATAACAAATTTTTCTCCCATCTTATGCGTATGCGAGGTCAGGGAAACTATTTTGGTGCGTTTGCTTACTTTGAATGTTTTTGAATTTACCGTGCGCTGATTAGCGGGAATGTTCAAAGAAGTATTTGCCCAATTAATTACTTTGACCTTGTTTTTTACCTGTGAGATAGGCACAGTAAAAAGATTGATACTAACTTCACCTGGGATAGGTAAGGTGCTTTTGTTTACATAGTGAGAGTTCATATCAAAGGCAAAATTAGCAGGAATTTCCAACGCTGTACCCTCTGGAAAGGTATAGTTATGGTAGGGTGTTTGTGTTCCTGCCCAAAAAACGTGGTACCCCATAGAAATAATAGTATTTATATTTAAGTTACCGTTAGGCTGCCTCAAATCTCTGATAGTGCCGAAGGGAGGAATAACGGAAGCGGGAGTCCTATCCTCGAATCCGTACAAAATAAAATGATGACTGCCTGCACGCATCTTCACTTCTACCCTATTGACTAATAATGGCTCTGTATTTCCTACTTTCTGGTACATGAAAAATTCTCTTTCAAAGTTGGGCGCAATTTCTACAAGAGGTATCCGCATTTGCACTCCCTGCCCTGCGGCGGGCGGAGCAAGAGCCTCGAATTTGGGATAAGTTACACTGCTATCTTCCAATACTTTCTCATCTACGACACTTCCTTTTTCAGGCGCGCCAGCTTCTATCCATCTGCGTACAAATTCTATCTGCCCATTCGTAAGCGGGCGACTACCTAAGGGCATTGGGCTACCGTAATCTCTGCTGTTATGGTGGTCGGCGGGAGCTTGCTGAAGTTTGTGAAATAAAAAACTTTGGTCGGCTTTGAAAGGTTTTATCCGCAGAAGTCCGTCTGCTTTGGCATCGGCATTATTGGCAAGCACATTCACCAAATTAGTAAATGCTACTGTTTTTTCTAATACCAAGCCATGCTGTTTGTAGCTACCATCACTCGGCGAGGCATGGCATCCGCTTGTTGCACAGTTTTTCAGAAAAATTTTTTCCTGTACTATTTGGAATGAATCCATTTTTTGTTCTACGGCATTTTGCTGGCAGGCTTCCAAGCATATTACCAAAATAGCTGTCAGGCACAGCCCAAGCAGGAATTTATATGTTTTTCCCATTTTCTTATTTCATTTTATTTTATTGCAAATGTACTTAATATTCTGCTATAGACACTTTGGCAAAGAGAAAGGTTTATTAGTATTTTGAAATAGAATAAAAAAAAACAATATTTGAGCAATAAAAAACAATATATATGGCAACATGGCTTATAGATGCAGCACACTCTACGATTGAGTTTAAAATAAAATATTTGCTGATTTCTACAGTTACAGGGGTTTTCACAAAGTTTGATGCTAAATTAGAATCCGAAAATGATGATTTTAATGGCGCAAAAATTAGCTTTTCAGCGGAAGTCAATAGCATCAATACCAACAATGCAGAGAGAGATGAACACTTGAAGTCAGAGGATTTTTTTTCGGCAACAACTTTTCCTCGTATTACTTTTCGCTCTCTTTCCTTCCACAAAATAGGAGGAACGCACTATAAACTGATAGGAGAAATGACTATCCGAAACTATTTGAAAGTAATAGAATTAGATGTTGATTATGGTGGGAAAGTAACAGACTCAAGGGGAAATACGCGAGCAGGTTTTGAGATTATTGGCAAAATAAGCCGAAGGGCGTATGGCTTACTCTGGGATGCCGTTACTGAAACTGGGGGCATCATGGTTGGCGATGAAGTAAAACTTTTCTTGAGCGTACAAATGGTGAAGATGCTTTAGATTTGTGCCAACATTTTACGTATGATCCTTTTGGGGTCAAGAAAAAAAGAGCCTATCAGACTTGCCACGAAGAGGAGATAGTTATCATTACCGTACTGAAAAGCAGCATTTCTATATAGGTAGTTGGAGTATAACTTACGAGTTCGGTTCATCTGCACCCAAAAAGGTTTTGCCGCTATCTGCTGCTGGAAAGTATCAAAAGATATTTCAGCTTTTGCCTGCCTTCTAAGTTTCATACACGTCCCAATCCACTCAATATAGTTAAGGGAGTTGATGTGTTGCGAAGTAGTAATAGAATCTTCGTGTATTCTGTATTGCATGAGTATCTGATTGGTACAAATGATCACTACTCCATGCTCTACAAGTCTGTTCCACAAATCTATATCCTGACTCGGAGCGATGGGCTTATATCCGCCTATTCGCAGAACTACTTCTTTTTTCATTATCGTACCAGGGTGCAAAATATAAATAACTTTATTTTGCTCAAGGTATCTTTGGCTATCTTGGGGATTATTCAAATCGGTCGGCGATTTGAGTTTGCCTATGATTTTGCCCTGATGACCAATATAGTAAGCCCAGCAGCTAAGTACGCCTACTTCGGGGTGCTGTCGAAGATATTTGACTTGCTCTTCCAACCTATGAGGTAGCATGATATCATCTGCATCCATGCGCGCTATCCATTCACCTTTTGCCATGCCCATTCCTCTGTTCAGAGAGTTACCAAGCCCCATGTTTTCATGGCTATCTATCACTATACGAGTGTCTTGTGCTTGATAATGCTTGGCTATAGCTAAAGTATTGTCTTTCGAGCCATCATCAACGATAATAAACTCAAAATCTTGAAAAGTTTGAGCTAATACGCTTTCTATGGCGATTGCTATGTACTTTTCAGCATTATATGCCGACATTAGAACAGAAACTAACACAGTGATATAGAGGTAAAGTTAATTTGCACAAAAGTAAGAAAAACTCTCACTTTTTCAAAAAATTAAACCACGTATTTAGAATTGACAGTAAAGGCAATCCGAAATACGTGGGTTTTTTATCTTTCTCTAAGCTATTTCAAAAGTAAATAATAAGCTGTATTTCCCTTTATTGTGAGTTTTTCAGCACCTACAGGAAGTATTGCTTCATGTTCTTTGTGGTCAGTAACATTCAATTCTTGGATTACTTTACCCCCTAAATCTACAACGATTACTTTTTCCACTTTGCTCTGAACCAAATTCAAAGGGTTGCTATATTTTTGTGCGAAGTAAGCATCCATTTCAGTGATGAATTTCGTTTCATCTTGGCTGTAGCTTGTGCTTGCTACTTGCTTGCTTGTTTCTTTTTTCAAAGAGTCTTTTTTAGGATTGTCATCAGCAAAAGCATTAAAAAATGTGAAGCTAACAAAGACAAAAGACAAAACCGCGATTAAACTATTTTTTGAAGTTCTCATATTCGTAAGTAATTAAAGATTAAGTTTTTATATAAATTATTTGAATTAATTTGATTACGCAAAGGATATTTGCCAAAGACGTGCCAATATTTATAAAATATTAATTATCAGATGTTTATGTGTAATTATAAAAAATACTGTTCGCAAAAAGTGTACGAAAGCAAATAATTAGCGTGCGATTTCGGACAGTAGGGAATTAAATGCTACTTTTTTTTCAAAATCGAAAGAAAAAGTTTAGTATTGTAGCAAAAAACAGGAAAACTTAAACTCAATTTTATATGAAAAAACACTTCTTTTTTACTTTTACGACAATTACTGTGTTGTTTATGACTTCGTTTGTAAGCTACAAAGCAGCATACAAACCAATTATCAATTCTATGGAAAGCCTCATAGATGCGATGCACAAACGATACAAAGACAAGGCTGCAAAAAATGTAACTTTTACCCAGTACAATACACACTATCAGGCAGATACTGTTTCTGGAACATCTATTTGGTACGAAGCTATACAGTACCCTACAAATTTCCGAATCGATTTTGGGGCTATCAAAGAAGGAAATGCGGTCATATTTGCCTACGATTCGGTTTTTAATTTCAAAGACGGAAAAAATACACGCAAACTTCCTTTCAAAAACAACCTCATTCTTTTGGCGGGAGGCATGAACGCAATGCCTAAAGAAAAAGTATTGGCAGAACTAAAGGCTGCGAGCTACGACATCAGCAAATTCAGAGAGGATACTTACAACAATAAGGCTGTATATGTGATAGGGGCGGCATCGGGCGATTTTACTTCTCCGCAATTTTGGATAGATAAAAAACACTTATATTTGGTGAGAACTTTCGAGAAAATGCCGAACGGAGATGTGCGCGAGGCGCGTTTTAGCAAGCATACTAAAGCGGGCAAAGGTTGGATAGAAACAGAAGTATTGTTTTTGGTAAATGGTAAGAAAACTCAGTTGGAACAGTACAAAGACCTCAAAGCAAACGTAGCTTTCGATGCCCGACTCTTTGATGCTGCCTATTTTGGCAAAGTGCATTGGAAAGAATAAATCAGAAAATACTTTAAACTCATTTTATTTTGCTCTATAAAACCAACGGAATTGTATTAGGCTTTATCCGCTACAGAGATACTTCCATTATTGTAAGGATTTATACGGAGGCTTTTGGCTTGCGGTCATACATCATTAATGGGGTGCGAAGTGCGAAAAATAAAAACAATAAAATAGCTCTTTATCAGCCGTTTACGCTCTTAGATATGCTTGTTTATAATAAGCCTAATACTGATTTGAACTATATTTCAGAGTCAAAAATATATCAGCCTTTTCATTCTATTCCCTTTGATATTCATAAAACTACGATTTGTCTTTTTCTGACAGAAGTGCTGACCAAAGTGCTAAAAAGCGATGAGGCTGACCAAGAACTTTTTGATTTTCTGATGAATAGCATACTGAGTTTGGAAAATTTGCCGCAAGGCTTCGAGAATTTTCATTTGCAGTTTCTTATCCGCCTTTCGGGGTTTCTTGGCTTCTATATGGTAGAAGCCTCTGAAATAGGCGAACAACTACAGAGAGCGGGCTATCTGTTTGACTATGAATCTTACACCTTGCAGATGAATAACCTCATAAGTGCAGATTACGGTGCTGTGCAGCATATACCAAACAAAATTCGCAGCGAAATTCTCAATGCCTTGCTCAAGTTCTATCAGCTACATTTTGAAGGGTTTGGAGAAATAAAATCCTTGAATATTTTGAGAGAAATTTATTAGGAAGGTAGCATTTGCCGTTGGTTCTTGCTATAAGTTGTCGGACAACGGCAGGAAGAGTTGCTGTTTTAAAACTAAAATTTGCGATTAGCGATACTGAATACTGTTATAATAATTCCATTTTTTCTTTGCTGCCCTGCTATTTCCGCATCGCTGATTGGGCTGATAACTGCTGCACGCACTTACCGTCATCACAAGCAGGCTAAATACCAATATCATTCTTTTATTCATTTTACTTTTTTTGATTTATACTAAGTTTGATAAGATAGTAAACGTATTCAGAATAAAGAAGTTATGAAAAAAGCCATGCAAGATAATAGAAAATCTTACATGGCTAAGTATTAGATAATATTTCCTTAGTCTTCAGTAGTAGTGAACCACAGAGGCTTGGTATGATAATCAACATCATAGCCACCTACAGCACGAAAAGCGGCACTGTTCCAATCTTCTTCGGAGAATGACGGAGGCAAGCAACGCTGCACGGGTTTGCCGCTATTTTCGGGTGCCAAATTTGCAGGCAGGGCATAGCCCATGAAAATATTGGTATTGTAGTTATAGCGGCGAAGGTCTGTCCATGCTTCTATTTGTCCATAGAGTGCAATGTATTTTTGCGACATGATGTGCTTTATCTCCAAAGCAGCAGCAGTTTGCGGAATAGCCGTACCCAAAAATGCAGTAATATTTGGCTCTGTTACACCAGCTTTTTGCATATTGGCACGAATGCCCGCCGTAAATGCCTGATAAGCAAGGGCATTATTACCCGCTTTGAGGGCTGCTTCCGCTTTTATAAACTGCAATTCAGAGAAAGTTATCAACGGATAAGGCTCTACATCGCGGAAAATATATTTCCCATAGATTTGAGGGAAATTTAATACAGTAGAACCCGCAGGCAAGCCCGCCGCAGGAGCCAAATTCCTAAAAGTACCATCTGGAGCAGCATTTAAGAACAAAGGCAAGCGAGGGTCGGTTACATTATTAAAATTTGTACCATTCATCAGGTTTACAAGCGTTCTGCCTTGACGATACGCCGCAAAATTTGCCCTTGTAGGTCCCATAAAGCTAAAACGGTCAGAAATGTCAGTAGTAATGGTAGAAAATTTCACTACAGCGTCTTCTGTATTGCTTGCCAATGCTTTATCTACAAATTCAATTACTTGTGCGGGATTGTAAGAACGCTTATTGGAAATGTGATTTGCCAAACGAGCTTTGATGGCATAAACAAATTTAATCCAAAGTTGCGTGTTCCCACCATAAATGGTTTCTGCTCTTGCCAAATTTGGGTCGATAGTACCGCTTGTCTTGCTAAGTTCGGCGATAGCATCATCACAAAGTTTATTGACATTGGCATAAATCTCTTTTTGTGTATTGTAGTCAAACTTAGTGCGTGTGTTGTCCCATGCTTGGTCGTAAGGCATTTCGCCGAACTGGTCGGTTGCAATCTGCCAACTATACGCCCTGATTGCCATCGCAATCCCTTTGTACTGCCCAAATCCGCGTCTTTCTGCTTGCAGTTCTATCTGATTGAGGTTTGAGCCTATGCTCCAATAGTGATTTCGGTGTATCTGACTCACTGCCAAGCCACCGCCCAAAGCCCTTCTGCCATGCCTATCATAGTTATCGTTAGCAGTAGTGAATTGCAAATGCTGAATATAACGGGACACATTTCGATAGTCGAACATGGGTCCTTCTGCCATTGCATAGATGACCTGCGGTAAGTACAAATGCGGCGGACCCTCTTGCGGCACAAAGGGGTCATTGTTTACGTCTAAATACTCTTTGCATGAGGAGAGTATGGTAAGTAAGAATATGAATGTGAATATTTTGTATTTCATAACGTCAAATTATAAATTATGAATGATGAATTATAAATTATATTTCTCGTTTGAGAAAAGGTAAAGTGGTAATCTTTTTCTAAAACCCAACTCTCACCCCAAAAGAAACTGCTTTTGGCGCGGGAACAGAGAAGTAGTCAAAGCCTACCGCACCACTACCACGAGCAGAAGCGTTCAAGCCGTTTACGTCAGGGTCTGCACCCGTATAGTTTGTTGATAACCAAAGATTTGTACCTGTTATGTTGAAATCTAAACTCTTGATAACCTTAGAATCAGCAAACATAGTTTTCGGCAAAGTATAGCGGAAAGTAATATCACGCAGCCTTAGCCAACGGATATTTTTCTCGATAAACTGCTCCTCAATCAATCCCGAAGGGTTTGCTCCACCTAAATAGTTACTAAAATAGGCTTGCGTAAGCTCTACTTCTTGGGTATTTGGCTGACCGTCCGACTGCCTTACACCCTCGAATATTCTGCGAGTGCCTCTGTCCAAGGTGCGTGTTCCCAAGCCAAAATTGGTCAATGCCCAATCCGTACCGTTGAAAATATCGCCACCTACACGCAAATCGAGCAAGAAAGACAAGGCAAAATTTTTGTACTTTACAGCATTGGTAAGACCTAAATTGAACAATGGTTGGCGATTTCCTATCAATTTGTAGTTCAAATCTCTGACAGGGAAGCCATTTGCTCCTATCAGCGCATTGCCATTGGCATCTCTGGCGATAGAATTTCCCGTAATTGTCAAGATAGACTCCCCTGGTACGTAGCCTGCTCTTGCACCGCCCGCAAGCCAAGTGTCTGATAAATAGAACTCTGTAAAATCACCTGGAAGAGAAAGCACCTTATTTCTATTCAATGCAAAGTTAGCAATGATGTCCCAAGAGAAATTTTCTTGGCGAATAGGCGTACCCGTTATCATTAGCTCTACTCCTCTGTTTTCTACTTCGCCCGCATTTACCAACTGCAAAATATAGCCACTTGCGTAGCTCAAACGAGGCTGGGTAATTTGGTTTTTACTTGACAAACGATAATAGGTAAAGTCAATTCCCAAACGATTATTAAAGAATTTCATGTCCAAACCGACTTCATAAGAAGTGGTAGTTTCTGGGACAATCTTAGGGTTGGGACCAAAGAAACCAATGTTATAGCCGCCGCCCGTTCTTGTGAACTCTTGCAAGGCGGGTAAAATTTGGTGCGGAGGTGCGTCCTTGCCTACTTGTGCATAGTTTGCCCTTATTTTAGCAAAAGAAAGTTTGCCCGCAGGGTCTATGTCGAATAATTCTGAAAGCACAATGCTACCCGTTATAGATGGGTAAAAGAAACTACGGTTTTCGACGGGTAACGTGGAAGACCAGTCATTTCTGCCCGTAACAGAAAGGAAAATCATGTTTTTATAATCTACCTTGAACTCCCCAAACACACCTACTAAGTTTCTTTGCGTGCCACGCGTTGCTTGTTCGCGGCGTAGGGCGTTGGTATTGCTAATGCTTGGCAAATCAGGCACTAAGAATCCTTCTCCGTAGCGAGAATCTACACGATAGTTAGTCGTGAAAAGGTTATGCCCAAAGGTCAATCCTGTGTTGAAATCGCCAAATTTTTTTTTGAAATTGAATAACAAAAAAGTATTGATGATGCGGCTTTTTTCTTCATACTCGGAAAGAATCCCGCCAACTACCCGCGAAATGCTTTTATTAGGGAATCTTGCCCAAGAAAGTGGGTCATAGACGGTTTGTCCCGTAGTGTTGTACCAGTCTACGCCTACTCTGCCTACAATATTGAACCAACTCGTAACGTCATAAGAAAGGCTACCATTCAGAATAAAGCGGTTTGTAACGTCTTTTACTCTGTTTTTCTGTGCGTTAAAGTTCGGATTGTCAAACACATCATCAGCAGAACCATCGCCATTTGCATCAGGAATAACACCTACCAATCCGCCTGAATCATTTTGCCAGTTGTTAATGTCGCGAGTGCGCGGATACAACAGGGTATTGTAATAAACGCTACCTACACCCTTTGTAACAGGCGAACGGTCTGTATTTGAGTTGATGTAATTCACTGAGGTCGTGAGTTTTATCTTTGGGCTTAACTGTACCGAATTACTCATTTTGAAAGTATTTCTGCCAAAGGCTGTATTAGGGATAGAACCATTTTGTCTTAAAATATTTGCAGAAACGTTATAAGTAAATATTTCATTTCCGCCGCTTACGTTCAAGTTATGTATATTGTTAAAACCCCAGCCAAACACGCTTTTTAAGTTGTCGTACCTTGGTGTGCCTTCGGGAATTGCTGCTCCCCATGCCCCTATCACTGTGTTTGGGATAGCTGAACCTGCCACTACGCCCGATGTTCCAGAGCTAAATCCATAGACATCTTGAGTTTTTGGGAAGCGCGTAATCCTCTCAAACTGTAGGTTGCCTGTGTATTCTATGCGAGTTTTGCCTTTTGCTCCTTGCTTCGTAGTGATGACAATCGCACCCGCCGCCGCATCGATGCCATAAAGTGCCGCCGCCGCAGGTCCCTTTAGTACCGTAATGCTCTCAATATCATTAGGATTCAAGTCTGCTATACGGTTAGTATAGTCAGAGTTGCGGTTTGGCGCGTCATTGAGTAGCAAGCCTTCGGAAAGTGTATTATTACTTACAGGTACGCCGTCAATCACGAAAAGCGGCTGATTATTGCTACCCAAGGAAGTAGCCCCACGAATAATAATAGAAGAAGAAGAACCCGGCAAGCCACCTGTTGTCCCTACAGTAACCCCTGCAATTCTGCCTTGCAAAGCGTTTACTACGTTCGGTCGGTTCGTTTCTGCCAACTCCTCCCCTTTGATTTCTTGGATAGCATACCCCAATTCTTTCTTTTCCTTTTTGATGCCAAAAGAAGTTACTACTACTTCATTGAGTTGGCGAGTATCCACTTTCATCGCAAAGTTAATCTCCGTACGATTTCCTATTGCTATTTCTGCTTTTTGGAAACCAATAAAAGAGAAAACCAAAGTAACGGCATCTTGAGGTACGCTAATTCTATAGCTTCCATCAACATCTGAGATTACGCCAACAGACGTACCTTTGACGGTAATATTCACTCCTGGAAGCGCACTGCCATCTTCCGAAGAGCTTACTTTCCCACTGATGACTCTTGCTTGCCCAAAGACGTAAGCCTGATGGCTAAGACTTTGAAAAACAAACAATAACATCAGAAGTGAAAAACATTTTGTAAGTGTTTTTTTCATAATGATTTGTTAAAAAAATAAAATAATAATAAAATTAGATAATAAAAATAAGACTTTACGAATAAAATGACTAAAATAATTAATACCATTAACTGTCTTACCTCTACAAAACAAACGGCTGCGGAGAAAAACACAAAATAAAAATGAGCAATGCCAGCCATCCCAAAATTTTTCTTTTAAGGTCTAAAGGGTGTTCATGCTTAGTAGGCGGGTGATATATGCCTAAAAAGTTGCCAAGTACAAAACCAAAAACTAACCAACCCGAATAACCTTGCACCGTTGGGAAGAGGTAAGTAACTAAAAGCTGTGCGGTAAAAATACTAAGGGCAATGGTAATTGGCGTTATTTTATTTTTGAACGATTTTTGGAAAACAAAATATAAAAAACCAATATAGGCAAGTACGTACCAAATTGTGTCTATTGTTACTTCTGAATGAGTAAAACTACCAATACCCGCATAAAAAATGAAAGCAATGAAAAGAATCAAGGAAATAGCTTTGTGCTTCTTGAACCCGATAAGCCCGTAAAGGATATGACCGCCATCTAACTGACCAATAGGAATGAGGTTAAGTGCGGTGAAGAAAAGTGCCAAATACCCTGCAAACAAATAAGGATAATGTGCCATTTCGTACATATTTGGGATTAATTTGGGGTCTTCAGCTACATAGCGTTTGAAAAACTCAAAAACTAAGTTTGTGCCTAAACCAAGCGCCCCAAAGGTGTTTTTGTAAACATGGTCGGCGTATCTGAAGCCAAATTGCTTGTATTCAGGGTGAATCTCAAAAATATATTCGGGTGGCGGTAGGTGCGTAAAACCGTACCACAGCACTCCTAAAGCCACAACAAAGCCCGCCAGCGGTCCCGCTATACCTACATCAAAAATTTCTTTTGTAGATTTAAGGCTTTCCCTTATTTTAATGAATGCCCCCATAGTCCCGATGGAAAGTGTGGGCAAAAAACCAAGCCATACAGGAATATAAAAAGGCAGGGAAACATTTATTTTGTAGTATTTGGCAGTAAAATAATGCCCGAACTCATGCGCAGTCAGGATGCCCAAAAAGGGAACAGAAAAATAAAGTCCTGCCCAAAAATTACTGAATCCTAAGAGCTTTGTGCCATAGAAAAATGACCTACCCGTCATCCACTCTGCACCTGCCAAAGTAGTGCTTATCAAGGTGATAAAAAATAAAAGCAAGTGCAACCAATATTTATTTTGTGGTTTTTCTGGCTCTTGCGAAAAGAATTTATCATTGATGCTGTAGTCTTCGTTCATTGATTTTTAGATTTTCAAAAACTCATTTTAATCCTTAGAGATATATTTCTTCCTATTTCATCGGAAAAATAGCGAAAACGGTTCATATAATCTCGATAAACAGTGTTAAATACGTTATTTACTTGCAGCCCTATTTGCATTGGTACATTTTCTTTTTTGCCAATTTTATCTTTCTTTCCTACTGATAAAGAGGTACTTATATCCAAATTTGCCAAACCATAACTCTTTGGCGGAGTAGCATAATCGCTTGCAATAGGGACTCGTTTTTGCTCAAAAACAGAAAGATAGCTCACCGAAAATATAATGTTTTTCATTTTTCTCCAACTATCTATTTTATAAGAAACTTCATTTTCTACCCTATTAGCAGGAATAAGTACCAAATAAGCATCATCACGCCGATTATATGCCCAAAGGAATGAACCTTTCGCCTCCCAACTTACTGCCGAAGACAAAGGTACTACTATTTTTGTATCTATTCCCCTAAATATCGCATCCGTTTGCGTATAGGCGAAAGAAGGGAATGCCCCACGAATGGTAAGCACTTCTGGAAATTGAGGCTTTAGGTAGATATAATTGTTGATATGGTTATAGTAAAGCACCATCTCGAAAGTCAATTTTGGGTGAGCGTAGTTAAAAGTAGTGCTAAGGTTATAGGCAACTTCGGGAGTCAAATTTTCATCTCCTTTCTCAAAGGAGGCAGCTCCATGATGCACGCCGTTGCTGAAAAGTTCGTTGATATTGGGCGGTCGCCAAGCTGTAGCGAAGTTGGTATGCCATTCTATATTTTTGTTTATCTTGTAGTTTGCTCCGATAGTGGTTGAAAAATTATTAAAAATTCTTTCTATACTTCCTACACTTCCGTTTTGCAATCTTTCAAAAGTTTTAAGCCACTTATAGTCGTATCTGAAACCAAGTTCAAGTTCGTATTTAGACTTTGTAAGACGCTCTATCCAAAAAATGCCACCATTGTAACTTCTAAAATTAGGGACTAAAGGGCGACCTTGGTAAATATTAGTCTGTCGGGTGCCGCTCGCGCCTATACTGCCCGTAATTGCTCCTAAAAGCGGTTTATGTTCAAAAATAAGGTCTAAGGTATGTGTATTGAGTTGGAAATTAAGTTCGGGTTTGTTTAGCCTCAGCAGAGAGTCGTTCAAAGGGCGATGGGCATCGTACTCTTTGCGAAGATTGACCTGCAAGGCGTAGGTAGTGGTTATTTTTCCCCAGTTATCAAACTTTAAAAAAGCATTGATTTTCAATAAATTATGGCTTACATCTTGGAAAGGTCTGTCTATCTGATAAGAAAAATCGCTTTTGATAAAAGGTTCCCCGCTTTCAATCACACGCCTCAGGTCAGTCAGATTGCCAATGTGCGCCCCCGAAAAAATGCCTATCTGAGTGCTAAATCTGCTAAAGAAGGCTTCTACTCCCCCATGGTATTTCTGGTAGCCCAAAGCGGCAGAAAAATTTATTTCCTTCAACCCTGTGTTAGCAAGGTAATAGTTTGGCGTTCTGATATTTCCACTTCTTTTGAGCGTGCCTTGTATTCGCCACGCCACGCCGCTTACTTCTTGTTTTTTCTTTGTGTTTCCCTCCAAAATTCCAGAAAACGTGCCTTGCCTACCATTACTTATGCCTATCAAATTTACTTCCCCCGCCATTCCCTTTTCAGAAGGCAGACTTTTTGGAGAAAGAATAATCACCCCACCTATGGCATCCGAACCGTATCGGACACCTGCTGCTCCTTTTACGACAGAAATATTTTGAGCAACAAATGGATCTACTTCGGGGGCGTGTTCTGACCCCCACTGCTGTCCCTCCTGCCTTACGCCATGGTTAAGAATGAGTATTCTATTGCTATGAAGCCCATGGATGACGGGCTTCGAAATAGAATTACCTGTTTGTAAGCTATTTACCCCTGTAATTGTTTTGAGCATCTCACCCAAATTTTTGCCTTGGGTTTGAGAAATTTCTATTTCTGAAAGCTGGGTAGCGGGCTGCCCTACTTGCACGTCTGCCAAGGATGCCGCCTGAATGGTAATAGCCTCTAATAAAATGCTATTTTCTTCCAAGCGAATTTTCAAAAATAAAGACGTATCTAACTGAATTTGAAGTTTCTGACTTTCGTAGCCCAAAAAACTCACCCGTATTACATACCTTCCTTTGCAAAGATTTTCGTACTGAAAGTGTCCATGGCTATCTGCAAGTGTGCGTTTATTTGCCTCTTCGATGAAAATGCTCGCCGAAGGTAGCCCCTCTTGGCTATCCGCACTATATATATGTCCACTCAGCCTGTAGTTACATTGTTTGCTCTGAGCAAAAATAGGAACACATACAATTAGGAAAAATAGAAATAGCGTACAAAAAACGCAATATTTGAAACTCCTTTGTGCAATCATGTTGCAAAAGTATCGTTATTGCAACATGATTGCAAAATAAATTTATTAATTTTTTGGTTTTGGTTTTTTGTAGATAGGCACTGTGCTACAGGGTTCTCCGTACATGATAGAATTTGCTAAAGGTCGCAATCTTTTGGTTATTTCCACGTAGGCAGCTACAGGTACGGGATGTTTGCTACAGCCTTTGATGACAACTTTTGCATCTTGAAATTGTGCAAAATCTATATTTGCTATTGCCTCTCTGAAAAGGATGTTTTCTAATTCGTCCAAATTCCCAAAGATGACCTTTTTTGCAAAGGGTTCTAACTGAGCCGCTAAAAGCATATAAGCCCAAACAGGTACTATAGCGTCTGCCGAGCAAGTAATAGCGATATTTTTAGCCTTGTATTGGCTCCATTCATGCGTTTTGATGAAATCTCTGAAGTCTTTTTCTTTGAGTAAAAGTTCTTGGAAAAGGAGTGGCTTTAGGTCAAACAATACTCTTTCAGCATGGTCGTAATATTCTTCTAAGTCCAAAGTGAGTAGCCCGCTATTTGCTACTTTGTTAATGATTAGTTCTTCTTGGTACAGTGTATCTTTGGTTGTCATATTAAATATTGCCTATTTTACAAATGTACTTAGGAAACCATTTTTATTTATTAAAAGTTTTATTTCACTATATGGAATCGTAATTTCTATTGGCTCGGCAAGGAGGCTATTTTTTTTATAATCTCGGAAAAATACAATTCCCTGCACTGTGAAATAATAATTTTTTATCATTTCTTCTGTACTTGCATTCACCTCGCTTGCCGCAGGTCGAAGTTTGGCAAACTGCTTGTTTATCTTTTCTCTGAGTAGGCTATTTATATTTTTTTCAAAACCATTATTTAGCACCTCCCCAAGCGTAATTTCTGACCCATTTAGTAGGTTAAATGTCTTGTGCTTTACCTCGCTTTGTGGCTCTACTATTATCTGCTCATTACTCATTCGCAGACTTAGTATGTTTTTTGTGTTTTCTAAAATTTTTGTTTCATAAGTCTGTGATAACCAGTGGTATTGGGGATAATACGAAGCAATTTTATCCATACCTCGCTTAAGGGTGGCATCTATTTTTTCGCTCATAGAAGATTCGTCAGCAGTGCCAGAGAGTTGGGTGGCAAGTATATTTATTCTATTTTCTACTATTTTAGAGTTTGCCCCTACCATAGTTGGGTATTCCAAATATAAATCAGCCCCCATTTCGCCCTTGTTACCTTGCTGACTTTTTTTCTTGTAAATACTTACAATGTCAAATTGCACACTTCCCGTTGGATAACTTTCCTTGAGTACGAAGTTCAAACTTTCGTTTGTATCCATGTCTTTGACCGTAAAACTAAGTTTCATAGCCTCATTTTTTTGACTTGCGGAAGCCTTGACAATCAAACCATTTTCTGAGGAAGACTGTGTTTCGGGCAGGCTATTATTGCCCGCTCTGTAGCCATAATAGACAAATTTTTTCCGTGATTTATTTTTAGGGTCATCATAAAAACCTGTAATAGAAGCACTTGAAAAATAAGCATGGACTATGATGGGATAACTCGCATTTAGCGTTCCTTCCATACGTTTGTAAAAACTTGCCGTTTCGAAGTTGCGTACGGGTCTGTAAGTCTGTGCCAAATCGGAGTTCATAGGGCTACTCGGTGCTGTCATAAGAGCATCTCTGAGGTCGCTTTCTATCACAAAGGCATTTTCAAAACCCAAGGATTTTACCTTTGCGAGGTAGCGTTCTGCGGAGTCTTTTTCCAGAAAAACCCCTGTCATTATTTTAGTAAGTGTATCTTGTTCTTCGGTATAAGTCCGTTCCAGCTTCTCCAAGTTAGGCACATTGAGTCCTGTTGTTTTCTCAAAAGCCCCAATCTGAACTGAAAACGTCCTTCTTGCTACGGGCGGGCGGTCTATTTTGGGTTGCCGTGCCGTTTCTTTTTCAGGTTGCTTGCTTACCTTGCTGTTTGTTGCTACTTTGGCAATCTCTACGATTTCGAAATTGATAATATAAGCCTGCGTGTAGTTTCTTGCTTTTACTATTTTAAGGATACTATCCGCTTTTTCTCGCGTGGAGTAGTCGCCAAGTTTGATACGGGTAGGTTTTTTAGCAACTTCTTCTGTATAAATTTCTCCAAGATCCATCAGACTTGAGAACCTACTTTTATCAGGACGATTAAATGCACCTAATTGAATAGCAAAAACTTGCCTTTTGACAACTTGGGCTAAAGAAGGTATATTGAGCCAGATAAGCAAGAAAGTGAACAAAAGAAAACGGAAAATTGTAAGGTTCATATTTTATAGGGTGTCGTTATTTGTCATAAAAAATTAGTACAGCACAAAGTAACTCGGCACTAAACTTAGTTAAACGGCAGTAAATTACAAAAGTTTAGTGCGTAAAAAATATTTTTAAGTAAAATAAAGGAAATATAATACAAAAATACAAGACTGTAAAAATGCTTTACGTATTTTCATTTCTAAGAAATAGTAAAATATATCCGAAAGATTGTATAAATTTGCGGATTGTAAATAGAAAATGGTGGTTGGCTTGCTACTTTTGCTTGCCTAAGGATATTGCAAAGGAAAGCCATACACTATTGTAAAATAATATTTTAAAGTCAAAATGTATGACAACTGAAATACTTAAATGCCTAATCATAGGCTCTGGACCCGCAGGTTATACTGCCGCTATTTATGCAGCAAGAGCAGGCATAACTCCTGTACTTTATCAGGGAAGCCAACCCGGTGGGCAGCTCACTATCACTTCGGAAGTAGAAAACTATCCTGGCTACCCAAAAGGAATCAACGGACCCGATATGATGATGGATTTTCAGGCACAGGCAGAAAGATTTGGAACAGATATTCGCTACGGCATGGTTACTTCGGTAGATTTTAGTACGTACCCTCTCAAAGTAACTGTAGATGAAACTATTGAATTACAAGCATATAGCGTTATTATTTCTACGGGCGCATCTGCCAAGTGGCTTGGCTTGCCCTCAGAGCAGCGTCTGAATAGTCATGGTGTTTCAGCTTGTGCGGTTTGTGATGGATATTTTTATCGAGGCACAGAAGTTGCGGTAGTGGGCGCAGGCGATACGGCAGCCGAAGAAGCAAGCTATTTGGCAAAATTGTGCAAAAAAGTGAACTTGTTAGTGAGGAAAAGCGAAATGCGTGCATCTAAAATTATGCAAGAGAGAGTGAAAAACCAGCCTAACATAGAAATTTGGTGGGATACAGAAACAGAAGAAATATTGGGTGAACACGAGGTTGAAGGGGTGAGGGTTAGAAATAATAAAACAGGAGAAAAGACAGTGATACCTATAAAAGGCTTTTTTGTTGCTATCGGGCATCAGCCTAACACAGCTATCTTTAGTAATTTTATAACGATGGACGAAACAGGCTATATTAAAACTGTAGCAGGCTCGACCAAGACCAATATAGAAGGTGTTTTTGCCGCAGGGGATGCCCAAGATAATGTTTATCGTCAGGCAGTTACAGCCGCAGGAACAGGCTGCATGGCAGCTTTGGACGCAGAACGCTTTTTAACAATGAAGGGTATTCACTAAAAGACGTAGTTTAAAAAAAAGAGATGGCTTTTGACACGCATTTTATCAAAAAAGTGTGTTTTTTTGCTTTTTTACTTTAATTTTGTCAAATTTGAACCTTGTTAAAAAAGCAAATCGTGCTTTTGAAATAAAAACCAATAATTAGGAACTATAACATGAAGAAAATTTTACGATTATTTTGTCTATTTTCTTTCTTACTTTTTGTACTAACGATTACAGACGCTTTTGCACAAAAAAAGAAATCTTTCAAGCAGCGTGTAGGTGATTTTATAGAGTTCAAAATCATCAATAAAATTTGGACACCTTCGGATACAGCTTCCCTGAATGGCAAAGAGTTGGAAACTGTGCAAGAAGATAATAAGAAAGACTCCTTGTTTTTAAATGAGGCGGGCGAGTTACAAACGAAAACAAGCCTCAGCGATGAGTTTGGCGAAGGTGCGAAAACGGGAGGTGGTACGCTTGACGAAAATCTTTCCCCAGAGGAGGAGATGAAGAAGATTGAAGCTACTTTTAAAGAACTGACCGATTTCAAAAAAGATACTGCTTTTATCAAAAATCTTATCAAACGCACTTATGAAAGCCCTTTAGACCTTAGCGAACCTAAATCGCTCCTGAGAGAGGACAATAGTTATTTCTATGATGTAAATACTAAAAAAATAGTTACCATAGCAGAAGAATTAGCTATAGACTGCGTGTGGGTAACGCTCACAAATTATTATGCTATTTGGGATTCGCAAACTATCAATCCTTACAAATATAAGATAGAAGAATTTAAAGAACCCGTTGATATACAGCTATTTGATAGCCTTAGCGAGGAGCAACAGTGGTCGTCGCCGCTCGCAAACGCACAAGTAACCTCCAACTTTGGTTTCCGCCGCTATCGCTGGCACAGTGGCATAGATTTAGACCTAAATATCGGAGACCCCGTATATGCATCTTTTGATGGAATAGTTCGGATAAGTAGCTATGTAAAAGGTGGTTATGGCAGACATATTGTTCTTAGGCACAGCAACGGATTGGAAACACTCTACGGACACTTGAGCAAGTCGAATGTGAGTGTAGGGCAAGAAGTGAAAGCAGGGACAGAGATAGGCAAAGGCGGCAACACAGGGCGTAGCACGGGACCTCACCTGCACTACGAAGTTCGTTTCCAAGGTCATGCCTTTAACCCCGCTGAAATTTACGATTTCGAAGCCAATAAGGTTAAAACAACAATATTTAGACTTTCCCCAGACCATTTTAAGCACCTCACAAATCGCCGACAAGTGGTTTATCATACTGTAGAGAAAGGAGAAACTATTTCAGAAATAGCAAGAGCATACGAAATTTCTATAAGAACCCTTTGCCGCATGAATAGGATTTATTCAAGCACGAGGCTTAAAATAGGAAGAAAACTTCGTGTGAAATAATATTTATTTTTGCTTAATTCTCATTTTTATTAGAAATTACGTTACACTAAATTTTAATTTTGAAATGAAGCATACTTCTATTTTTTTGCTAACGCTCGTATTACTTTTAGTGTCAAGCACTTGTTTTGGGCAAGCAGAAAGTCTCAAATTATCCTTGAAGGAAGCAATAGATTATGGATTAAAAAATAGAAAAGATGTCATCAATCAGCAGATAAATATTCAACTTGCCGAAAATGAAATAGATAAAGTGAGAGCAAGAAGCCTTCCACAAATATCAGCAGGTTTTGATTTTCGCTACAATACGAAGCTACAGGCGGGTTTTATAGCGGCGGGCTTGTTTGCCAACCCCGACCCGCTCGTGTTGCGTTTTGGTGCCCCTTACACTTCTGTAGCAGGCATCAATGCTAATTATGAAATTTTTAATCCTGCAACTGTAGCGGATAAACAGATAGCACAGAAAAATGTAGCTCTTACGCAGGCAAATGCCGAGAAAAATTTGATAGAAGTGAAATTAGCTATTGCACAAGTTTATTATATTGCCTTATTAGACCAAGAGAGAGAAAAGTTTTCAGAAAATAATCTTATAAGAACTCAAGCCTACTACAAAGAAGGGAAAAACAAGTTTGATAATAAGACTATTCCACAAAATGATGTTGATAGGCTCAAACTTGACTATGAGAATGCCAAAATTACTTATGAGGAGAGTATCAAAAACTCACTGCTAAGTAAAATGTACTTGGCAAACCAACTCGGAGCTACATTAAATGTAAATATTTCCTTGTCCGAAAATTTGGCTGAAGTGCTAAATAGCGTCCCAGAAAGCATCATCAAGCAAGCTGATTTAAACAAACGCATAGAAATACAGCAGGAACAGTTAAAATTGGACTATAATCAGCTCAATATCAAGAAACAAACAAAAATTGCGATGCCTACGTTTGCCCTCTACGGAAGTTGGTCGTCCTTGCAAGTAAGTAGCGATTTTCAATTTTTTAATGGGCAGTGGTGGTTCCCGTTTCACTTCGTAGGATTCCGAATGAATATGACTCTTTTTGATGGGATGCTGAGAAATAAAACAAAATACGAATATAAATTAAGGGAAACTCAGAGTCAGAACGCTCTTGCTAAACTTCAGTCTGATATAGCTTACGAACAAGCAAGCAGCAAAATACAACTTCAAAATGCCTTCAGTAAGCTCAAAACAGCGAAGGGGAATTATACTTTGGCAGAGAACATTATCGAGATAGACAATGTTCGCTTCAAAGAAGGAAAAATAACGTTATCTGAATTAAATAACGCAGAATATACGCTTGCTACGGCTCAAAATAATTTGCTTACCTTCTATTACAACTTTTTGATGGCAAAACTAAATTATCAGAAATCGGTAGGAGAGTTATAAATGCTATCTTTGATTTATAGGTTTACTGCTCAATAATTTCTACCCTATCATTTTCGTTCCTTCCGTCTGTGCTTGAAGTATTGGCAACGGGAGAAAGTGAACCTAAGCCTTTTGGCTTGATACGGTCTTTGTCAAATTTGTAGATTTTCATCAGCTCATCTACTATCAGTTGCGCTCTAAGTTCGGAAAGTGCAATATCTTTGCCCAAATCCTTACTTTTTGCTACGTGGCTAATGATGTAATATTTCTTTGTAGGATTATTTTTTAGGTACATAGCCAAGAGATAAATGGAAAAAGAAGCGTCATCTCTTAATTCTGTAGAAACCTCGTTGGTGAAATTAATCTGATTTAAAATAGCCCGCCCTTGCCCAGCTAACATCATGCCTATCTGATTGTTTACTACGTCCTCGATGCTCCCTGACGAAATGGGCGCACTTACAAACTGGCTGCTGCTGTTTGTGTATAGTTGTGGATTGCTGAATTGTTGATTGTTGGCTGTTGGTTGGTAACTATTAGATGCTGCATTTGTCTGCATACCTATTGCTATACTCTGCGTCCCTGTTGCTGCCTCATTTACTGTAAAGTTGCGTTTTACTTTCTCGTTATCGCTTATCAATGACAAATTTGGAGAGATAACTTCGGTTTGTGTTTCCAAAATTTTGCCATTTTCATCTACAATCAATTCATTTTTCTGCGTTGGGGCAACAAGGTACGGCTTATTACTTGCTAAAGGCACATTATAATCTCGTTTTAAGTCTTTCTCGACAATGACTATTTCGTAGTTTCTGCCAAACGAACCTATCTGAATCCAACGATTAATGTTGTTTCTTGTATATTCCAAAGTCGCCAAGGGTCCGTCATTCGTAAGCACTCTGCCACCGTAGCCTTTCACTAAGTTAATATACTGATTAATAATACTCTCATCACTTGGCGGATTGGTATTTTGATTATTGAAAACGTAGTTGAGTTGGTACTTATAGCCCGCTAACTTGTAGCCCATATAAAAGTCTTCCTCTTTGTACTCCGCAATGATATAATCGTTTCTGCGGGGTAACATTGGATAATCTCTACTCCCTGCTTTGTCCTCGCTAAGGTTTATATCGATTTTTTCTTGAGGTAAGGAAATATTGTTAGTTGATAGTTGTTGGTTGGTAATTGTTGGTTGATAATTGTTATTTGTTGGCTGCTGATAATAATTGATATTTATTATTGGTTTTTGATTGGTAACTGCGGGCTGATAGTTACTCACCTGCACCTGCTTATTTGTAGTTGGTAACTCATTGACTTCAAAGTTTCTCCCTGTCTTGTCCAAAGCAGTAGTAGATTGTAATTTATTCATTGCTACCTCTTTATCATCAATAATTTTGGTATTGTCTGCCACTACAATCTGACTTTTCTGAGTAGCACTTACATCATACGGCTTATTTTTGACTATAGGTGCGTTGTAGTCTTTTTTCAAATCCTTTTCAACCACAATGAGTTCATACTCATTGCCAAACGCTCCAATCTGAATCCAACGGTTTATGTTGTCTTTCGTGAACTCCATTGTAGCCAAAGCCCCATCATTGGTAAGAATCCTTCCATTATATTTCTTTACTTGGCTAATATATTGATTTACAACAGTTTCATCTCTTGGTGGTTCGTTCACACTGTCAGCAAAGGCATAATTTATTTGGTATTTGTAGCCCGAAAGTTTGAAACCCATATAAAAATCCTCCTCCTTATAGTCCAAAATAATATAGCTTGGGTAGCGAGGGAGCAAAGGGTAATCTTTGCTGCCAATCATATCTTTGAGGTTCGCAACGAGGATGCCGTCTTCCTGCTTACTCGCTATTTTTTCTATCACAATCATTTCATAAGAACTCGGTTTCGCTATTTTGAGCTGCACCCAAACTTCTCTTTGTTCTTTGAGAAATTCCATCGTCGCTGCCCCCGCTTGCTGGGTAAGAACTTTGCCTTTTCGCTGTGTAACTTGGGTGATGTAGTGATTCAATACTTTTTCGATGGGCGGCGGAACGTCCTGCCCTACAAAATTATACTTAAGTACGTACTTATCTCCACGTTTTTCGCCCTGCACCATAAACGGTGTTTGCTGCTGGTAGGTGGCAGAAAAGCCCGCATAAACAGCTAAATCGGTGTACATGGGTTTGTCTTGAGCCCATAATGACAGGGTACAAAACAAAAATAGAATGGGAAGTAAAATTTTTTTCATAAAATAAATATTTTATACTGCCCTAATAGACTACAAAACGGTCGTTTCTAAAGGGACGAAACTATTTTCACTATTCATACACTAATACGCCAAAATAATCACCTCTGTTCTTCTATTGAGCTGATGGTCTTCTTCGCTACAGTCTTTGAAGTCAGGGCAATCTAAGGCTAACTTGTTCTCTCCAAAGGAATTAACAACTAACCTTTCGGGACTGATGCCTCTGGAAACTAAGTAATGATACGATGCTCTTGACCTTCGCTGTGCCAGACGAATATTGTAATAGTTAGTAGCGCGCGTATCGGTATGTGAAGAAAGTTCTATTTTCAAGTTTGGATATTGGTTCATGATTTCTATTACCCTATCCAATTCTTTGGCAGCCTCCGCACGAATATAATATTTGTCAAAGTCAAAGTAAACATTGGTAACTTCTATTACTTTCACATTCGGGTTGCCTTTGTAGCGATATTTCGGCTTGTTTGGTGGTGGATTGTTTTCAGTAAAAGCCTCTATAGGGCGGATAGGGATACGAATGGTATCGCTTATGTCCTCGCCGTATTGCAAACATCTTAAGAGTTTTTCCTCCGTCAATAGTGAGTTCCCTTCCTCAAAACCTTCTTTGAATGCTGTTAAAGCATAATTTGTTCTTAATTTAGTTTTAAAGCTATAGATAGAGTCATTCAAACTTTCGGCAGGGAAATTAACTGTTGTTTCTTTTTCAGTGCCTTCAACTTTGGCATTTTTGATGATTTCATTGGTTTTTTCATTGACTACCACCACAATAAATTTACAAGTTTTTCGCTTGAAAGAATAAATATCATCATCTCCTACGCCTCCGTCTCTGTTTGAGGTAAAATAGCCTTCTTCTGTGTCTTCTTTGTAAATATAGCCAAAATCATCTTGACTGCTGTTAAGCGGTGCGCCCAAGTTCTGTGGGCTTACGTGCTTACCTGCTTTATTTCTTGCCACGAAAATATCTAAAGCCCCTAAGCCTGCGTGTCCGTCAGAAGAAAAATACAAATCGTTGTTTTCATCTATAAATGGGAACATTTCATTGCCTTTGGTATTGATTTCTGCGCCCAAATTTATAGGTTTGCCCCACTTGCCCTTGCTGTAAATGCTTTTATAAATATCAGTGCCTCCCTGCCCCCCTGGCATATCTGAAGTGAAATACAAGGTTCTGCCATCAGAGGAAAGTGTAGGGTGTCCTGCGGAATATTCGTCATTATTATATGGGAAATTGGTAATGTTAGCCCAATCTCCGCCTTCGCTTTTTGTAGTGGCAAAGAAGATTTTTAGCTTGTTTGTTTTGTCTTTGCTTGTTTTGTATTTTCCTTGAAAATAATTATTTCTCGTGAAAATGATAGAGTCTTCCGAAGCATAAAAACTTACAGGACCTTCATGGTAGCGGGAGTTTAGATTTTGGTGCAGTGAGCTTGCGTCTGTACCGCCGCTTGTAAAGTATAAATCTAAGAAATTGGTTTTGTTCCACTGAAAAGTATGCTTAACAGGTTTTGTGCCTTCCATTTTGCGATTAGAGCAAAAAACCATTCCACCACGGTAAAACATTGGGCTAAAATCTGCTTCGGGCGAATTGAAATCTGCTAATTTTACTTGGTAGCGTGCAGAGTCTTTGTAGAAATTGCTCATTATAGAGTCGTTGTAACTCAAGGCAAATTTATTACCACGGGGGTCTGTTTTTGCTGCTTGGGCGTAGGCTTTGTACCATTTTTGCGATTCCTTGTATTTCTGATTTTTTGCCAATGCCTGTGCGTAGTAGAGTTTATTGATAGGGTGCGATTTCTCGATAGTTACTACTTTGGCATACCAAATTTCAGCATTTTTGCTGTCATTTATTTTGCGATAGCAGTTTGCCAATTTTTCTGTAGCCTCCGCATTATCGGCATTGTCGGCAATGATGGCTTCGTACATCTGAATTGCGTCAGTGTAGTGATAATCTTCATATTTTTTGTTTGCCAAAGACATTCGCAATGCTTGGGCATGGGCGACAGAGCCGATAAGTAGAAAGAGGAGTATTATGAGTAAACTTCCTGCGTATATATTTTTCATGTCTTTTTAAAATGAAGTTAATTGAATTTCTAAATCTGTGTTAATCTGTGCTATCTGTAGGTATCAGTGTTCTTAAGATTACTTATAAAGCTGATTAATAAAAACAAGATTAGCTGTTTAACTGGATTTTAGCTTTTATTTTTCACTTTGCTAAATAGGCTTATAATTTGGTTTTTTGTCATTGGTAAAAATTAGTCTTTTAATTTGAGGCTTTTTACCAAAATTAAGCAACAAACCTACTTCGATGTTGGTAGCCCGCAAATAATTAAGTAATTGTATTTCATTTGCATAAACCAATGATTCTGTCGCTTTTAATTCTAAAATTACAGAATTATCGACAATTATATCGGGGTAAAATTCACCCACCATATATTTTTTATAATAGACTCTGCAAAGTTTTTGTGCCTCGACCTCAAATCCCCTTTCATTTAGTTCAAAATACATAGCATTTTGATAAACTTTTTCCATAAAAGCGTAACCCAAAGTATTGTAAACATCATAATAAGTACCTATGATTTTATCTGTTAGTTCTTGATGTAATAGTTTTTCCATAATTTTATTTTGAACACTGAAAAGAACAGATTTTACAAATTAACACTGATAAATACATAATTTTCATTCCAAATTTTCCATTAAAAATATCTTGGTGTAATAATTCTGCGTTTGCCAAAGCCAAGTTCGTAGCGTATCATGATTTCGTGGCTTCCAGAGGTATATCTACCCAAAGAAGTAAGCGTATAATCATAAGCATAGCCAAGACCTAACTGCGGCGTTATCTGAAACTCAAAAAGTGCATCAATCGAATCTCTTGTGCGGTAGGACAAACCTACGGCAAACATATCGAAAAGCCAAAGATTTGCATTAAAATCAAATTGGACGGGTGCGCCCTTTACTAATTTTACTAATATTGAAGGTTTCAGTTTCAAACTTTTACTGAGTTCGAAAACATAACCTGTACCTACGAATAAGTGTCTGTATTGCTGTGCCTTATCGCCTACTTGGAAGACCGTTCCCTCGCCTGTCAATTTGTTATTGATGATGTTAGGTACGGAAACACCTAAGTAAAATTTATTCGTGTAGTAATAAATGCCTGTACCAAAGTTGGGCAACCACCTATTAATAACTTGCGAAAAATTGGGGTCAAAGGTAGTTGGAGAGAAAGAGTGCCTAATGGAGGAAAAATCTGCTCGGTACTGCAATACGGATGCTTGCAAGCCCATTGAGAGCGTTCCTTTATTTTTGAATTTGATTCTATAGGCGTAGTTTAGCCCCACGTTGTTGGTATTGGTAATGCCTATTTTATCGGTACAAAAAATAATGCCCAAGCCTATTTTCTCGTTACGAACAGGAGAGTGGGCTGAAAAAGTCATTGTTTTGGGTGCGCCCTCGATGCCTACCCACTGATTGCGATAGAGGGCTGTAGCACTCAAAACTTCTCTGCTGCCTGCATAAGCGGGGTTTAGTGCCAAGCCATTAAACATATATTGAGAAAACATAGCATCTTGCTGGGCAAAGGCGGATTGCCGCCCAACCATGTTTATCAATATAAGTGAGAATAAAAGAGTAAATAATTTTTTCATATTTTTTTTAATTACGAATTTCTATTTTTAAAAAACGACTGTTAGCAGTTCCACTGTGGGGTAAGACCACTAACAGCGTTTGTATTTTTTACCTTTGAACAGTTAGGAAACCGACTTTTGGTTTCTGACCGTTTCGGAAATCGACAATGTAATAATACGTACCATCGGGAACGCCTTCACCTACCAAAATACCTACAGTTGCTACTGCATTCCAAGTGTTTTTGTAATGCTCGTCTTCGTAAATCAGATTCCCCCAACGGTTGAATATTTGGACTTTGGTATCAAAACGTTCTGCCCCTTTGATGACAAAATTATCATTTACACCATCACCGTTTGGCGAGAAGCCTTCGGGTATAAAGGTGTCTTGGCAATCCAATACGTCCACATATATTTTGGCAGCACCACATTTGCTCAAAGCGGAAACGCTATTGCAAGCCTCGTAGCTCAAGCTATCTCTGCCAACAAAACCTTTTGGAGGTAAGTAAGAGAATGTGCCATCTGCTGCTATGCTATACACACCACCGCTTACGGTCAGTCCGTTCGTAACTGCTTTGGCTTTCAAGGCTGTGCCGTTAGGGTCTGTATCATTAGTGAGTACATTGCCAGTTACTTCGGTGCAGTTGTCCGTACCAAATACATCAGGTCTGATAACAGGCGGTTGCGAAGTACAAGCTAACACATTGATATAGATTTTACCCTTAGCACATACATTGATGCTGTTACAAATTTCGTATTCTAAACTATCCAAACCTACTGCATTCAGGGCAGGGCGATAAATCATTGTACCATCTGCACTGATAGAAACTATACCCCTTAATGGCGTTACCGTATTTGGTAAAAGTGTGATTTTCACTAAGCCACTGTTTTGCAATATGATTTTCTGCGTCAGAATCGTACTTGAGCAATTATCCGTAGTAAATGAGAACCGAGTCGGTATTGGCGTTGCAATAGTTTCGGGCTGCAATACGAAAGTTGTTGGAACATCTTCGCTTGGGTTTCCATCTCCGTTAGGGTCAGGGTTAGTACCTTCGGAAGAGTTGTCCGTAACGGGGATACCGTTTACTGTACCCGTGCCTATAGCCGTATTTCTGTATGTAGCTCCGTTTGCATTTGGTATCACATTGACCGTAAAAGTAATAATTTGTGATTCGCCAATGCCTAATCGACCGCTACCGTTTAGCAAGTTATTATTTCCTGCTCTGCCTGTATAATTTGGATTAGTTGTTAGGTTGCCAATAGAAGTTGGCGCACTAATTACCCTAAATGTAGCAGGTGCAGGGAAAGTTGCTGTCAAGTCATCTATTACTTGTACGTTAGTGATTTCGGCGTTTCCGTAGTTTCTCACACTGATTTGATAAGTAAAATTATAACTTCCATCTGCCTGTCTGATTGGTGTGAGCAAGTTTTTCGCTACGCCTATCAGAGGTCTGTTATTGTTATTATTATTGTCAGTTGGTACGGTGAAAATTGTAGGAGTTTCCTCTCTTGGGTCGCCATCATTGTCGGGGTCAGGGTTTAGCCCGTCTGTAGAGCTATCCGTTGTTGGTATTCCTCCGTTTTCACCTCTGCCAATAGCCGTATTTCTGAAAGAAGCACCTATCGAGTTTGGTATCAGATTTACGGTGAAAGAGATAGATTGTCTTTCGCCAATGCCCAAACTACCACTTGAAAGTAAATTGATATTATTTCCTGTCCCTGTGAAACTGCTATTTCCTACCAATCCGCCTGTGGCTGTTGGTGGCGTTACGATACTAAACTGTGCAGGACTTGGGAATGTAGTTGCCAAATTATCAGTTACTTGTACATTTGATAGGGCTAAATTTCCATAATTCCTCACCGTAATCAAGTAGGTAAGGTTGAAACTGCCGTTTGCTTGACGTACCGCAGAAAGCAGATTTTTCGCTATGCCTATTCGTGGACTGCTCGCAGGGATTCTCAGTACCGTTGGGATGTTCTCGTCAGGGCTACCATCTCCGTTAGGGTCAGGGTTTAAGCCGTCTGTAGAGGCATCGGTTACTCTATTTGTCCCATTTTCACCACTCCCTACGGCAGTATTTCTATAGAAAGCATTTGTCGCATTTGGCGTTAAGTTTACGGAGAAAGTAACTGTTTGCGTTTCTCCTATTGCCAATGAACCACCATTCAAAAGATTTGCATTGCTTCCGATGCCCGTAAATGCTGCGTTTGCAACCAATGTTCCTGTAGCAGTAGGTGCATTTGTTATTCTGAAAACAGCAGGAGCAGGGAAAGTAGCTGTCAAATCATCAGAAACTTGGAGGTTGTTCAAAATTACGTTTCCATAATTTCTCAATGAAATTGAATAACTTACGTTATAGCTTCCATCAGTTTGCCTTGCTACTGTCGATATAGATTTGGCTACACCAAGCAACGGTCTGCCACTATTGTTATTATTATCTGCTGGCAAAGTAAACGGAGTAGGACTTTCCTCTCTTGGGTCGCCATCGCCGTTAGGGTCTGGGCTTGTTCCATCAGAAGAATTGTCTGTTACTCTGCCTGTACCTCCATCGCCGCTTGCTACTGCTGTATTTCTGTAAGTTGCATTACTGCTGGCGTTTGGTATCAAGTTTACAGTTAAGACTACATTTTGCGATTCCCCAACTGCTAATCTTCCACCGTTTACAAGGACATTATTTCCACCTGTGCCTGTATAAGCAGCGTTTGTAGTCAAACTTCCTGTTGCCGAAGGCGTGCCTACAGTGCTAAACTGGGCAGGGCTTGGGAAAGTAGCATTCAAATCATCAACTATCTGAACGTTAGTAAGGTCTATGTTTCCATAGTTGCTTACTGTCATCTGATAAGTGATGTTGAAACTGCCGTTCGCCTGTCTGCTTGTTGAGAATAGATTTTTTGCAATACCGATTCGTGGGCGGCTCAAATTAGGAGGTAATGTAAATACTGTTGGCGTATTTTCTCTTGGGTCTCCATCATTATCGGGGTCGACACTTACGCCGTCTGTAGAGCGGTCAGTAACCACTGTAGTTCCTCTTTCTCCCCTTGCGATGGCTGTATTTGTATAGTTTCCATTGAGTGCGTTTGGAATTAAATTGATAGTAAAAGAAACAGTTTGCGTTTCTCCTGCTGCCAATCTGCCAAAGCCTGTTAGTAGATTGGGATTTGCTGCCGTTCCTGTGTAAGATGTATTTGCTAAGAGTACGCCCGTAGCCGTTGGTGGCGTTACAATGCTGTAACGTGCAGGTGCAGGGAATACCGTAGTCAAATCGTCATTTATTTGTATGTTAGTCAGTTCTGTATTGCCTAAGTTACGCACAGTGAGCAAGTAAGTTACGTTCACACTGCCGTTTGCTTGGATAGCAAGCGGTAATACTGTTTTTGCCAAACCAATACTTTGCTTTTCGCATACTCTTACAGTTACTACTCCTTTGTCGGCAAGTTCTACTGGAGTACAGTTCACGCCGCCCACAGTTGGAATTGCAACAACGGTATAGGTTGTTGTGCTTGTTGGGGCAGGGCTGACCGTAAATGTAAGGTTGCTACCTGTTCCCGTTTGCGTAGCTACTATGCTATTGTCCGCTCTCCTTAGTTCGTATCTTACGCCATTTTGTGTACCGCTTATATTCACCGTAGCTGAAGGCGGAACCTGATTATCGCAATATTCCGTATCGCTTACTGATGCACTTGCATTGGCAGGGGTAACTCCTATAACATTAATGGTTACATCTGCGGTATTGGTAGCACAAGCAGTGCCTGTTACTGTCCATCTGAATATATAAGTGCCTACTGTTAAAGCAGTTACAGAGGTATTAGGGGCAGCACTGTTGGCAAATGTTGCACTGCTCGGACCCGAAACTTGCGACCAAGCTCCTACACCTACTACTACTGGTTTTGCATTCAATGATAAGTTTGAACCCAAGCAAATGGTTTGTCCTGTGCCTGCGTTTGGTATTTCGGCATTTACTATGGTTACTTCGCTAAATAGATTTGGACAAGCAACGCCCGTTATCGTCCAACGGAATACATAAGTGCCTGCTTGCAAACCGCTTACCGTTGGGTTGGTAATGCCTGTATTGCTGATGCTTGCGATGCCCGGTCCTAATATTTGTGTCCAGAGTCCTATACCTGCTACGGGAGCGGTGGCAGACAAAGTAGTAGATGTTACCCCGCATAGATTTTGGTTAGCTCCTGCACTTGTTGGGGCAGAAACATTGATGACTACTTGGTCGTTTGAGTTTCCGCAGATACCACCTGTAAATGTCCATTGGAAAGTATAAGTACCTGTAATTAAGCCCGTTACTGTTGAAGTCGCTAAGTTTGAATTTGTAATCGTTGCAGGATTACCACTTATTTGTGTCCAAGTACCTGTGCCTGTAATGGCTGTATTTCCTGCCAAAGTTACCGTAGTAACGTTACAAACTGCTTGGTCTGCCCCTGCGTTTGCATTTTCAGAAACTCTCACCACTACATCATCAGTGGAAGGCGTACAAGCAGAGCCTGTTATCGTCCATCGGAAAGTATAAATGCCTGTTTGCAAATTAGTTACAGTTGCATTAAAGACATTTCCACTGAAATTAGCAGTGCTTGGTCCTGTGATTTGCGACCACGTTCCCATGCCTGTAGTAGGTGCAAGAGCGTTTAAGTTTACCGTTGTTACATTACACACGCTAATATCTACCCCAGCATCGGCGGGTGAAGAAACCAAAATGGTCATTTGCGAATTTGTTGTTGGGCAGGAGCCACCTGTGATTTCCCATTGGAATATGTATGTACCATTGGTAAGACCTGTTACAGCAGTTGTTGGAGAATTTGCATTGGCAAACGTACCGCCTGCGGGACCGCTTATCTTAGTCCAAGTGCCTGTACCTGTAACGGGGGTATTCCCTGCCAAAGTAGTATTGCCTACCCCGCATAAGTTCTGATTAATACCTGCGTTGGCGGGTGCTGAATTTGTGATGACTACATCACTAAAAGTAGTAGCACAGCCGCCGCCAGAAATAGTCCAACGGAAAGTATAAGTGCCAGCCACTAAACCTGTAATTGTAGAGTTCGGCGAATTGGGATTGCTAATCGTAGCAGCTGTGCCTGCGGTTTGCGTCCATGTTCCTATTGCACCGCCTAATGGTGTATTTCCTGCTAAAGTTGCCGTAGTAACATTGCAAAGTGCTTGGTTTACACCTGCATTGGCATTTGGTGCTACTGTTACGGTCATGCTTTGTGGGACAAGGGCAGGGCAAGGCGTTCCTGAAATTGTCCATGTGAAAGTATAAACCGTTCCAACGCTTAAGCCTGTTACTGTGGAAGTTGGAGAAGTTGGCGTAGTTATCGTAACTCCTGCATTAGGCGAAACTGTCCAAGTTCCTGTTCCTATGACTGGTGCTGTAGCGGCTAAGGTTGTGTTTGTTGTGTTACAAATTACTTGATTTACCCCCGCACTTGCATTGCCAACTACATTGATAATTACATCATCAGTAGTTGTTCCGCAAGGGCTACCCGTAACTGTCCAACGGAAGGTATAAGTACCTGTAGTTAAGCCTGTTATTCCTGAATTTGGAGAGTTTATACTACTAATTGTGGCGGTAGCTCCTGATACTTGAGTCCAAGTTCCTGTTCCTACTACAGGCGTATTTCCTGCCAAAGTAGCTGTAGTTACACTACACAAATTTTGGTCTGTTCCTGCATTGGCTGGCTCTGCTACCCTTACAATTACGTCAGAAGTAGAAGGCGCACAGCTTCCGCCTGTCAATGTCCAACGGAAAGTATAAGTCCCTGTTGTTAAACCATTTACTGTTAAGTTTGGCGTGTTGGCATTGACTAATGTTGCCACTGCTCCCCCTACTTGCGTCCATGCCCCTGTTGTGCCTACTACTGTATTTCCTGTGAGGTTTGTAGTAGTAACGCTACATAAATCTTGGTTTGCGCCTCCATTGGCAGTAAATGCTAATGGAATGACAGAAACTGTAACTTGTGCCGAAGAAGTTGGGCAAGTGCCATTGGCAATTGTCCAATTAAAGGTATAATTTCCTGCTAAAGTAAGTCCTGAAACTATGGCATTCGCTTGGTTTGCATTATTAAAAGCAACTGTTCCTACAAAGCCTACAGGTGCAGAAGCCAATGTCCAAGTGCCTATGCCTACTGTTGGAACATTACCGTTTAAGGTAGCAGAGTTAGCACAAATAGATTGATTTGTCCCTGCATTGGCTACGGTTGGCACGTCTTGGCGTGTAATCGTTACATTTGCAGAAGTAGCTCCACACGAATTTGTAATTGTCCAACGAAAAGTATTTACACCAACGGTTAAGCCCGTTACACCTGATGTTGGGTTATTTGGGTCAGTTACCGTTGCTCCGCCCGCAATTACTGTCCAAGTCCCTATTCCTACTGTAGCGGTATTTCCTGACAAAGCAGGGAAAATATCACTACAAACAGTTTGATTTGTGCCTACAGTTGCCACAGTCGCAGGGGTGTCCCTTGTGATGCTGACTTCGGCAAAGCTACTGCCACAAGAGTTTGAAATAGTCCATCGGAAGGTATTTATGCCTAAACTCAGCCCTGTTACACCCGAATTTGGATTATTTACGTCTGTTACGGTGGCTGTTCCTGCGGTAACTGTCCAAACGCCTGCTCCTGAAGTTGGTGCGTTACCAGTAAGTGCATTAAAGAAAGTATTACAAGTAGTTTGGTTCGTACCTGCGGCAGCTGTAGTCGGTGCAATCTCACGAGTAATCGTTAAGAAGGCATCTGTAAATCCGCAAGTATTTGAAATTCTCCAACGGAAAGTATTTACGCCTGTAGTCAACCCTGTTACTCCCGAAACTGGATTAGTTGGGTCAGTAATGCTTGCTCCCCCTGCGGTAACTGTCCATGCACCCGTACCTACTGCTGCTACATTTCCTGTTAAAGTGGCTGTGGTCAAACAAGTCGTCTGATTTACCCCTACAGTGGCTATGGTTGGTGCTGCTGTCTTAGTAATTGTTACACTTGCCGAAGTAGTACCGCAAGCATTTGATATTGTCCAAGTGAAAGTATTTATACCATCTACTAAACCTGTTACGCCAGAGGCTGGGTTAGTTGGGTCAGTAACAGTTGCACTTCCTGCGGTTACTGTCCAAACTCCATTGCCTACTAAGGCTGTATTTCCTGTTAAAGTCGCCGTAGTCAAACAAGTCGTCTGATTTACACCTACAGTGGCTACGGTCGGTGTAGCTGTTTTAGTAATCGTGATACTTGCTGAAGTAGTGCTACAAGCATTTGATATTGTCCAAGTGAAAGTATTGATACCATTTGATAAACCTGTTACGCCTGAATTTGGGTTGTTTACATCTGTTACGGTGGCTGAACCTGCCGTAACCGTCCAAACACCTGTTCCCACTGTTACTGTGTTTCCTGTTAAATTTGCTGTAGTCAAACAAGTCGTCTGATTTATCCCTACGGTTGCTACGGTAGCAGGACTACTGCGAGCAATATTTACACTGCTCACTGAAGGCGGGCAAGTGCCATTTGAAACTGTCCATTGGAAAGTATTTACACCCAAACTCAAATTAGTAACAGTGCTATTAGGTAAGGTTGGATTGGTAACTACACCTGTTCCTGCGGTTACTACCCAAACTCCTGTCCCTACTGTTGGCGTATTTGCTGCCAAAGTATAAGTAGCATTACAAGTAACTTGGTCTGCTCCTGCAAAAGAAGTGCTTGGAGGAGCTTGACGAGTAATGATGACATCATTAAAAGAAGTTGGACAAGTGCCATTGCTTGTTGTCCATCTCAATATGTTGTTTCCTACAGAAAGATTGATGACTTGGGAATTTGCTAAGGTAGGATTAACCACTGTGGCTGTCCCTCCTATTACTGTCCATGCACCTGCGCCAATTGCGGGTGCGGTTGCCGCTAAAATAGTATTATCTGCACATATTGTTTGGTTTGCCCCCGCAACTGCTACAGAAGAAGGTGTTTGACTTGTAATTATTACATCATCAAAAGAAGGCGTACAAGTAGCACCATTCGAGATTGTCCAACGGAATGTATTAGTTCCTGCTCCTAAGCCATTTACTTGGGTATTAAATTGACTTGCACTCACAAAAACTCCCGAACCACTCACTACTGTCCAAGCACCAGTCCCTGCTGTAGGCGCATTTCCTGAAAGTTGTGCGGTTGTCGAACAAACAGTTTGGTCTGTTCCTGCATTGGCAGGTGTTACATTGTCGTTTCTTGTAATTACTATAGAAGAAACAGAAGTAGCACAACCATTGGAAACAGTCCAAGTGAATTGGTTAAACCCGACCACTAAATTAGTAGCGACAGCAGTTGGATTATTAATATCTGCTGGGGCAATAGTAGCTCCTCCTAATACAGACCAAGTACCTGTTTCACCTGCGGCGGCATTTGGCACGTTTGCATTAAGGTTATAAGTTGCACCGCATATTGTTTGACTAACACCCGCTACTGAAAGGCTTACTGCTCCTCTGCCTGTTAAAGTTACATCAGAGAAATTTCCTGCTGAGGGGCAGACACCATTCGTTACAGTCCAACGGAATACGTTAGCTCCTAAACCTAAGCCTGTTACCTGTGTAGTAGGACTATTTGGGCTGATGATAGCACCACTACCACTTATTCTTGTCCAAGTTCCTGTGCCTGCGGTTGGTACAACTGCATTTAAGAAACCATCAGCCGCACAAGCAAGGGCATTTGACCCTGCATTGGCAGTAGAAGGTGTTGCAAAGCTATTGACTAATAAATCTGCACTCGAAGATGCGCAAGTTCCATTGGTAATAGTCCATCTAAATCTATTGATACCAGGGGTCATTCCGCTTACCGTAGAATTAAATTGGTTAGGGAAATTTACAGTTGCGCCACCTGCAACGACTGTCCAAGTTCCTGTGCCTATGGTAGGGTTATTTCCTGTCAATGTGGTCGTTGCACCACAAATATCTTGTGTTGCGCCTACAGTAGCGATAGTTGGCGGTGCATTTATAGTAATATATACTGTGCTTGTTGAATTTGGAAGGCATGGTGCGTTAGCAATAGTCCAAGTAAATCTATAAACTCCATTTACGGTTAATCCGCTTGCTGTTGCATTGGCTGCATTAGCATTTGAGAAACTCACGGTTGCTCCTGCGGGCGCAACTACAGACCAAGTTCCTGTTCCAAAAGCGGGTGTGTTCCCATTTAATGTGTACGAAGTCGCACAAATCGTCTGAGGGCTACCTGCACTTGAAACAGTTGGCGGTACATCTCTTGTTACTCTTACATTTGTAGATGAAGGCGTACAAGCATTGCCATTCCTTATTGTCCATGTGAAAAAATATTCTCCGCCTACTGTCAAGCCGCTTACGGTGGCAGTTGGGCTATTAATATCACTGAAAGTAATTGCTCCTGCCCCGCTCGGTACGCTTTGTACTGTCCATGTCCCTTGTCCTACTGTTACTGCGGTCGCTGCCAATACTGTGTTGTCTGCACAAATCGTTTGATTCGCTCCTGCTACTGATGCACTTGGCGGTGCGGTAACAGCGATTTGAACCGTAGCGGAGTTAGAAGCACAAGTACCGTTAGTAATTGTCCAACGCAATACATAATTTCCTGCTACATTAAAGCCATTGGCAACTGTGTTTGATAAATTTGCATTAACAAAGGTTACATCTGTGAGATTCGCTCCTGCTGGAACACTCACTACCGACCAAGTTCCTACCTGCGTCCCTGTTGGCGCACTTCCGCTTAGGGTTGTACTTGGTGTTGTTTGACATAAAGTTTGATTCGTTCCTGCACTTACAGTTGGGACATTATCTATTCTCTCAATCTCTACGTCAGAAACAGCATACGAGCATCCTGCTGCTGTTCCATAACCGACTCTCCAAGTGAATTTATTAGACCCTAATGCCAAGCCCGAAACTGTAATGGTAGGCGTGCCGTTTGGCCCATTTAGCGCACCCAATGTACCAGAAACTAAGGTTGTTCCCGGTGCCAATGTCCAAAAAAAGTTAGTTTCAGTAGTAGGTGTATTTGCTTGTAAAGTTACTGTCGAAGCACATTGGATAACAGGAAGTCCTGCGTACGCATAGGCGTTATTGCTATTGCTCGTAATGCTTACATCATCGGAAGTGCTTGCGCAACCTCCGCCAGTGCTTACTGTCCACCTTAGTACGGTTGTTCCCACTTGTAAGTTGCTAATCAAAGAATTAGGCGAAGTGTCATTAGAGAAAATAGGTAAACCACCTGAGGGAGAGCTAACGATTGTCCATCTGCCCGTAACTCCTGCTGGGAGTACATCTGCACTTAGGGCTGTAACATTTGCACATAAAGTCTGGTCGGTGCCTGCTACTGCTGCGGGAGGATTAGGGGAAACGGTAATGTCCACAAAAGCCGATTTTGAATCGCAACTGTTAGAAATTCGCCATTCAAACCTATTTAAACCCGTAGAGAGTCCACTTACCGTAGTATTGGGATTTGTGTCTGATGCGAAAACGCCAGAGCCAGACGTTACGAACCAACGCCCTGTGCCTATGGCGGGTGTATTTGCCGAAAGCGTGGCGGTGGTAACATTACAAAGATTTTGACTACCGCCTACTGATGGCGCACTGACAGGCTGCTCCCTTGTAATAGTTACGTTAGTGCTTGTTGTTCCACAAGCATCTACTATTGTCCAAGTAAAAGTATTTGCCCCAAGAGCCAAATTAGAAACTGTAGATGTAGGCGAGTTTATATTTGCAATGATGGCACTCCCTGAAGTTGTCCAAGTACCTACACCTCCGTTTATGGGCGTATTGCCGCTTAAGGTAGCCGTTGTAGCACAGACAGCTTGCGGTAGCCCTGCATTAGCAGTATTACCCCCCGCTATTCTGGTAACAGTCATCTGTGAAGTAGAAGTAGTACAAACGCCATTTGAAATTCTCCACTCAAATACGTTTGCGCCTAATGCCAAATTGGTTACGGCAGAAGTTGCACTATTTGCAGTAGTAATCCCCACGCCAACTCCCAGAGGAGATATAAGCACCCAAGTACCTGACCCTGTGGTAGGGACATTTGCATTCAAAGTAGTACCTGTAGCACAAACTGTTTTATCTGGACCTGCTACGGAAGTAGAGGGAAGCTGGTCTACAGTTTTAGCTACTGTAGAGGTTAATTGCTGTTGGCAATTTGTACCATTTACGGTCGGAGAAGTAATCAATACATTGTAGGTATTGGTAGCTGTAGGGGCAAAAGCCGCAAAACTTTGTGCTGCTCCGTTTCCAAGCAAAGTAGGTACGCCCGCTACTGCCGTAGTTCCTACTCTTAGCTGATAAGTATAGCCTACTTTGGTGGTGGAAAGATTGATAGTTACATTTGTTCCTATACAAATATTCCCTGCGGGTGCTATAGTCAATGTTTCTGCATTAGCAGGGAAAACAGTGAGTTCTGCCGAACTTGTTGGGTTGGTACAGGTAGTAGTAGGATTAGTGAGTAATACTCTATATTTAAATGTGCTAAATGCGACACTTGGCGTTGTAATGGTTAAAGTTTGGGTAGTAACACCTGAATAAGGAGCGGCATTTGCCAAATTGACAAAACCGCTACCGCTATTGTCATCTACTTGCCACTGATAATTCAGCGCAGCAGAACCTGCCGTAGTAAATACTGCATTTTGCCCCACGCAAACGGCTTGTGCCAAAGGATTTGTTGCCGTTGGCAGAGGGTTATTAGTAATCGTTACTGTGGCATTTGAGTTTCCGCAACCCAAAGCATTCGTTATTGTCCATCTGAAGACGTAAGGCGTTGCTGATGCTACCACACCTGTAATAGTAGAAGTTGGCGAGGTCGGATTGGTGATAGTAGGTACATTCGGACCTGAAACAAATGTCCAATTGCCTGCTGCCAAAGCACCACCTCCCGAAGCTACAGGGTCATTACCTGCAAGGGTAAAGCTGGTAACATTACATAAATTTTGGTTAGGTCCTGCGTTTGCGGGCTGTGCATTGGTAATAGTAAAATCAGCAGAACTTACTGGACAAACCCCATTGGTGATAGTCCATCTATATCTATAAGTTCCGAATTGTAAACTTGTAATAGTAGAGGTTGGAGAAGTTGGCGTAGTGATAGTGCCTCCTGCGGGGCCACTTATTTTTGTCCAAAGTCCTGTGCCAATAGTAGGTGTATTTCCTGCTAAAGCATAAGGGGCAACTTGGTTACACACCTCTACGTTGGTAGGGTTTACAACTGCTATAGTTGCATTTTGGTTTACGGTAAGCCCGCCCACGCCCGAAGTTGCCTTACATTGTGTTGTATTCTTCTTGATAATTTGGCAGCGATACCTATAGGTATCTAATTGCAGACTTCCATTTGTAATTGTGAGATTGTCTGTAGTAGCACCGCCATAGACAGCCCCACCCAAAGTAGCTCCATTGATAATATTTACCCAAGTTATACCTCCATCATCACTTTGTTGCCACTGATAGTCCACACCTGGAGCAGCTATAGAGGATGCAGAAGGTGTCGCTACAAAAGAAGCTGTCCCTCCCACACAAATAGCTTGATTATTAGGACTGGCAACAAAAGTTGGCAAAGGGTCGACAGTTACTACTTGTGTAGCTACCGCACCACCCGTACAGAGTGCTACATCTGTAACAATTAGCTCTACGGTATAAGAACCAGAGAGTGTAAAAGCGTAATTGCCCGCCATTGCCCAAGGGTCAGCAGGGTTCATTCCTGCCGTTGCTACAGCATTAAAGTTTGCAATACGATTGGCAGGATTGTTATTGGTAACACCTGCTACAGGGTTGTTATATACATTCCAAACCCCTCTCATACTTTTAGGAAGCACCGTAGTATTGCCGAAGCCGCTAAAAGACGCAGGCTCGTTAGGGCAAAGGTTGAACGGTGTTATGGTATTGATAGAAGCTGTAATTGATGGAGCAACTATCGTAATTTGTTTGTCTATGTAAGCGGGGCAGCCGTCAGGCACACCACCCTGATTGAATGCTGTTTGTACACTTAATCTTACTAAATATGTTTTAGCTGTTGTAAATGTATAGGCAGGATTCTGAATAGAAGAAGTAAACAAAATGGCATCATCAGTACCTGCTTGGTCTGGACCATTTGTACCATCGTAAATTGTCCAATTCCACCGATTAACCTGTGGATTCATGGCTAGACCTGTAAGTGGGTCAGGTGTACTTAGGTCGGAAAAATTAACAAGTATGTCCCTACATATTTGCCCACCGCCTGTCCAAGTAAAATTGGCTGCAGGTACACCGCTCACATCTACACGAGTGCCACCGGGAGATGGGTAAGCAATTCTACACGAAGGCGTAGAACCATCTATCAAGGTAATATTAGGCAGGAAGCTACCAGAAGTAGTATAAGTGTGTGTTACTACTGGGTCTATTCCCGGCGTAATAGGCTGCACTACGTTGGCAGAACCGTCTCCGAAGTCCCACTGAATTTGCGTGGGGTTTCCCGTCAAGCTACTCGCTGTAAAAGTAACAGCAGTAGGCTTGCATAGTTTTTGAGGAACAAAGTTGAAAGTGCCTCTCGGCCCCGATATAGTAATAAAATTAGTTAATGTTTTTACTATTGAGCAACCTGTTGCTGCGTTAGTAGCGGTGAAAATCACTGTAAACTGCCCTGGTGCAGTTGGTCCATTATATTCATTGGTTGCATTTTGGGTATTTGCCTGATTGCCATCACCAAACTGCCAGTTGAACGTCCAACCTGTAAGACTCAAACCCGAAGGAACAAAAGAACTTACAAAATTAACTACTTTTGGAGGGCAGTTAAGCGTAATAGGAGATGAACTACCGTTGGCAGTAATGGCAAAATCTACATTTACTACCTCAAAAGATTGTGTGGTGGTAGTCCTGCAACCCGCAGCGTTCGTAACAGTGAGTGTTACCGTTCTCGTGAGCGAGGTTCCTACAGTATTTGGCGTGGTGTAAGTATAAGTTGGGTTAGCCACCGTGCTTGTATTTCCATCACCAAAATCCCATAAATAAGAAACACCTGCACCAGCATTGGTGGTAGAAGTAAAAGTAGTAGGAGAACCCACGCAAGTAGCAGGGCGATTAATGGTAAAAGAGGCTGTTGGTTTATTAAAGATTTGTACCTGTACGGTGCGCGAGGTAATACAGCCAGGTGCAGAGGGCGTGCCAGACTGCAAAGTATTGTTATCTCTTACTCGCAAAGTTACAGTATAAGTTCCTGCTGCATTAAAAATATGAGGTGCATTTTGTGAAGTTGCCACATTATTAACACCTGAAGTAGGGTCTCCAAAGTCCCAATCCCAACTTACTATAGTATTCGTATTGGGAATAAGTGTAGCCAATCCTTGGAAAGTAATTGGGTCGCCCACACAGCCTAATAGACTTGGGGTAGCATTAATAGTAAGAATAGGACCTTGTATGTTTACTACTTTTACCGCACCACTATATACTTTTTGGCAGCCATTGCTGAGGTTAAGCGTAAGTGTTGGGTTATAAGGTGTAACGCTTGGAGAATAGACGTGTGTTGTATTTGCTCCCGCAGGTGCAGGCAGCGTTACCAAAGGCGAGCCGTCTCCAAAATTCCATGTATAACTTGAAACCGTAATACCAGGGGCTGTTACCGTAGAGGTACTTGAAAAACCTACTGTATTTGCCGCACAAGAGGTAGAGGGTGAAGGGTTAATATTAAAATCTACCGTAATAGCGGCATCGGGCGAAATAGTAATGGTCTGCTGCCTCGTAGCTACACAACCGCTTGTTAGCCCTGTGGCGGTGAATGTAATCACATAAGTACCAGGGTTTGCGTAGGTATTGCAGATGTTGGCAAGGTCTGGCGGATTAGTGATTTGGTTGCCATCACCAAAGTTAATAACGTAATTAGTTGTCCCTGACGGTGCAGGGATTGTACCACTTACGTTCACACAGACTTGATTGTTGGTAGCAGCCCCCGTACAAATATTAGATGTTCCGCCCAAGACTTGTAAGGAAGGTATAGGACTTTGGATGCCCGCCCCTGGGATACTATAATTAAATGGTACAGTAACAGGACAACCATTGAAAAATGCAGTAAGTGTTGTACTCTGCGCCCCGTTTTGAGTAAAGGTATAACTCGCATTAAAAGGAGCGGAAGTAGAAGTGATGGGTGCGCCCCCATCTGAGAAGCCATAAATAACACTATCTGCCTCAAAACCAGCAGCAAAAACGGGTGCAAAACTGATGCCTGTGCCTTGGCAACCACCTGCACCACCTGTTTGGGTAACGCTTACTATCTGCGGAGGCGTACCTATTTTAATAGGAGTGGGAGAAGTTACTCTCTTCACACAACCATTAACTGTAGTAATTTCTATCTGAGGAATAAAATTTCCTCTAACAGTATAGTTAAAGCCTACCAAAGCCGTAAAAGTAGTAGGGGGTGTATGTGTAGGCACTACTGTTGTTTCATAGGTACCATCTCCATCATAGTCAATCCTATATTGAACTATTGGCTCTATGGAGTTCATCGAAATATCAAAATTAACAAACAAAGGAGCGCAGCCCTTCGTAGGATTGCGTGGTATGATAGAAACTACGGGGTCTCGCAGGCTCAATACCCTCGTTACTGTAGTTTCACAGCCCGTAAGATTATCTCTTACTGTAAGGTTTACATTATAATCACCAAATTGCTCATAATCATTGGCTATAGAATAACCAGGCACAATAGGTCCCGTAAGTCCTGGTCCTATATTTTCTCCAAAATTCCAAATATAAGAATAGTTAGGATTCTGTGCTTGCAAAGGCGTAAAGGTTACATTCTTTATTACTTGGCAAAAGCCCGCAGTAGGGCTATTGGTGAAATTGGCAACGGGGGCAGGCACTACAGTTACCGTATAAGGCTTTGTAACGGTACGCACACAGCCATCGGGATAAGTTACATTCAACGAAATATTGTAAGTCCCTGAAGTAGTAAAAGTTACTGTAGGATTGGCAGCAGTAGAAGTAGCGGGCGTAGCTCCTGAAAGTGTCCAAGAATAGCTACTCGCCCCTACCGTAGAGGCATCTGTAAATGTTACTGTGCCGCCGCCGCAGATTTGAGTGGTGGCGGGCAGGTTAAAATTAGCAACTTGCGGAGTATTAATGGTTAATAATCGGGTAGCAACATCACGACAACCTGTAGAAGATACCGCCTCAAGGGTAATGGCATAAGTACCAGGTGCATTATAGGCATTTGGCGGAATAGATGGCGAAGCAGTCGTTAAGGTATTAATGGGCGAAAAGGATAACTCTGTACCGGGTGTAGCAGTTGACCCTGAATAGAAACGCCAAATATAACTTGTAATTGTCCCCGCAGGTGCAGGTGTACTTGCGATAGTAGAGGTATTAGTAAACGTAGGAGCATAAGGAAAGGTACACGCAGGAGGCATGGGGTTAATCGAAAAGCTCGCTACAGGACGATGCCTTACCCTTATATAAGCAGGACGTTGGATTGCCGCTGCACATTCTTCGCCCGGTCTGCCGCCTGAAGTTCTTGTAGTCAAGGTTATCTGATAATCACCGGGTACAGTATAGGTATATGTAGCGGTGTTTATGGCTGAATTGCTCACAAAATTTTGATTGCCATCGCCGAAATTCCAATTCCTACTTACTACACCCCCCACGTTGGGTTGTGCGGCATAATTGACAAAATCAGTAAATGTAACGGGGTCGCCCAGACATACGTCTGTAACATTTGCCGAAAAATCTGGAGTGGGTGTAGTATAAATGGTAACTTGTTGGGTTACTTGTGCCAATAATATCGTAGGGTCAAAATCAGGCGAACCAGCACTATACACTCGCAAAAGTACGGTATAAGTACCAGGAGCAAGATAGCTCCTATTAGGGCTGTGAATAGGCGAGCCACCTACATCGGTAGTTCCTACCAACTGCTGCGAACCCGTACTGGAGCCATTCCCAAAATCCCAGTGGTAAAACAAAGTCGTAGGCGATTGGACTACACCACCATTCCTCACTTCTGAGGCGAAGGCATAAGTTCCTATTGAGCAGCCATTAGCAGTAAGATTAGAGGTAAAATTAACTGTCCACTGCGCTTTTAGCGAAGAAGATAAAAATAATAATGAAACTATAATAACTAAAAGATGTATATATCTTTTCATACCATATAAAATTGAAAATTAAAGCAATGTGTAAAGAATAAGTAGGATAGCAAAATAAGGATATTAAATTTTTAACAAAGATAAAATAACGATGTTAATTTCATTTAAAAGGTAGCAATTTTAAAACAAAAATTCGGCACTACAAAATTTCTTTGTAAAGAAAAATTCTAAATTATTTGTTCAAATGTATCATTGAAAATGCAAAATGGAAGAATAAATTATACGAGTACCCGTTTTAGTGGTATGAATAATCAATAAGGTTACTATTTTAGATGAACTTGCTTATAAATAGCTAATATCTTCTTTATAGTCATATCAGGATTTACTTCGCAATGATGAAGAAGATTCTCGGCGTATTGCTCAATCGGGAGCATCCTATAGTAATCCCAATTCACAAAATAACGGACTATATTCTTTGCTTCGTGTCTGCCCAACGTCAAATCTACGGCATAAGCCCTCGCCTCGAAGTAGGCTCGGAAGGGGGCAGGAAGTGGCAGAAGAAAAAATAGACATAACAAGAAATAATAATTTATTGGAAAAAGCAGTGCAAAAACTACTAAAATCTGAGGGAAAAGATACAAAAAAGCAAAGATGGGAAAAGTAAATCGTTTTGTATCGAGCAAATGTACCGCCTCGTGGGTAAGAATCTGCATGGCTTGCTGTGGATTACTTTCTACAAATTTTCTGCTTGTAAAATAAACAGTATAGCCAATTACCGTAGTAAAAGAAGTCATAAAGTTGGGATTAAACCATTTTACTAACAGATTCAACCATTTCATTTCCCAAGATTCGTCTTTGAATTTGATTTTCAAAGGAACTTCTTCTTGTATTTTCGTAATAAACCACTGTAAACGGAGCATCTCGAATATTTTTTTATAAAACTTATAAAATTGACAATAAAATAAGCTATTTTTATGGCAGTTTTACTTTGCTCATATTAAATTTAATCTAATTTTTATTATTCTACTTCTTACTGTATTTTGGAAACTAAAATCAAAGATATGAAAATAAATTGTTTGGTCATTGATGATGACCCTGTCAGTAGGACTATAGTTTGTAACTATATTAATCAAGTAGGAACGCTGCATTTGGTATCAAGCTGCGAAAATCCTGTCCAAGCAATGAATTACTTACACAGCAACAATATACAGCTCGTTTTCTCTGACATAGAGATGCCTTTGCTTAATGGTTTGGAGTTCATTAAGTCATTGAGCGAACCGCCGCTTTTTATTTTTATCACCTCGCACCAAGAGTATGCTTTGGAAGGCTTTGAGGTCAATGCTACGGACTTTCTGACCAAACCTTTTACGTATGCGCGTTTTCTGAAAGCAATAAACAAAGCTATAGAAGTTATTTCGGGAACACAAAAGGAATTAATAGATGTGCAGAAAGATTACTTTTTTGTTAAATTAGATTCTAAATTGATAAAATTCTACTTTGATGAAGTGCTTTATGTAGAAGCACAGAAGGATTATGTCAAGATTTTTACAATCACAGGCAAGCCACATTTGGTTTGGCTCAATCTTAAGCACATAGAGGAGCAGTTTCCACCTGACCTTTTTGTACGCACGCATAGGTCTTATATTATCAATATTTCAAAAGTAGATGTGATTTTGAACGAAGAACTCATCATAGGCAACACAAGTATTCCTTTGGGAATGTCTTATAAGGAAAATGTACTCAAGATGATAGACCCAAAAATGATAAAGCGGTAAAAACTATAGTTCAATGCCCATCACCAAAATATCATCTATCTGTTTTTGTATGTCCCCTTTCCAATCTTCTATGGTATTGTCTAAGATTTGCTTTTGCTCGTGCATTGGCTTTTGATGAATCTCTAAGAGTAACTCTCTAAATCTTTTGACCATAAACTTTCTGCCTTGCGAGCCTCCAAATTGGTCTTGAAAGCCATCAGTATAGAGATACATAGCCGTAGGCTCGGAGATGTCTATTTGGTGCTTTGTAAATAGGAAATCCTCTGCCCCCTCGCCGCCTATAGCTCGTTTATCTGCTTTTACTTCAACAAGTTGTCCGTTCTGCACAAAGCAAATAGGGTTCATTGCCCCTGCAAAAGCGACTATTTTTGTTTCCTTATTTATCACACAGAGCGACATATCCATACCATCTTTGGCATCACTTTCCCCCTTGCGAAGGGCAAGCCGCACGCCCTTGTCCAATTCATGCAAAATCAATTCGGGAGAGGTAATGCGTTTCTCTATCACTATTTGCGTGAGCAAGGCATCGCCTATCATGCTCATAAACGCCCCAGGTACGCCATGCCCTGTACAGTCCACCGCCGCAATGACGCTTAACTGCTCGGAAATAGGTGCAAACCAATAAAAATCTCCACTGACAATATCTCGTGGTTTGTAGAGAACAAAAGAAGATGGTAAATATTGGCTAATCAGGCTCAAAGGTGGCAAAATTGCGGTTTGAATCCGCTTGGCATACGTAATACTCGCTTTGATATTATTATAAGCCGAGTCCAATTCTTCACTTTTTGCCGCAAGCGTATCTCTTTGGGCTTTTAGTTCTTCTTGCGTTTGCTCAAGCTCTACATTTTTTACTTCTATTTCCTCATTTTTTTGGGCTAACAACTTATTCTTTCTGCGCGTATTTGCCAAGCCTAAAATAGTAAGAACAGTAGAAAGAAGAATCAATGCCAAAATAGCGTATAGAAATTTATTTTCTTCGGTTTGTCGCTCCTGCTCCAATGCCTGAATTTTTTTATCTTGCTCAAGCTGTGCTATTTTCCTTTTTTTATCCTTATCTGCCGTTTTGCTTTTTTCTATCTCCAGCTCCTGCTCTATCCTTGTTTTCTCCAGCTCGGCAAGTTCTCTGTCTTTTCGTTCTGCTTCTCGCTGTTGTTGAGCTATTTTCAATGCCCCTTGGGCTATTTCTGTAGCCAATTTTTGATTTCTTAAGTTTGCCTCTGCTATTTTCTTTTCCGAATTGCGCATCTCTTGCTGCTTCTCGAACTCCAATCTTTTTCTATCTATCTCATCTTTCATCTGCCTGAAGGCAGCTTTCCTCGCTTCCTCGCCCGAAATAGAATCAAAAGTAACTTTCTCGCCCCTCTCCACCAGAAACTGTAGGTACAAAAGTTCTTGCTGCGATATTTTTTCGGCTAACTCAATGGAATCTCGGATAGAGGAATATTTCTTGTAATAATCTAAGGCATTTTGGAAGTCTTCTTTGGCTTGTAAAATATTGGATTTTGTTTCGTAAACAACCTGCAATAAGGTCGGATTTTTGAGCTTTTCAGCAATATCCACCGCCATTCCGTTGTAGGTTTCCGCATTATAAACGTCCTTACTATTTAGGTAAACAACAGCTATCAAATCTTGAATTTTACAAATTTCTACTCTATCTTTTTGTTTTTGAGCTATTTGAAGTGCCTCCGACAGGTTTGCAATCGCATTGGTATAATTACCCAAATTCTGATTTACGACCCCAATATTCACCAAAGTAATCAATTCCTCTTTTGGGTTAGCCTGTAGTTGTTTCTTGAGGCTAAGTGTCTGATTAAGATAATCTAATGCCTTATTGTAGTTTTTCAGATACCGATAAATATAGCCAATATTGTTCAACGCTACTGCCTCTTCTTGCTTATTTTTCGTACTTCGAGCGAGTGCCAAAATTTCCATATTGCTTTCCAAGGCTTTATCGTACTGATTTAGCTTTTTATAGCAATTAACAATCTGTTGCAAATTGCGGATAATTGATTTATAGTCGTTTACCACTTTATAAACCTTGAGTGCTTTGAAGTAAGCCTCTAAGGCATCTTTAAATTTTTTAGATGCCAGAAAACCATTGGCTATCAGTTCGTTAGTATTTGCGTTTTCCTCTATGCTATTAGATTTTTTGAAATAATCTAAGGCATTTTCAAAAAGACTTTTTTCTTCGTAAATTTTTCCTATTTCTATGTATAGTGGGGCTAACTGTTGCTTTGCTAATTTTTGCTTTGTTTCTTCGGGACTTTCCCTTATCTGCTCAAAAATTTTCATTGCCTGCAAATACGTGCGTAAGGCTGTAGGCAGGTCTTTTTGCATTTTTGCACTGCGGGCTACGGAGAGCAAGCTGTCCGTATTTACTTGAGCAAATAAAGACGAAACTGGTAGCCAAAAAGCTATCAATGAACCTATTAACGAAAAAATAAATGTGTTTACCTTTGTTTTTACCATATACCAAATCATTGCGAATATTTCTTTTTCAAGAGAAATGCACAAAACTATTGGGGGAATTTGCTGCTCTGATAACAAATATAATTAAAAAAAGTAAAAAATATAACTCTATTACTTTTATATTCGCTGGTTAAATATTTTTAACTTTAATACGCTCACATATTTATCTCTTATGGTTTCAGGAATAGCACTATTACTCATCATTTTGTCGGCAGTTATTTTCATCATTATTGCTGCTTCTGTGTTTAAATTGCACCCTTTTTTAGCCCTGCTTTTAGCTACACTGCTTACAGGTTTGGTGGTAGGCGTTCCTTTGAAACAGATTTTAGAAGCTGTAAATCAGGGCTTTGGGAATTTATTGGGCAGTATCGGTTTGGTAGTTGTTTTAGGAAGTATGATAGGCATTGTACTTGAAAAATCTGGTGCTGCTCTGCAAATTGCCAATGTTGTGATTGGCTTGGTAGGGAAAAGCCGCCCTACGCTGGCTATGGGCGTAATAGGTGGCGTGGTGGGAATCCCCGTATTTTGCGATTCGGGCTTTATTATCCTCTCAGGTTTGGCGAAGGCTTTGGCACGGAAAACGGGCAAAAACTTCTCTGCTTTGGCACTTTCCTTAGCAGGCGGACTTTATACCACGCACGTCCTTGTGCCGCCTACCCCTGGTCCTTTGGCGTGTGCGGGGAATTTGGGATTGGCAGACCACTTGGGGCAAGTGATTCTGATAGGTTTGTTGGTGAGTATTCCATCTACTGCTGTAGCCATTATTTTTGCTAACTATATTGGAAAAAATATTGATGAAACAACCTTAGAAAAATTTGAAAATGAGAAGGTAAGTACACAGGAAAATGGAAATCTGCCTTCTACTTTTCTTTCTCTGTTGCCTATTATTTTGCCAATTTTGCTCATTGCGTTTGCTTCTTTTGTCAGCTTTTTCAGTTTTTCTGAAACCCTAAAAACCATCATTCAATTTCTTGGCAGTCCCCTGATAGCTTTACTTTTAGGTCTGGTTTGCTCTTTTTTCTTGATAAAAAAATGGGACAAAAGTTTTTTAAACGATTTAATGGGTGATGGCATTACCCAAGCAGGAACTATTCTTATCCTAACAGGGGCAGGTGGTGCTTTTGGAGCGTTGCTCAAGGCAACTCCCGTAGCCCAAATGGTGAACGATTGGGTAGCAAATAGTCAGGTGAGTGGCGTTTGGGTGCTGGTCATTGGCTACCTCATAGCAGCCCTACTCAAAACGGCTCAAGGCTCCTCTACTTCAGCATTGGTCATCACCTCGTCTATGCTTGCTCCTTTGCTGCAAACAGTTGGTTTTGAAACACCTACAGAAGTTTCTCTCTTGGTAATGGCGATAGGTGCAGGGGCAATGACCGCATCCCACGCCAACGATTCTTATTTTTGGGTAGTGTCCCAATTCTCTCATTTTCAACTCAAAGACGCTTATAGGGGAATGACTTTGATGAGCCTGTTACAGGGCATTACAGTTTTATTGACAACAATTTTAGTATTTCTTTTTATTTGAAAAAAATTACTAAGTTTGCTTTGTCGTAGATATGTTTTGGCTTAAGTAGGGGGTTTCCCCCATTAATTGGGGTTTCAATAAATATTCGTTCCTGCACCGTCTGACCGAAGGTCTGTATGGTGCAGACCTTCGGTCAGACCGTATGTTTTTCAAATAACGGTTTATTCTTGAATATCAATTAGGGCGTAGGATTACTACAGCCATAGAACGCTTAAACTGAAAACAAAAGGCAAATTAACCATTAATTTTTTAAAAAACGAAAATGAAAAACCTATTCAAAAATCTAAACTTTTGTTTAGTAGGTGCAGTGCTAATGACTGCCTTTGCTTGCGGTGGAGAAACTGCAAAAACAGATGAAAATGTGGCAGCAGATTCTGTAAAAACAGACACTGTAGCTACAGTAGTAGAAGTAAGTGGTTATCAGCTTACTGACGAAGAGCAACAAAACGGCTGGAAAGTGCTTTTTGATGGCAAAACCTTAGACGGCTGGCGTTCTTTCCAAAACGACTCACTCAAAGCGTGGGCAGTAGAAGACGGCTGCATCACAAGAGTTGCCGAAGGAAATGACATCATTACCAAAGACGAATACGAAAGTTTCGAACTCAAATTGTCTTGGAAAATAGCCCCCGAAGGCAATAGCGGTATTTTTTACCACGTAGTAGAAGGCGACCACAAAACAACCTACGAAACTGCTCCCGAAATGCAAATTATTGATGCTTCGGCAGGAAGATATGCGGGCGACAAGACGACACCAAAGCAAAAAGCAGGCGCAAACTACGACCTTCACCCCGTAGATAAAGACTATACAAAGCCTGTAGGCGAGTTCAATGAGGCGCATATTATCTGCAATAATGGCAAGGTGCAATACTTTTTGAATGGGAATAAAACTGCCGATTTTGAAATGTGGACTCCTGAGTGGAAAAAACTCATCAAAGGTAGCAAGTTTGACAAGATGAATGGCTTTGCTGAAGCCAAAAAAGGCTATATCGCTTTTCAAAATCATGGCGATAAAGTGTGGATAAAAGACGTAAGAATCAAGGTATTGTAAGTAATACTTGGCTACGTTGTCAATGGTTGCAGACCTTGACAATCGTAGCCAAACTTAATGTTATATTAAAAAAATAATTATGCTCAATCGAATTCATCACATAGCGATTATCTGCACAGACTACGAAAAGTCTAAAAGATTTTATACTGAAATCTTAGGACTAACTATCGTCAAGGAAACTTATCGGGCTGAAAGGCAGTCTTATAAGCTGGACTTAGCAGTAAATGGACTGTATCAAATTGAGTTATTTTCATTCCAAAACCCTCCCGCACGCCCCTCCAAACCAGAGGCGTGTGGGCTAAGGCATTTGGCTTTTGAGGTAGAAAACTTAGCGGAAGTCATAGGAAAATTAGAAGCCAAAGGCGTTCAAACAGAACCAATAAGAGTAGATGAAATCACAGGAAAGCGTTTTACTTTTTTTGCTGACCCCGATAATCTTCCTTTAGAACTTTATGAAAGTTAGTTTTTACTTCAGCACTTTTCTAATTTTCTCTTTCCAAATATCGTAACCTTTTTGGTTAAGGTGCAAGCTATCTGCTTTGAAATGTATCATTTGAGGAACTCCTTTTTTGAGCATAGGCGTAGCTATGTCTATAAATCCTAAAAATGATTTGTTTTTATTGCAGTAGTTTGCAATTAATTGGTTTGCTTCTTTTTGTTTATCAAGGATTTTCAGACGAGAAGGGCTGGGCTTGATGGCTACAAAATATAGCTTTGCTTTTGGCAATTTAGTTTTTACTTTTTTGGCAAATTCTACAAATCCGTCAAATACTTCTTTGGGTGTTTTGCCCGCATTTATGTCATTATCCCCTTCATAAAGTAAAATTTTTGTGGGCTGATAGGGAGTTACCATTCTATCAAAAAAATAGAGGGCATCACTCATCTGCGAGCCGCCAAAACCGCGATTAATCACTTGAAAGCCCGCCAAATCTTGCTTCCAATTGTCCCAAAGGCGAAAGCTCGAACTTCCATAAAGAAGTATTTGCCCTTTCGCAGGCATCTGCTCGCCATCTAACTTTTCAAAAGCCTTAATTTCTGCCTCAAAAGTGTTTTGAGCTAATACCAATGTTGGGAATAAGCACAGGATAAAAATTAGTGTTTTTGTCATCATAGTAAAATTGTGTCTATTGGTTTTAATAGAGATACTAAATCTCTTTTAGTGCGTTGCTTTGCCAATTTCCTTTCTTCATCGATGATAGTCAAACACACATCCTTGAAGGGACGATATGTCCAGCCAAGTTCCTGCTGTGCCTTGCGGCTGGAAAAATGATAAGAAATAGCACTTGCCTCTACACACTCGCGAGAGATGAAGGCTGGCAACCCCAAGAAACGCAAAATAGGCTCCATAGGTGCAAATAATAACCAACCCAACCATCGAGGAATATACATACGGATTTTGAAACCGCCCGCTTGGGTATTCCAAATATCAAATAATTCCTTTAAACTAATGGTATCTCCTGCCAAAATGTACGTTTCTCCAATTTTACCCTTCTCGGCAGCCAGAGTAATTCCTTCGCCAACGTCAGCTACGTGGACAGGTGAAAGCATCATCTGGGCAGAAAAAGCAAATGGAGTCATGAAATTATTGACGTACATCCGCAAATAATATCCATAAATAGCGTGGTCATTCGTACCAAAAGTATTGGCGGGACAAACTATCGTTAGAGGTAAACCCTGCTGCTGATAATTTAGAGCGAGTTTGTGGGCTTCTGCTTTTGTTTGCTCATAGTAAGAACAATAGGGCTTCTGACGTTGGTAACGCTCATCTCTCAATTCCCCACAAGTATCCCCGTAGTAAGCAATAGAAGATACGTATATTATCCGTGGGCAAGTAAGTTCTTGAGCCAAACTTAGCACATTATCTGTTCCTTCTACATTGATATTGTGCATGATTTTGTGCGCACTTTTGGGCATTCCTATTTCATACCAAGCTGCATTATGCACCACTATATCAGCTCCTTGCATACCCTCTCGCATGGATTCTCGGTTGGTAATATCTCCTGCCAAGCATTTTACACCCATTTTTGCTAAGGCAAGTCCTTGTGGGCTTGTGGGTTGGCGCACAAGTGCGGTAATCTCCCACCCCCGCAATAATAGGGCTTGGGTGAGAGCCTGACCAATAAATCCTGTGCCTCCCGTGAGAAAAACTTTCATATTATTTTTTTGCAAAACTAATCAAATAGCCTTGAGAACTGCATGAAATTTAGTTGTATATTACCAAAATACCAATAATTTTATATTTTTGTAACGTGAACTTGGGATAATATACAAGAAAAAGCTATGAAAAAAGTGTATTTTTGAATTGGAAACACAAAAAATCACTCAAATCCATAGCTTTATGA
>REAZ01000024.1 GCA_004294445.1 Cytophagales bacterium
TCATAAAGCTATGGATTTGAGTGATTTTTTGTGTTTCCAATTCAAAAATACACTTTTTTCATAGCTTTTTCTTGTATATTATCCCAAGTTCACGTTACATAAATTTTTTGCTTTGCTTGCCTCCGAGCTAACAAAGGCATAAAAATAGGGGTTATTTATTGGAGGGTGCGGAACTGCTACCCATAAATCTACGTATCTGATTAATAAATATCTATTTCTTATATTTTTATTTCTCAAATTAAGTTATCTCATTACTGTATAAATAAAAGAAACTATGGGCTTCAAATATTCTTTTTTAAGTGCTTTATTCATTGTTTTCCTGTATTGGGGCTGCGCAAAAGCACCAGTAGAACCTGAAATAGACGCAAACAAATCTGGCAGTATAGTGCTAAGTTTTGATAACATAGCAGGCACAAAAGACCTCAAATTTGGTGATAGCTACACCAATGCCGCAGGAGAGCAGTTTAGCTTGGATATATTCCAATACTACATTAGTAACATCATACTAAAAAATGAAGATGGAACTAACTACATCATTCCGCAAGATGAAAGTTATTTTTTGGTGAAAGAGGAAGATGCCAAATCCCAAATCATCAAGCTAAAGAATATCCCCGAAGGCAATTATAGTGCGGTTACGTTTACTATTGGTGTAGATAGCCTTCGCAACACCTCCGACATAAGCAAGCGGATAGGCGTGCTGGATATTGGCAGCCCCGATATAGCCATGTATTGGTCGTGGAACTCTGGTTATATTTTTGTGAAAGCGGAGGGGCTTTCGCCGCAGGTAGCTATAGGCCCCGATGGGCAAAGGAGATTTCGATATCACATTGGCGGCTTTGGGGGATATAGTTCAAAAACGATTAATAACATCAAGACGACAACTATTTCTTTGGGTAGCGATAGGGCTACAGTGAGAAAAGACAAGATTACGCCCGAAATTTACCTGACTGCCGACGTGCTAAAAATGTTTGAAGGCAACACTAACATCAGTCTGGCTGCTAACCCTACGGTAATGTTTGCTGCATTTTCTACTAATGTGGCTGCTAACTATCTGAATATGTTTGCTTATAACCGCGTGTATAATGAAATGACTGATAAATAATTTGAAGGTAATGCTTGTAGGCTCAAGGTTTGCAAGCGATTCTTCGCTAAACATCTATGATTTATGAAAGAGATTGCCTTGCTAACAAGTATTTTACTTTTTGCTTTTGTTTCGTGCCAAAAACAAGCGAGCGTAGAGCCTGAAGTGGTAGTGCCTATTGTAGAAAAAGTCCAATTCACTGTTCCAAAAAATTTCCCCAAACTTACCTATGACCTGAGCCAAAACCCAATTACTACGGCAGGTTTTGAGCTTGGGAAAGCCCTGTTTTATGACGGTATTTTGAGTAAAGATGGTACAATTAGTTGCGGTAGCTGCCATATACAGTCGTCAGGATTCACGCAGCACGGACACGACCTAAGCCATGGCATTAACGATTTGCTTACCTTACGCAACTCACTCCCTATCCAAAACCTGGCGTGGCAGCCTACTTTTTTCTGGGACGGTGGTGTTTTTCAGTTAGATTTGTTTGCCATTGCACCCATAGAGGCACACAACGAAATGGACGAAACTCTGCCCAATGTGCTAAACAAATTACGCAATACTGCCAAGTACCCGCCTATGTTTGCAAAGGCATTCGGCAGCACAGAAATCACTACAGGACGATTTTTAAAGGCTCTTTCGCAATTCCAACTCATGTGCATCTCTGCCAATTCGCAATACGACAAATACATTCGCAACGAGGGGGTTACGCTTAGTGATGACGAACTGGGCGGATTGCAAATCTTCAAGCAAAAATGTGCTACCTGCCATGCTGGAGAGTTATTTTCCGACTTTTCGTACAGAAATAACGGCTTGCCCATCGGCAACCCCGAAGATACGGGCAGAGCAAGAATTACGCTTAATGAGCAAGACAAGTACAAATTTCGGGTGCCAAGCCTACGAAACGTAGAAGTTACACTGCCGTATATGCACGATGGCAGATTCAGGACGATGGAGGCGGTGCTTAATCACTACGAAAAGGGAATAGCAGACAGCCCAACGCTGGATAGTCAGCTAAAAAAAGGAATTGCCCTTTCAGCAGAAGAAAAACGAAAACTTATTGCTTTTCTCAAAACACTCACAGACGAGCTATTCATTGAAAATAGGCTATTATCTGAATTTTAAATCTCTTTTAAATTTTCTAATGTTCTTTTGTAGTGGGGACGGAAGGGCGGTTGTTATCAGTAAAATGCCAAACTTGTTTTGAAAAAAAACGTTTATCAACCTATAAACTTTACAAAACTTAGATTTTTATGAAAAAAAATGTCTTTTTTACGATTGCCTTGTTCGCAATCTATTCTTTATCCAATCATTCTTTTGCCCAAAGCGAAAAGAAAAACATCATCAAAGTAAACCTATTAAGCCCTATCATCAGAACAGGCTCGTTCTTTTATGAGCGTGTCATCACCCCCAAAAGTAGTGGGCAATTAGGGTTTTACTATACGGGCTGGGCATTAGACGGCACTAAGCTAAGAGGGATTGGCATCACTCCAGAGTTTCGTTATTATGTTTCCGAAAGCAAGCAAGCTCCGCAAGGCTTCTTTGTTGCCCCTTTTCTTCGCTATCAGCGTTTAGAACTTTCTACAGATGCCACTACTGCCAAAGGCGTACTTAGCACTTTAGGCGTTGGCTTGGCTATTGGCGGACAGTGGATATTTTCAGACGTTATCTCCTTAGATATTTTTGGAGGTCCCACAGTAAACACCCGCAATTTTAAGGCATCGGCTAATGGAGTTACGGAAAGCGATTTTACGCTCACAGGCTTAGGGACTTTTGGGTTTCGTTTCGGCGTAACTGTAGGCATCGCCTTCTAAAACATAAGCAATAAGCCCGTTTCTATTTCTTTATTTACCTATCGAATTGGGCGAAATTTTCAGACCGTAGGCAGATTGGATTTTGATAGAGATGAAGTTGGCAGCAGCGAGATGCGGATACTAAAAATTTATGAGAGATAAAAAAATTATTTAGTTTTGAATTGTTGAAAAGTACTAAATTTGGAGGAAAAAATACTACTTTTATGATAAATCATTTTATCAAGTTTGATGGCATAATGACAAAAGTAACCAACAAGACAATTCATAATTTATCATTTATAATTCATCACTAAACATGGACATCACAATTCAAAAAAAAATAGACACTTGGAAATCAGGCAATTATGATACTGAAACCAAGGCTGCCATTGCTAAAATGGGCGAAGAAGAACTCATCGATTCTTTTTACAAAGACTTAGAATTTGGCACGGGTGGCTTAAGAGGCACGATGGGTGTTGGCTCGAATCGAATCAATAAATATACGGTAGGGGCGGCTACACAGGGCTTGAGCAACTACCTTAAAAAGGCTTTCCCTACCGAGCAAATAAAGGTGGCTATAGCCCACGATAGCAGGAATAACAGTCCACTTTTTGCTTCTATAGTAGCAGATGTATTTGCTGCCAACGGTTTCAAAGTATATTTCTTTGAGGCACTGCGACCTACTCCTGAGCTTTCTTTTGCTATTCGGCATTTTGGCTGTCATAGCGGCGTAGTGCTTACCGCCTCGCACAACCCCAAAGAGTATAATGGCTATAAGGCATACTGGGTAGATGGCGGGCAGGTTACTCCCCCACACGACAAAAATATCATTGATGAAGTAAACTCAATTACTTCCATAGACGAGATTAAATTTGACCGCATCGCCGAAAATGTCCAAATTATTGGTAAAGAGGTAGATGAGGCATATTTGCAAATGATATGTGGACTTTCTATCTCCAAAGATGCCATCGCTCGTCAGAAAGATTTGAAGATAGTTTTTTCACCTATTCATGGCACAGGCATCACACTTGTCCCTCAACTCTTGGAGAAAATGGGCTTTACCAACGTTCACATAGTAAAGGAGCAAGCAACTCCTGATGGTAATTTCCCTACCGTAGTCTATCCTAATCCCGAAGAAAAAGAAGCAATGAGCATAGGCTTGGCACAGGCAAAGGCTATAGATGCCGATGTATTGATGGCAACCGACCCCGATGCCGACCGAGTAGGCATCGCAGTAAAGAATCATAAAGGAGAATTTGTACTTCTGAACGGAAACCAAACGGGCAGTCTGCTCATTGGCTACATGATTCAGGCGTGGAAGGAAGCGGGCAAGATTACAGGCAAGGAAATGGTAGCGAAAACAATCGTAACTTCCGAACTCATAGACAAGATAGCAGAGGCAAACGGCGTGAAGTGCTACAATACGCTGACAGGTTTTAAGTACATTGCCGAAGTAATTAGGGAAAAAGAAGGCAAGGAAAAGTTCATAGCGGGTGGAGAGGAAAGCTACGGCTACCTGATAGGCGATTCGGTGCGGGACAAAGATGCGATTGCGGCTTGTGGCTTGATAGCAGAATTGGTTGCGTACGCCAAAGACAAAGGAATGAGTCTTTTTGATATGCTCATGGATAATTATTTGAAATATGGTTTCTACTATGAAAACTTGGTTTCTATCACCAAAAAGGGCAAAACAGGGGCAGAGGAGATAAAAGCAATGATGGCAAACTGGAGAAAGAACCCGCCTACGGTCATTAACGGTAGCAAAGTAAGCCGAGTGCTTGATTATGAGGAAAGTATAGAAAAAGATTTGATTGCAGGAACTACAAAAACATTAGATTTTCTCAAATCGGATGTGCTACAGTTTTATACCGAAGACGGCAGCAAAATCTCTGCAAGACCATCAGGAACAGAGCCAAAAATAAAGTTTTACTTTAGCATCAGTACCAAACTGAACTCCAAAGCTGACTACGATGCTACGGAGCAAATGCTCAAAGATAGAATTACCGCCATAGTAAAAGATTTGGGCGTATAAACTTTTCAACAAAAAAGCACCACCATTTTCTTTTGTGGTGCTTTTTTGCTTGGACAAAACCGATTTAACAATCTTATTTTAGCACCAAAGCACCTTCCATGAGTTGTTCCAAATCAACATCATTTACGTCTTTGAGCCTGTCTGCCAAAATTAAAAACTTTTCATAAGTGCTATTCAATTCTTCCCTGCTAAGTACAAACCCTAATTTTTCCAAACGATAATTGAGGGCAGCCCTGCCGCTTCTTGCCGTTAGCACTATTTGGCTATCGCCCGCCCCTACTGCTGCGGGGTCTATTATTTCGTAGTTCTCTCTGTTTTTCAGCACGCCATCTTGGTGAATCCCAGACGAATGTGCGAAAGCATTTGCCCCTACTATAGCCTTGTTTGCCTGCACAGGCATACGCATCATTCGCGATACCATCTTGCTGATAGGGTTCAAGTGCTGCGTATTGATATTTGTCTGTAGGTCTAAATATGGGTGCGTTTTTAGCACCATCACCACCTCTTCGAGCGAGGTGTTGCCCGCCCTTTCGCCAATGCCGTTAATTGTACATTCCACCTGCCTTGCTCCGTTCATCAGCCCATAGACAGAGTTAGCGGTAGCCAAGCCCAAGTCGTTGTGGCAATGCACAGAAATAATTGCTTTGTCTATATTTTTGACATTTTCCATCAGGAATTTTATCTTTTCGCCATATTCGTGTGGCAAGCAATAGCCCGTAGTATCAGGGATATTCACCACCGTAGCCCCAGCCCCAATCACTGCTTCTACCATTTTTGCTAAGAAAACCACATCAGCACGTCCCGCATCTTCGGCAAAAAACTCCACATCTTCCACAAAACTCTTGGCAAACTTTACCGCACGAACCGCCTGCTCCAAAATCTGCTCTCTTGTACTTTTAAACTTGTTTTGTATATGAAAATCGGATGCCCCTAAGCCCGTATGAATACGCTTTCGCTTTGCATAAACTAATGCTTCTGCCGCCGTTTTGATGTCTATTTCTACAGCTCGACTTAGTCCACAAATCACAGGCTCTTTTACTGCCTTAGAAATCTCTTGAACAGACCTAAAATCAGCAGGACTCGAAATAGGGAAACCCGCCTCAATGATATCAACACCTAAAAATTCTAGTTCCTTTGCCAACTCTATTTTCTCCTCTGTATTTAGCTGACAACCGGGAACCTGCTCTCCGTCCCTCAATGTAGTATCAAAAATATAAACCTTGTTATCCATATATTTTAAACGTTTCTTGTTTGGCGTTTCTTGTCTTTTTAATCCATAGAAAATAACCGTGCGTAAAATTAATGACTGATAGTCTAAAAAATAAATAATAGTCAAAAAATATGCAAATTTTTTTTATTGCTAATTTATATCTTAGGAAGTTCCACAAAAAAGGTGCTTCCCTGATTAGGTCTGCTTTCTACCCAAATGCGTCCCCCATCTTTTTCTATAAATTCCTTGCACAAAAGTAATCCTAAGCCCGTACCTTTTTCATCTTTTGTTCCTCTGGTAGTGAAGTGGGTATTGCGGTTAAATAATTTTTGTAATTGCTCTTCGGTCATGCCTATGCCACTATCTCTGACACCAATTTGCACAAACTCCTCATTATCTGTTGATACAACCTCAATTTTACCATTTTCGGGCGTAAATTTGATGGCATTACTCAGAAGATTGCGAAAGACAAGCCGCAAATGATTAAGGTCTGCACAAACAAAGGTATGCTCAGGCACAAGGTTAATAAGTTTGATATTTTTTGCCTCTGCGTTCGCTATAAAAAGATTGATTTTCCCATTGATAAGTGATTGTATTTCAATTTTTTCTTTGAAACTTATGCTACCGCTCATCTGCGATTTTGACCACACAAGAAGGTTATTAAGGGTATAATCTAATCCATCTAAGCGTTTTTTGATGTCTTTGCTAATCATTTGAATCTCCTCGTCAGAAAGCCCGCCCATTGCCAAAATAGTAAGCACGCCCTTCATTGCACCCAAAGGGCTACGGAGGTCATGCGAGATAATAGAAAACAGCTTGTCTTTGAGCTGATTGAGTTCTGAAAGTTCGTTCGATTGGGCTGTAATTGCCTTGTTCTGATTAGCAACTACATCTAAAGTATTTTTTAGCTCTTCGTTTATTTGGCTTAGTTCCTCATTTTTAGCAGAAATGTCTGCTTTTTGCAAATTCAAGAGTGTATTTGCTTTTATCTTATCGTTATTTACTGTATAAAGTGCATAAATCAGACTCGCTAAAAGCAAGAAAACAAGCGTAACTACTATAAATACCTTGTTTTTTAGTTCATTTTCTGCTTTTTGTACTTCTAATTCTTTTAGTGTGTTTTTTCTCTGATATTCCGCGGTGATTTGCGTTTCTAACTTATTTGCTTCATTGATATTTTCCACTTTGTTCATGCTGTCCGAAAAAGTCAGGTATCGGTTCAAATATGAGAAAGCACTCGTAAAATCCCCTTTTTTCTGAAAGTAAAGGGCAGAAACTTCATAAAACTCTTTGGTAAGCGAGGGTAGGTTTACCTTGGGTAGGTTCTTTTCTAAGGAATCTTTAAAAATTTTAGCACTGTCCATTTTTCCTAAGTGGGTGTAAGCGGCAGCAATACGGTTCATCGTAATCATGGCATTTTCATTGACCCTGTTTTTTTGGGATAGCAAACTGCTTTTGAGGTCTTCATACAGGTATGGGATTGCTTTTTCATATTTTTTTTCATAAAAATACGAATCGCCAATATTACCCCGTATTAAACCCTTCCAGAAAAAATCTTTGGGGTAAAGACTCGCATAAAAATAGGCGGTATCGTAATATGCTCTTGCCGAGTCAAAGTAATCTTTTTTACCTTCCATAAGCGCCTGCTTTTGGTAAGAAAGTGCAATTGTATTATAAATAGTACGTAAAAAATCTTTGCTTTTAAGGTTATGACGCGCCACAAAATGGAGATATTTTCGGGATTTATCGTAATCTTTGATGCCGTATAAGATACTTCCCAACCGATAAGATGCATCAAATACCAAAGTATCATCACCAATTTCTTTGGCAATTTCTATTTCTCTTTCTGCATACACCAAAGCAGAATCCAAGCGATGCCAACTCTGATAATTGGAGGCATTGCTCTCATATAAGTAATATAAGTTCCTATTTCTTTGTCCTTTATTTTCCTTTTCTGCTTTGTTAAAATATAGGAAGCCTCTCCTTAAATCTTTTTGAGAGAAGTAATAATTGCCTACTGAGAGGCAAGCAGCAACTCTTGAAAAAGATGGAAATTGGTCGTTATTAATGATTTCTTTTATCAATTTTTCATTAATTCCCCTGCGTACAGAATCATGCTTATTTTTATCTATCCTGTCCAATAAACTTACATGAGAGATGTAATGAATTGTGCGCATTACTACACGCTCCTCTTTGCTGTACAAACACCTAAATGCACTGTCTAAAAAAGATTGGGCTTTGGAAGACAGCGAGCAAAAGATTAATAGAAATAGAAAGTGAATTTTCATATATCATGTTGAAAGACTATTGTTTATAAAATCAAAAATAGTAATCAAATGCAATAAAACTTACTAATAAGTACAGTAAATCAGGGTGTGCTAAGTAATATATTTTCTATTGGCTAATTCTCCCTCTCCTGATGGCTTTATCCGCACACTGCCCAAAGGCGTGTACTAAATAAATCAGGTTGGCAAACCGCTTGTCTTGGGTATATCCTTTTTTATAGCGTGCATAAATTTGCTGGACAATTACACCAATTTTAAAACAACCAAAAGCATAGTAAAAAATAATATTTTTTGATAATTCATCAATATTTCTGCCTGTTTTTTGGGCATAGCGTTCTATGATTTGTTGCCTATTCAGGTTGCCTTTGAGCGAAGTAAGGGAAAAGTTACGTAATATTTCGGGGTCGTCATCTTCAGCCCAATAGCCGAGCGTAGTACCCAAATCCATGAGAGAGTCGCCTATAGTTGCCATTTCCCAATCCAATACCGCAATGATTTCGGTAAGTTTGTTTGGGTTAAGTATCACGTTGTCATACTTATAATCATTGTGAATGAGTGTAGCGGGCTGCTCTGCTGGCATATTGGCAAGTAGCCATGCGGCGGTGCTATCCATGAGGGGAATATCATCTGTTGCTGCTTTTTTGTAGCGTTCTGTCCAGCCTTCTACCTGCCGTTTTACATAGCCTTCGGGCTTGCCCATCGAGCTAAGGTTATATTTTTGAATATCTATTGAGTGCAGTTCTGCCAAATTATCAATCGTGCTTTCTGCAATTCCCTGCATGAGTTCGGGCGTAAGCTCGATGCCTTCGGGTGCTTTTTGTCGGAGTATTACGCCCCGTACTCTTTCCATCATGTAGAACTCTGCTCCAATAATGCTTGTATCGTTGCTATAAATCAGGGGCTTAGGGACTTTTGAAAAGGCGGGGGCGATACTGTTTAAGATGTTGTATTCTCGTGCCATGTCATGAGCAGATTTGATGTTTGCCCCAAAAGGAGGGCGGCGAAGCACAAACTCTTTATCACCAATAGTAACCATATAAGTTAGGTTGGAGAAGCCCGAAGGAAATTGGGAAACGCTTATTTCTCCGATAAGGTCGGGGAGGTGCTGACGAAGAAATAACTGCAAATGGACTATATTTAGCTCTTCTCCTTGCCTGATTGCTTTGGGGCTATCAATATTCATTTCCATAAATATCTTTAAAAATGGTTAAAAATAATTTATCTTTAATTTTTGTAAGTATAAAATAAATAATATTTTTGCAGAATAGATATAACTTTTGGCACAATTATTTGTTATTGTAAGATAAAAGTTTAAGTTTTTATATAAATTAATTTGACGATGAAAAAAGCCACGCTCCTTGAGCATGGCTTTTTTATTTTTAAAGTTCTCTAATCCAGATATTTCGGAAAGCTGTGGGGTTTCCGTGGTCTTGCAACCGCAATGCCCCTTTGCCGTGTGCTATGTTTTGTGGCGTGCCAATGTAGGGCGTAGTTCCCTGAATTACTGTACCGTTTTGAATGAGTACGCCGTTGTGAAGTACGGTTACTTTACCAAAAGAGGCAACTGCTCCGTTGTGCGGGTGAAATCTCGGTGCGGTATAGATGATGTCATAAGTTTGCCATTCTCCCGATTTCTTTGAGGCGTTCACTAAGGGAGGCGTTTGCTTGTAGATGCTGCCCGCTTGCCCGTTGGAATAGGTGCGATTTTGGTAAGAATCAAGCACTTGCAGTTCATAACGCTCTTGCAAGAAAACACCACTGTTTCCCCTACCCTGCCCTTCGCTTTCCACCTTTTCGGGTGTGCGAAACTCAATGTGTAGCTGAAAGTCGCCAAAGGTTTGCTTGGTCTGTATGTCCCCTGTGCCTCCCGTTACTATCATAGCCCCGTCTTTAATAGTCCATTTGGGTGCGCCCCCCTCTTTGTTGCTGCTTACCCAGTTAGAAAAGTCTTTGCCATCAAAAAGGACAATAGCGTCTGATGGAGCTTTGTTACCTTCGGCAGGCGTAACAACCTTTGGTTCAGGCTCCCATACTTCGGTAGCCTTAGGGTCGCCTTGCTGTGCATAGCTTTCCGCCAAAAATGCGAAAGCAGTAACAAATAACAAAAATTGAATTTTTTTCATATTACTTTAGATTTTATTGTTAAAAAATACTTAAGATAATTCACTTTGTCAAAGTTTAGAACTTTTGAACAACTACTATAAAGAAGGCGTATTCCCCCCATCTACGGGCAGATTAATACCTGTGATAAAAGAAGCCGCAGGAGATGCCAAAAATGCTGCCGCCGCCGCTATTTCCTCTGCCTCGCCAAATCTACGCATAGGAATTGTTGCTTGCAAATTAGTCGAATATTCCTCTACATTCACGTTAGCATTTTTTGCGCGAGTCTGTATGAGTGATTCTAAGCGTGAAGTTTTGGTAAAGCCCGGAAGAATATTATTGACAGTAATGCCAAAAGGAGCAAGCTCTGTCGCTAAGGTTTTTGCCCAGCTTGCCGTAGCCCCTCTGATGGTATTGGAAACGCCCAGACCAGCAATTGGCACTTTTACCGAAGTAGAGATAATATTGACGATTCGCCCGTATTTTGCTTTTTTCATTAGCGGCACAAGGGCTTGGCTAAGGTGCTGATTGCAAATAATATGTGCCGAAAAAGCATCCACAAAGGATTGAACGGTAGCGTCAAGAATAGCACCCGCAGGCGGTCCTCCTGTATTATTGATGAGAATGTGTACTTCCTCTTTGCTCGCCGCGTATTTATTTATTGCTTCTTTGACTGTTTCGGGCTTTGCAAAATCTGCTACTATATAGTCGTGTTGCTGCCCTGAGGAAGTGTCTAACTCTGTTATTACTTGCCTAAGGGCTGCCTCGTTGCGTGCCAATAGTGTTACATTTGCCCCTAAGAGAGCAAGTTCTATGGCTATAGCCTTGCCGATTCCTTGCGTGCTTCCTGCTACTACTGCTTGTTTATTTTTTAAAGAAATATTCATTGGTATGAGTAATTATAAATTATTAATGGTGCGCTTCTGCGATTATTTTTGTTTTAAATCATTCATTATAAAGCATTTATAAAAATAGCAAGTATAAAAATTCATAATTCATAACTTATCACTGCTATTCTTACTTCACAAGAATCACTTTTTTCACTGCTCTTGCTTTTTCGTGTGTCAAATATAAAATATATAAGCCATTTGTAAAGCCATTCAAGTCTAAAGTTTTGTCTGTTTCGTAGGGCATAAAAGTTTTTTCTACTAAAACTCTGCCTTGCAAATCTATGAGTTGGGCATGGCTTACTTGTCCGTCTATGCGTATTTCTCGGTTGGTAGGGTTTGGATAGACCGTAGCGGGCAGATTTTCCCAAATTTGCTCATTCGTACTCACCGCCAATCTATTGAGAAAGACAGGGCGCATCATCAAACTGCCTTTTATGCTCTTGTTTTGCACCCATTCGTTGGTAGTATTTGAAAATATTTCTACCCCTGCATCTGTATTTTTATCAAACCCAATAGAGAGGTTTTTGTCTGAAAGTTGCTCAAAACCTATGTAGAAAGTATCAGAAACAGCCAAGCGTCTGCTTAGTTCTATCCTTGTAAATTTATTAATACTATCGGCATAGCTAAGGATTATGTTTTGAACTAATAGCACAGAGTCTTTGGCTCCTCTACCTTTAAAATCTAATTTTTTCCATATCCTCAAATTGTACGTTTCCCCTTTGAGGTCTATCTCTATAGGTACGAACATGAGGTCTATGTTGGTAAGTACGGCAGGGCGATTAAGCACAAATCTGTAGGCAATTTTGCCAAACTTTTGGTTGATAGTAGCGGCAAATTCTGCTGTGCCATCATCATAGGCATAGTAGTTATCAAGCACATTCCTACCTACTATGGTGTCGTTATTTCGGAAATTAGCTCCTTTCATGTAGTCATCTTTCTCGCCTGTATTAAGTCTAAATTTGTACTCTAAAATGAGCTTTTCTCGATTCTGAGGAATGAGTACCCTATTGGTAGGAACGGCTACTTTTTGGAAAGAGCCTGCGCGAATAAAATAAGAAGAATCCCGCATTACGCCCAAGCGTTGCTGCGTAGCCAAATCGGAAAGTATGGCATCGTAATAAAAAATATTAAATTCCTTATCCAAATTATTGGTAATCATAAAGATACTATCAACTATCTCATTCTTCTGATTGGCATAGAACTGTTCTAAGGGCATGGCTCGGTATTTTTTCAAGAAATAGGTATCTATCCTACTTGTGGCAATATCGAGAATGGACTGCTCGTCCAATTTTCTATCTTTATTAAGGAGAATATAATCCAAATTCCACGTATCATACGCCCCAGATAGCTTGCAGTAGGTCTGAAATCTGAATTGAAAATCTTTGTGGAAAAACTCCACACTATTGACAGGAAGAGCCTCGTAGCGAAAAATATCTCCCGTAGTTACGTTGCCGTTGCGCTGCCACTGGGTAACCCAAGTGCCATTTTTGTCTTTGAACTGCAATGCCAAATAGTCTTCGGGGTCAGGCTTTGAGCCGTTGCCTTGTGATTGCCAATAAAAGCTAATCACCAACTTATCAGCCCCCGTTACTTGCGAAAGGTCTATGCGCCGAGAGGTGAGGTTATCTGCTTCGCCAATGGCAAATTTGTCTTTGAAATTATAAGGTTGCCCTGCATTGTTAATTCCGTCTAAGGTAGCTATGCGGTGGGAAGGCGGGCTAATTCCATAGCCATCATTAACAAACGCCCCACCGTTTTTTTGCCAAATAGCCGTATCGGGTATGCCCGTTTTAGCATATAAAGAAGCCGTAAAATCCTCAAAAATAGGGAGTTTTATCTTGATTGTATCCTCTTCAGTGCGTGCTACCGATAGCTCATTTGTCTGATATTGACGAGCTATACTTTTTAAGGTAATTCCCTGACTATGTGCTGACTGCCAAAAGAAAATAAAAACAACAACAAGTTGGTAGTATTTCATTGTAATAAAAGATGCTTGGTTAGCGTAGAGGTCTATTCATGGATTTTTCTGTTTGATTTCTTTGTCTTTTTTAGTTTTCTCCCGCTACCCAAATATCCACAATAGTCCCTACTTTAATTTTTGAATTTACAGTAGGCTTTTGCCGAAGCACAGTCCCCATTTCTTTGGTCGTATTTTCCTCATAGATAATAGCCCCAATTCCCAAACCTATGCCACGCAAATAAGTTTCTGCTTCTTCTTCTGGCATCCCTGTTAGGTCGGGCATCGTTATATCGTTTTTGCCCATGCCATCGCCTACTTGCAAATCTATTTTCGAGCCTTTGGCAAGCATGAACCCTTCTTGCAACTGTTTTTCTATAATTTCTTTGTTATTTACAAACACCTTAATTACTGCATTTGCTGCAATATCAGGCACATAGCTTACTTTCCCAATTTTAAATCCGTAGCTTTCCAATATTTGGCTTGCTTGTTTCATGGAGTTATCTATGATATTAGGCAACCGTTCCATAGGTGGCATAGTTGCGTTCACCGTGATATGAATACGGCGATTTACTTTCACTTTCGCACCTTTGGCGGGGTCTTGCTTCAGCACCGTAAGGGCGGGATAGCGGTGGTCATAAGTAGAATCGGACACATAGTATCGTAAATCTCTATCATCTAAGAAAGAAGGTATTTGGGAAAGTTGCATTCCTTCCAAATCTGGAACTGTGATTGTTTCCCCATGATGAGTGGTGATGGGCAGATAAACATAGAAGAAAAGTATGACCAAGAACAAGCCAATACTCACCATTGCAGCCAAGTTAAACCAAAGAGCCTTGCGAGAATCTTCGGTGAAGGTTGCCTTTATTTCGTTCAAATCAAATTTCATAAATAATCTTGTTGTTTTTACAAGTGATATTTTTTGCAGTAAAAATAGGAGATTTATTTTGTTTTTTATTAAAATTTTCTGAAAAACCTTTGATTCCGAAATTTTCAAACAAGTTTTGCAGCTTATTACCAAAAATGATATTCCTAAAAATGCTTATTATTAAATAAAAAAGCATTAATTTTTGTATCATATCTAAATAATTCTTTAATTTGAGTTGTTGAAAAAAAGTCTTTTGCTTAGTTTTGTATAAGGTTACCCTGACTTAACGTTATTATTTAGACACATTTGCCAATTTTATAATATTGGTTTCTTATATATATGAAAATACGGATAAAGTTTGTTTTTCCATCTCTTTTGTTCATTATCTTACTGACAATGAGCAACCTTTCTCTTGCTCAAATTGTTACGGGTAAGGTTGTAGATGACAAGGGCAAAATCATGCAGGGAGTCGCAGTAACTATTAACGACAGCGTTAGCTTGACTACGAATACAAAAGGGACTTTTAATACACTTGCGCTCCGAAGTGCAAAGCCTCGCAAAGTAAAAGCCACAAAAAAAGGATATAGGGTAAAAACATGGGATTTCGTAGGCACTGAAATCCAAGTTGTTATGTACTCAGCCCCAAACGTACTTACAGGAAAAGTATTAGGAAGCACCGCACAAGCAGTAAGAAATATTGCCGTTTCGATAGCGGGAGAAAGCGAGATTCCTCCTACATTCACTAATGCTAACGGAGATTTTGTTTTGAACCTCCCCCCGCACATAGAGCCTACCGAAGATACTAAGTTTGATATAGACGGCACAACAGTTACGAAGGAGAGTTATACTTTTGATAAGAATAAAGACTATTATGTCATTAAAACTACCATATCGCATGGCGGCAGTGATAGTAATGGAGCTAACCTGAATGCAGATGGCACGCCTCAGTTATTCAATATCACAGTTTTATACCAAGAAGATTATTCCCCTGTAGAAGGTCTAAGACTCAAGGTAGATGGAAAAGAATTTGTTACCGATAAGCAAGGAAAGTTTCAGGTAGTAACGGTGCAGATGCACGTAAGCAAATTTAAAATAGAGGAATATGACATTACTAAGTTTAATGTTGATGCCGAAGGTAATTATGTATTTCTGATTATCCGAACAAAGGCAGCAGGGATAGAAAACGATGAACCTGTAGTGCCTATGGAGGAAAAATTAGACTCTATGATTTTGGACTATAACGCAGATTTTAAAAAAGTTATCAATCAATTAGAGTTTAAAAAGCAATTCTTGTTCGAAAAGGGGACAATGATAAGAAGCGAAATGGAAGAGATTGCTCAAAAACTTCGCAACGAAAAATCTATTTCGCCTCAGCAACGCAAAGCACTTAAAGTTTATTTGCGAAATTTGGAATATGCACTCATAGAGAATGATAGCACTTTTGAGCGTCTCCAAGACCAGTCCAACATGGTGGTAGAGGAACTTCGTGAGATTATTTTTAAGCAACAAGAGCAGATAGAAGTAGATGTAGAGCAGCAAAGAACCTTAGAAATAGAATTGTATATTGCCATCATTGCGGGTTTTATCTTGCTTGGGGTCGTGATTGCTTTCTTTTTTCTCTACAAACGTCTTAGGAAACAAAAAGAAGAAATCCAACACGCCTACAATAATATCAAAAATATCAGTAGCATTGGACAAAAAGTTACTTCTACACTCGATTTTCGTACAATGGTGCAGACTGCTAACTCCAATATGGCATCGCTTATCCACTCTGCCTTTTTTGGAGTAGGTATTTTTGATGAGGCAGAGCAGCGTATCGAATTTCTCGATTTTGTAAAAAAAGGCGAAACGCAGCAAGACCATTTTGAGTACATGGAGGAAGAAGATAAACTAAGTATTTGGTGTTTTCAGAATAACAAACCTGTTACGATTAATAACATCGAAATGCAGTACAAAGATTATTTGAGTAAGCCAATAAAAATAGATGCAAATACGCCTCAATCCCTGATATATCTGCCTTTAGCCTTTGAAAATAAGGTTTTGGGGGTCATTACCGCACAAAGTTTAGAAAAAAATGCGTTTAATGAGATAGATTTGAAGATGATGCAGACCTTAGCTTCTTATGTTTCTGTAGCTCTTTCCAATGCAAATGCTTACGAAGTAATTAATATTAAAAATAAAAATATCACAGACAGTATCCGATATGCCCAAACTATTCAGGAAGCTATCATGCCCTCCGAAAGTCAGATGCATGCGTACTTTAGCGAATATTTTGTAATCTATCGCCCAAAAGACATTGTTTCTGGCGATATTTATTGGCTTGGGCATAACCCAATCATAGATAACAATAGAAGTTTGGTTTCATTTGCCCTCATAGATTGTACTGGTCATGGTGTTCCAGGCGGTTTTATGTCGTTGGTGTCAAGCTACTTGCTTAACGACATAGAAAGCAACCTAACCAATATGCAAAAGAAAAAGCAGGATAATTCATCTGCTATTTTTACGCCTGCTGTCGTGCTTGAATATTTAGACGGACGTTTTAGGGAATCGCTTAAACAATATGAGAAAAACAATGATGATGGCATGGACATCGCATTCTGTACTTTAGAGCAAATGATTGATGGGCAAACAAAAGTTACCTTTGCGGGGGCAAAAAGACCTATTCTCTACTATCGCCAAGCAGATGCAGTGTTGGAAACTATCAGAGGAGAAAAACGCTCGATAGGTGGGCAGTACAAAAAAGAACACCCTTTCCAAAACCATGAAATTATCCTAAGCAAGGGAGATATGCTTTATTTTACTACGGACGGTTTTGCAGACCAAAATGACGAAGAAAGACACCGTTTTACCTCGGCAAAACTCACCGAGCTAATAGAAGAAAACGCCAAATTGCCTACAAAGGAGCAGAAAGCAAATATAGAGACAATACTCGATTCTTATATGAAGAATACAGAGCAAAGAGATGATATTACTATCATAGGGATACGAGTGTAGCAAAACAAAAATTGGTATTGAAGTTATATGTGCAAGGCACGATTTGTAGAAACTGATTTCTACAGACCGTGCTTTTCTAATCTTCTGTATAGCGATGCCCTTGTGAGTCCGAGTTCTTTGGCTGCCTTCGATATATTTCCTCCATGCTTGCTTATTGCTTTCTGGATAACCAGCTTTTCCACACTTTCTAAGTTAAAATCTTGAATATCCATCTCCGAACTTTCCTCTTTCTGTAGCAAGAATAGGAAGTCCCCTGGCTGCAGAACAACATCATCACTCATAATGACAGCCCGCTCTATGGCATGCTGTAACTCGCGAATATTGCCAGGCCAGTGGTATTTTTGCAATTTTTTCAGCGTGTTTGCCGCAATATTTTTCATCGGCATTTTGTACTTCTCGCAGTATATCCTTACATAATAGTTGGCGAGCAGAGGAATATCCTCCTCTCTTTCCCTTAGCGAAGGCAAACGAAGCTCTACGGTATTGATACGGTAAAGTAAATCTTGGCGAAATTCTCCGTCCTCTACCATCTCGTACAAGGGCATATTTGTGGCACATATCAAGCGAATATCCACAGAAACAGGCTGATTTGAGCCTACTCTAATAACCTCGCGTCTTTGTAGGGTAGTGAGCAGTTTGGACTGTAGGGACATAGATAAGTTACCAATCTCATCTAAAAATAAAGTACCTCCGTTAGCGGCTTCAAACCGCCCCGCCCTATCCTCTTTGGCATCGGTAAAAGAGCCTTTTTTATGCCCGAATAGTTCGCTTTCAAAAAGAGTTTCCGTAATAGCTCCCATATCGGCACTTACAAAAATTTTGTCTTTGCGAAGCGAAGCCTGATGAATTGCTCTTGCTATCAGTTCTTTGCCTGTACCATTTTCGCCCAAAACTAAGATATTTGCATCTGTAAGTGCTACTTTGCTGATAATCGTAAATAAGTTTTGCATAGGCTCGCTTGTGCCTATGATGCTTGCAAAAGGATTATCTGCATTCTTGCCTTCTTTTTTTGCTTCTTTTGTTGCGGAACTGCCTGCCTTCATTGCTTTTTTGCTTTGAATGGCATTTTCGATGGTAGCTACTAATTTTTCGTTTTGCCAAGGCTTCAATACGAAGTCGGTAGCTCCTTCTTTTAAGGCACGCACAGCCATTTCCACATCACCGTAGGCAGTAATCATGATAACAGCCGCTGAGGGGTCTCTTTCTAATATCTGTTCTAACCAATAAAAACCTTCCTTGCCTGTAGCTGTATCTTTGGTAAAATTCATATCGAGCAAAATAATATCATACTTCTCTTGGTTAAGCAAGAAAGGTATTTTTTGCGGGTTATACTCAGTCTGAACGAAATGAGCGTGTTTTTTTAGCAATAATTTTGCTGCTAACAAAATATCTTCATTGTCATCAATGACTAAAATCTTTCCAAGTTCCTTATTCATGTAATATTTTAATAACAATTATATAGCACCCAAATATAAAAAAAACCAAAGACTTTATGCCTTTGGTTTCAAAAATAAAATTTTATTGCTATAAATTACGCACTGATGCCTACTCTTTTGAAAGCAGATACAGTTAAGCCTTTTTGCACACTTTCTAAGTATTGCGCAATGGTTTTGCTGTTATCTTTTACAAATTCTTGGTTGAGCAAAGTGCTATCTTTGTAGAACTTATTGAGTTTTCCCAAAGCAATTTTCTCAAGCATTGCCTCTGGCTTTCCTTCTTGTCTTGCTTGCTCTTTGCCTATCTCGATTTCTCTTTGGATAGTAGCAGGATCTACATCATCTTTGTCTAAGGCTACAGGCTTCATCGCAGCTATTTGCATAGCCACATCTTTTCCTGCTTCTTCTACACTACTACCGTTCACATTTTTCAATGCTACCAACACACCTACTCTTGTTCCGTGCAAATAAGAAATTATCTTTTCGCCTACTACTTTCTCGTAAGCTCCAACTTCTATTTTCTCTCCGATTTTACCAATCATCTCTGTCAAATGCTCTGCAACAGTTTTTCCTTCTACAGTAAGTGCATTGATTTCTTCGATAGATGAAGGCTTTGTTTCAAATACCTTATCCAAAATTTTATTACCTAAGGCAACAAAATCATCATTTTTTGCTACGAAGTCTGTTTCGCAGTTCAAAGAGATTACAATTCCGTCAGTTTTTGCTTCGTTTGTTTTCACGAAAACAGCTCCCTCGCTTGCAGCACGGTCAGCGCGGGCAGCAGAGATTTTTTGACCTTTTTTGCGAAGTATGTCAATTGCTTTTTCAAAATCGCCTTCTGCTTCTGTAAGGGCTTTTTTGCAATCCATCATGCCTGCGCCTGTGAGTTGTCTTAATTTATTTACGTCTTGTGCTTTGATTTCCATTGTATTAAAAATTCAACGTTTCAGAAGTTTATATTAAAGTACGATAAAGTACAAACTTATTTTCTCTTGCTTTTATAGACAGCAGCAGCCTCGTCTTTGAGTTTATTCATCTCTTCGCGGATAGCAGTAAGCGCAATTGTATCGCGCTTGTCTTTCTTTGTCTTCATTTGCTCGGCTTGCTTTATTTTCAAATCTTTCAGCTTGCTTTCAATTTCTGCGATATTCATATCAATTGTGGCGTTTAATGTTACAAAAATATATTTTGGAATCTCCTCTTGGAAATTAAGGCGCAAAATTACAAAATTTGATTTGTAATTACTAATAATTTTAGTATTAAATATATTTTTAGTATTGGCATGCGTTTTAGGTTTTGTCCTCTTTATGTAATGTATTGTTTTTGCTTTTCTTAAAGGCAAAAAAAGCGGTGATAAGCAGTAGGCTCAAAACGCCAATGTTGGTAAACCCTTTGATGGCTTCATCTCGGTTTATGCTCACAAATTCGTTGTCTTTTTCGTCTATCAAATCATAGAATCCGCCTCTGTCATTAGATTCGATGGACACATTCATTTTGCTTTCCCCCGTAACATTTATGTTGAGGGAGGATTTGAGCGTATCGTAGGTTTGCGTTGCGGGGTTAAAATACACCCAATTAAAATAATTATCCAAGTCATATTTGCCCGGTTCTTTGGGAATAGCCATGTAGGTAAAAAGTTTGCTACCATATACGCTCCCGCCGCCACGATTAATTTGCTGTTTTACATTAGGCGGATATACTTCAAAATCTTTCATCTCAGGTAATATCGGCTCGCGTGCTGCCGAAATATTGCCCTCTCCTACTACTTTGAACCTATACTCAAAACTTTGCCCTGTTTCCAAATCTTGTGTGCTGATGGCTTCTTCTAATTTAAAATTTCCTACGGCTACTTTGTCTTTCAAAGGGTGTGCGGGTAGGTCTTTTACTCGAATTGTTTTGGGTTTTGAACGAAATGTAGTCATGTCTTTTTGATAAGAACCACCAAAAAAGCTCTGACTGTTCGACATTTTGAGTTTTATCATTTTAAATTCCATAGAGGGGAAAGTGATAGGCTTGTTATTCAGTGGATAAAAATTTGCCTGATATACTTTATACTGCCTGTAGCCCTTGCCGCCTATGGTAACTCTTTCGGGGATAATTTCTTCTACACTAAAATTCTCTTCCCAGCAGTTGGAAGGCTTTATTTTTTTGAGTATTTCGGTAAGTTGTTGCCCTACTTCGTACCATTCCATATTTGCTTGATTTTGGTCGGCTATATACATGGCAATATTGAGGTTAAAGCCTTCCCCTACAAATACTTCGTCTTTGTTTGGGCTGATGGCAAAAAAAGCATCTTCTTTGACATTTACATAGTCTAAGGTTTCGCCTGCGTCATTGTCCATGCCAAAAAAAGCATCCCAAGGGTCTCGCTGCTGTGCGGCAGCACTTACTCGCACCGTAGCCCCCCCAAAACTTACAGATTTGCCATTGACGCTCATGGTAAAAGCAGGAATTTGAAAAGTTCCTTCTTTGCTTGGCTTGTAGTTTTGAATAACGCTTTGAGATTGTGTAATTTTTCCATTTATAATATTAGTATAAGAGGACGAGCTTGTGCCTATTTTAGTGAAATTTTTGATTTCGGGGAAGCCACCTGCACCTGAAAGTTGCCCGTTAGTAACGGTTGCTGTAATTTGGAGTGCCTCGTTTAAGGCTATTTCTGTTTTCCCTATTTCGATGGAGATTTCTTGTGCAAAAACCTTAGTAAGCCCAATTAGCAATACCAATGAGATGAATAACTTTTTCATAACGAGCTTGTTTATTTGTACTGTCACAAATTTCGCAAACCAGATTTGAATATACTAATATTTAACATTCCTTAAATAGAAAGAAGGGTAGAAAATTTTAGTGATTTCCTACCCTCATTATTTTACAAGTAATTTGCAATTCGAATCATGTCGGCAAATACGCCTGCCGCCGTAACTTCAGCACCTGCTCCTGCCCCTTTGACCAAAAGAGGGCGTTCGGGATAGCGTGCTGTGGTGAAGGCAATGATATTATCGCTCCCAGAGAGTTGGTAAAAAGAGTGTTCTTTGCCAACAGCCTGCAATGCAATGGTCGCTTTTCCTTCTTCGAATTTGGCGATGCAGCGAAGCACTTTTCCTTCTTTTTCCGCATCTGCCCGCATCTGCTCAAAGTAAGCATCAGATTTTTCCAATTCTGCAAAAAACTCCTCTACTGAGGGTGCTTTTGTGCAGTTTTCGGGAATAAAGCCCTGAATGACAATATCTGTACTTTCCATTGCATAGCCACACTCTCTGGTGAGAATCAGAATCTTGCGGGCTACGTCAGAGCAACTCAAATCTTCGCGCGGGTCTGGCTCGGTAAAACCTTTGAGTTTGGCATCTTTGACTACTTCGCTAAATTTTTTGGTGCTATCGAAGGTATTAAAAATAAAAGAAAGTGTGCCAGAAAGCACTGCTTCTATTTTCATGATTTTATCACCACTATTCACCAAATCTCGCAAAGTGCTAATCACGGGCAAAGCTGCCCCTACGTTAGTTTCATAGAGATACACAACATCATGCTTTTTTGCCAAATCTTTGAGCGTAATATATTGATGATAATCACTCGAAGATGCTATTTTGTTGGGCGTAACGATAGAAATACTTGAGGAAAGTATTTTTTTATAAAAATCTGCTACTGTTCCACTTGCGGTATTGTCGATAAAGACAGAGTTCGGCAAATTGAGATTTATCATGTCTTGCATAAACTCTTCCATCGTCATCTTTTCAGGCGAATTTGCTAAGGCATCTTTCCATGTAGCTACTTGGATACCGTTGGCATCCATTATTTTCTTTTTGCTATTTGCCAAGCCTATCACCTTAAAATCAATATTATAGGCTTTGAGGAGATAGCTTTTTTGTTCTTCTATTTGCTTTAATAGCGTGCTGCCTATCAAGCCTACGCCTACCATAAAGACGTTAATTACTTTGATGTCGGATAGGAAAAACGCCTGATGCAAGGCGCGCAATGCCTTTATTTCGTCTTCTTTCTTGATAACAACCGAAATATTCAGCTCCGAGGATCCTTGCGCTATAGCAGAAATATTGATGCCATTCTTGCCCAAAGATTGGAACATTTTGCCCGCAACACCTGAAGTTTTTTTCATGTTTTCACCCACAATCGCTACAATAGACAGGCTATATTCGGCTACTATTTTATCTATTTCGCTGCGTTGGATTTCGTTGGCAAACTCAATATTAATAAGATTGACGGCGGCAGGTGCGTCTTCGGGCTTTACTGCAAAGCAGATAGAGTGTTCGGAAGAAGCCTGCGTAATCAAAATTACATTGATATTATCCTTTGCCAATGTACCAAATAATCTTGCTGAAACGCCCGCTACACCTACCATGCCGCTTCCCTGCACACGCAAAAGAGCTATGTTGCTGATGGAAGTAATGCCTTTGACTGCCTTGTCGTCTTGGCTGGATTGGTTATAAATAACAGAGCCTTTGAAAGGTGGATTGAACGTGTTGCGGATAAGAATCGGCACGTTTTTTTTGAGTGCAGGCACCATCGTAGGCGGATAAATAACCTTTGCCCCAAAGTGTGAAAGTTCCATTGCCTCCTCGTAAGTAAGCGAAGGAACGGAAAAGGCTTGAGCTACTTTGCGCGGGTCAGCCGTCATTACGCCATCTACGTCAGTCCAAATTTCTATTTCGGTAGCCTCCAAAGCCGCCCCAAAGATAGAAACAGTATAATCTGAGCCACCACGACCGAGCGTGGTAGTGATGCCATTTGCATTAGAGCCAATAAAACCTGTCGCTACTTGCAGTTCGGGATGTTCGGCAATATAGGTTTGAATGAGTTTGTCAGTAAGCTCGAAATCTACTGCGGCGTTGGTAAAATTACTGTTCGTTTTGATTACTTTTCTGGTATCCAAATAGGCAGCATTAAGCCCTGCATCTTTGCCGTACTCACTGATGATGTAGCAAGAAAAGCGTTCTCCAAAGCTCACAATGTTGTCTAAGGTTCGCTTGCTCAATTCTTTGAGTAGGAATATACCCTCCAGCAATTCTTCTAACTCATTGAGCATATTTTTGACCTGAGCCACTACGCTACTTTGCCGTTTTACCTCGATAAGTTCTTTTGCCGCATCAATGTGTCTTTTCTCTATTTCTTTGAAAAGATTTTTGTAGCTACTGTCTCCTTGCTCTGCCAGTGTCGCCATGCCAATGAGTTGGTCGGTAACTCCACCGAAAGCAGAACATACTACGACCCTTGCTTGTTTGTCAGCTTTTACTATTTCTATTACATTACGAACTCTTTCTGGGGTCTGCACAGAAGAGCCGCCAAATTTTAGCACCTTCATATAGAATATTTGATTTTGAGGTGCAAAAATAAACGGAAAAATGATTGAAAGGAAAAAATAAACGGATTTGTTCCTTATTTATTTGTTTGCTTGGCGAAAAGTGAGTGTTCGCAGGCAAAAATATTGCAGATTATGTTTCCTACCTGTAGAGGCGGTAAACCCCCAAATTAGTTGGGTTTGCCCACCAAATACCTCTTTGACTACATCACGGATTCCTCGATAGACTATCCTATCGTCTAAGTACACTGTAACTTGTTTTGTGTCTGGCTCCCACTGAAAGCGAAAGTTATGGAGGTAGTCATCTTCCAAATTAAAGTTTTCGTCTTTGTTATTCCAATACTTTATGTGGAAGTTTGTGCCATTTTCCAGATAAGCTACATGGTCGCAAGGCGGGTCATTTTGCCTACGATTGTAATAAGTATCAAATTCTACAGCTATGGAAGGGGCAATATAAGTGCCGTATAGTACGTCATAGTTCCATCTGCCGTAGCCCATGCACTCCCCCCAAGTGCCGTAAGCCTCATATTGTCTTTCATCATCATGAATCACGAAAGTAATTCCGTCTGCCCCTTCGTCTTTATCGCCCAAATAAATATCAAACTCCACTTGGAAATAATTTGCCAAATCGAGCTTAGTTTTGTAATAGGCAATGCCTTCGCTGTACTGCACATCGGGCGTGAGCTGAATACAGTCGGGGTTCATGTAGGCAGCATCCCCGATGAGGTGATATTGGGCATGAAGCGGTAGCACAGCACAGAATAGGAAAATGAAAGCATAATATTTCATAGTCATTTGCTTTTTAGATTGTATGACAAATATGGCTAAAAAAAACTATTTTTCCGATTTCAAAATCTTTTCTTTCAACTCATCTATTTCCTTTTCTGTAATCTGCAATGCACTGTCTTCAGCCTTCTTTTCCTTGTTTATTATCCATTTTTCCAACAGCAGACTTTGCTTTTCGTATCGTTGGCAGGCATCACAGAGAAGTTTGTGCAAGCTTAGTTGCATACCTTCGACAGTGGAAAGTTCAAAATTGATTTTCTTTTCTATCAGCTCACTTGCTTTTTGGCAGGAAAGGAATATTTTTTTCATCTTGCTCCTTGTTTCTTAAACCAATTATTTTCAATGCAACTTCTCAAATGTAGTTTTGCCCTATGAAGTAGTTGCCAATAATTGGTAGCAGAAATAGCTAAGTCCTGACAAATATCCTTGCTTTTTTTCTCTTCTAAGAATTTTAGCCTGATACACGCCCCGAACTGTGCGGGAAGTTTTTGCAGACATACCTCTATTTGTTGGGTAAAAAGTGGATTATCCAATAGATTTTCGCTTTCACAGTCCCAATTTTGGGGCGCACTTTCTTTTCGCCAATGCGCTCTTTCATTAAAAAAACTTTCCAAAAAATCAATGGAAACATATTTTTGCGAACGCTGGTGTATTGTTTCTTTATAATAATCGGCAATTTTATTTTTCAAGATTGCCATGAGCCAAGTTTTTGGTTGGCTTTTCCTTTCAAATTTGTGCAGGTATTCTGCAGCTGTCAAAAAGGTATCTTGTACCAAATCTTCAGAAAGCATTTTGTCAGAAGTTTTATGCAAAGCCCATTTATACAAATCTTTGGTGTATAGATGTATCCATTCTACCAATTCGTCAGTCCACTGCATTTCTTGTATCTTTTTTATAAAATAAAACTTTCCAAGTCCGTATAGAACAAGGAAAGTACTAAGTATTATCAATAAAACTAATTCGTTAAAAATTGCTTCAAAATAGGAATTTCTCTCCGCTTCAGAAAAACAACTATGCCGCACGCTACCAATACAATGACTGCCAAGTTGAATAACTCTCCGCCATCTCCCTGCACCTCTATTCCCAAGAGAGTAAGATGCGAAAAAATAGCCCCTGCCATTATACCAAAGCCAAGCAAGCTGCCCGCCCAAGCCGTTCTCGGAATGAGCAAAAGAATAACGGCAATAAGTTCTGCAACGCCACTCCCTATTCGCCCAATAGGTTCTATGCCCAAAGTAGAGAATATATAGACCGATTCTGGGGCTGCCGTAAATTTGAAAAACAGCGTCTGTGCCAAAATCGCGGCAGCAATTACCTGAGCTACCCAAGAGATAATATTTTGTGTTCTATCCATATTTTAATAAATTTTCTTCCAGTTTTCTTCTGCCTTCTTAAATAGCTTTGCTTCGTCTTTGTTCCACTCCTTCAACGTATTGTTAAAGAAGGCATTATAGAACAAAAAAAGTTTGCCGTTGGTGATTTTGTAGGTTTGTGGGTCTATCTCTACTTTTTCGCCTTTTGCCCCCATTGCATAGGCACACCAGCCACCGTATGCGGGTTCGTACTTAGCAGGGTTTCCCTTAAATTTATCCAAGTTTGCTTGTGTAGAAAAGCAATAGTTAATGCCCTGATAGGCATATTTGAGGGTTTTCTTGCCTTCAGTAGGCTTGCCATCAAAATAGGCTATGGGGTCATAGCCACTGATAGCAACGCCATCTTCTATGTTGAAGTTAGATTTTCTTTTGCTTGATTCGTCTTGGGCTGCCAATTCCTGCAAAATGAGCAGGGAAAAAGCAACAGTAAATAAAAATAAATTTAATTTTTTCATGCTTCAATCTTAATCGGTATTGAGTAATCTGATTACTATTATTATACGCAAAGATATTGTAGCAGTCTAAGTCCTAATGTCAGCAAGACGACAACATAAAAACATTTTTTTTAATACTCTTGCAATCTCTGTTGGATGTTAAGGCGTAGTGAAACTGCCGTATAGTTTGTGTTTACATTTCTGCTTGCAAAGTCTGTTTGTTGGTTTCTGATAATCTGCTTTATGTCGATGAATAAATTATGCTTTAGCTGGTAAGAAGCCGTTAAGTCTATGAAAGTCAAGTTAGTAGCTACTCCCTGCCCTATTCGGTTGTCATATTCATTTACGCGGGTCAGGTTATCAGTGAGGATGTCACTGCCCCAATTTTTTCCGTCCCAATCCCTACCCATTTTGGTAAAGAAACCTTTGGCAGTGAGGCTCAATCTCGGAATAGGTTGATAGCGAACTATAGCCAATAATTCACTGAAATTTGCCCCAAGCGGGTGCGCCAAAGGCTGGCTAAAATGCGTATAATTAGATAGTCGGGGCTTGTCGAAGTGTGTGTAAGTATATGGTCTGACCTGATTTAGCTCTACTTGTAAATCCAAATTTGGCACACCCAATACATCTATGTACTTAAAGCCTAATTGCCAGCCTTGCTTATTGCCCCACCAGCCTTTGCCCGAAGTCATTTCGCTCACTACCAGCTCGTCCAAGATAAGTTGCCCGTATAGCTGCAAACCTTTCACTGCGTTCCACTTAAAATCAATGCCCGCCAAAGAATTGTCTTGGCTACCAAATGCCTGCTCGATAGTACGGTAGAAAATAATAGGGTTCAGATAAGGCAACTCAAAAGTATCATTTTTATAGTTGTCCTCCCTGCTAAAAGCGACCGATTCAAACACTCCAATATTGAAATTTGGAGTCAAGTTTAGACTCAAATGATGAAAAACAAGGTATTTTTTGGGATAGATTTTATTCGTGCCGAAAGACTCTGACGACATCTGACTGTAAAGGTTTGAATAATTGAATTTCCAAATCTTGGTATTGAGTTTCAAAAAGGTATAATTTCCCGCAAAATCTGAAAGTTGCAAAGAGCGATAGCCCACGCCGTAAGCGTTTTTATCTTGCCCAAACTGCAAAGAAACATAGTTTTTGACAATATCAAAGGTAATATACCCTCTTGCTGTCAGAAAATCTACACCGTTATTGATGCTTGTGCCTGTAGGGTCTTTGTAGGTTTTCCAGAAATTTTCGTAGGGTACAGTCTGAAAATCATTGATGAATTGCTGGGTATAAGAAGGAAAAATAGCCTGATTATCAGCTACATAAAAATAAAAGCCTACCTTCCGTGCTATCATGCCCCGAAGTTCTACTCCTCTCGTATTAGTAAAAGGATTTTTCAAGCTATTGCCATCATTGCCGTAGCTCAAGTACAAAACAGGGTTTATGTGAAAATCAAAATCCTTAGATGTATGATAATCAACGTCTTTGAGTCTAAATAAATCTGCTTTAGTTCTGTAAAACTGTTTCCAAACAGCCTTCTTGCTTTTATTGTCCAAACTGTCCGCCCATTCCGAATTGTCGTTGAGCAGGTAAAGCAGATTGAATTTGTCCACCTCCGACCAACCCGACCGCAAAATCAGCGAATCTGCCAATGCCGCCACTCCCCTGCGGCTATATGGTTTGCAGGCGGTAAAAAGATGCTCGGCAAAAGAACCTTTTTTGATTTCGTACCTATCTACCAAATGATAATAATCTGTATTGAAAGGAACAAAAGTGCTTTGTGCCTGCAAATTGGCAAAACATAAAAATAGAAAGGAAAAAAATAAAGATTTTTTTAGTTTGTATATTTTTGGAATCATCTCTGTTAAGATTTATTAAAAAAACAAAAGTAATAGCTTTCAAACTTTGGATAGAGCAAATATTCTCAAAATATCTTGGATTTAGGGCTAAAATCTCAAATAAAATCAAAACTGTGCCTTTATTTTCCCTAAAAACATCAAATAAATGTACGAAAATGAACACTATCTTAATAAAATCGTACACTTTGCTTGTCTATATAAAAGCATATTTTGACATAATACATTGTTTATCAATTTATTATATTTTTTGGCATATCGTTTGGCTAATAGAAAGACATCTAAGAAATATTTTTAAATTTAAAAGTAAACTTAGCAAAACTTTATTAATTAAAAAAACAAAAAAATGGACGGTAGTAGTAGTAGTCAAAACTTTATTGACAGTATTTTAGTAAGAATTTTTATTTTGGTAGTTGTTTTTTCATCAATAGTGCTTACTGCCAAAGCAGACAACGGAAAAGGAAAATCTAAAAAGGAAACGAAATTAGCACTAAGCATGGAGGAAGTAGTTTTTTTTGATGCCATAAGCGAAGCGGTGGAACAAAAAGCAAATAGGGCAATTTTTAATGCCTTGCATCATCAAAAAGAAACAATAAGGGTAATTGACGCAAGCGGGAAGGTTGTTTTGGAAACTACAGAAGTGAGAGAAGTACCAGCAAATGCTGAAAAGCTAATGAATCAAGGAAAAATAGCATTTTATATTGTGAATTTATAGGTTGATATGTTTTAATTGTTGTAGCTAAAAGCTACTCTCTCTGAGGGTAGCCTTTTCTTTTTTATAGGGTTTTTGTATATTTGCTTTTCTAACGCACTCATATTTTTTATATATTTATATATTTGTTATATGACTTTTTCTTTTATTATCCCATATCGCAATCGAGAAATGGCAAGAGTGCGAAACTGCCTTCAATCTATTCAAAATCAATATTTTAAAGATTTTGAAATTGTTTTCGTGGATTACGGAAGTGATTTGCCTATCAAGATGCAAGTAGAAGAGTTGTGTGGCAACTATTCTCAAGTCAATTATTTTTATTTTGACGTACGCTATCAACTTTGGTCGCGCGCTCATGCCGTTAATCTGGGTATAAGCAATTCAAAGGGAAAATTTTTGATAATAGTTGACATTGATTTGATTTACTCACCGCATTTTGCCACAGTAGTACACTCCCAAATTGATGAAGACCATTTTGTTCAATATCAATGCTACTACTTGCCTGAAAATGAGCATGATTACCAAAATTTAGACTTTAATAAGCCCTATCCTTATCGGGTCAGTAGCGTGGATATGGCTGCAGGCTTAATAGCTGTCCCTCGTAAAAAAATGTATGTTATTGGTGGTTTCGATGAATATTTCAAAGTGTGGGGTGTAGAAGATTTAGACTTAAAAAAACGCTTACAAGCTATAGGCTTGAGCAGCAAAATTCTATCTATCAACCAATTAGCTAATTTTCATCAATGGCATCCTTCTGCCGCCCAAGAAGATTTAATGCCCACGCTTTGGCTGAGTGCGATGGAAAAGTATGCAAAAAATAAAAGTCTTGCCCCCCTACCCTATTTAGAAAAAAATAATGATTTCCGAAGACCAACTTTAGATTTTATAAATGGGAAAAGCATCGTTGGTAATTTTACATTCGAGTATCCAACTTTGCAGTCTTTCGTGAAGTTCGCCCAACTATTTTATTCACTCAATTCGGGAGAGTATCTAATTGTAAACCAATTATTTGAAACGATACAAGTAAGCAAGAAATCTCGCTTAGGTGGCTTGTTTTCAAAGGCAAACAATTTGCTTGAGAAAGTAGGTATTTCCTATAGAATTACAGAGTTGTTTACTTTTGAAACTGAAATAATAAGTTACATAAATATTAGAGATTTCTTATTTTATTTTATTGCCGAAAATAAAAACTATATTGCTGATTATCTGCTTGATAATACGCATTTGCAGCAGATTAAGTGCATATTATTAAAAGCCTAAATTATTTTACAAAAAATTACCCTAATCTAATGAGAATTATTCGCCGTTTGCGCTCGCTTGCCACTTCTATCAAATTTACTCGCCCAAAAATGCGTCTGAACATGAGTAAGCGCTGGAGGGTTTATTTGGTGGTGTATCTTATCGAAACAATAGTGGTGATGATAGGCGTAACGGCGGGTTTTGGTTTGACCAACTGGGCGGAATCCAATAAGGAGAAAAAATTATCTGCCGAATATATGAAAAACTTGAGTTCAGATTTGGAGAATGACATAAAAAATCTGACGCTGAACGATAGCTTGACCTCCCAAAAAATTCAGGATATGACGAACTTGCTTATTATCTTGAAAACCAATGATTTAGAGCAAGTAGATAGCATTGGAAAATTACTCAAAGCAGCATTTGAGAACGTGTTATTTTTCTATCCTTCGCAAACTACCTACGAGTCCATAAAGCAGGGCGGGCAGGTAAATATTATCAAAGATGTAAAACTAAAAAACGATTTGATTTACCTTTACGATTTTCAGTATGCCCAACTCAAAATCAATGAAAATGTAATTCTTAGTAGCATAAGGCAAGATATTGAGCCTTTTATTGTCGAAAATTTTGATTTGACGGAATACAGAGTCATTAACAGGGATAAACTTTTTGATTATCGTTTTGCAAATCTCGTACAGCAACTTATTTACGACCTTTCCAAAAATATTGCCTATTACAAAGAAGCTCTTGCAAAATGTGAGGAAATTCGCGATAAGGTAGTCATAGATAAAAAAGAATAATGACGACTATTATCTTACGGGCAAGGCAACTTTCAACCGTTGTCAAGGTCTGCCAATCTTGACAACGGTCAGAAATCGCCGAATAAATAGTACAATTTTGGGAAAATCGTGCTATTTATTTTTTATTTTTTCACACCATAAAAACTTTCGCCATTGGCTGCCATCTCTCTTAGGCGTGCCGTAGGGCTGAATCTTTCGCCGTAAGTTGCTGCCAACTCATCGCAGTCCTTTACAAATTGGGCAACGCCAACCATGTCTATATAGGACAGTGTACCACCTGTGTAGGCGGGGAATCCCCATGCCAAGATGGAGCCTACGTCTGCATCTGCTTTGCTTCGCAGTACGCCTTCTTCTAAGCAGCGTACCGTTTCTAAGGCTTGGCGGTGCAAAAGACGTTTCTTCAAAAACTCGATGTTGGGTTGCTCACTTTTTAGCGGATATTGTTCCGATAAACCTTCCCATAGGTATTTTTTACCGCCTTCAGGGTATTCGTAAAAGCCTTTTTTGCTTACTTTTCCGCCTCTGCCGAGTGTTTCTACAAAGTGTTTTACCACCTTGCCGCCTGCAATATGCTCCATTTTTACGCCTGTGTCTATTTCAGATTGCTTCATTACTTTATAAGCCAACTCGATAGAAACGGCATCGGCTACATCAAGCGAACCTACAGGCATTCCTGCTGCTTTTCCTGCATTTTCTATCAAAATCGGATTGATACCTTCTGCAAGCATTTCCATTCCCTCGGCGGTATAAGTACCAAAGCAACGAGAAGTGTAAAATCCTCGTGAATCATTGACGACTATAGGCGTTTTTTTGATTTTTTTGATGTAGTCTATAGTCATTGCAAGGGCATAGTCAGAGGTCTGTTTGCCCATTATGACCTCTACCAAAGGCATTTTGTCCACAGGGGAAAAGAAGTGAATCCCTATGAAGTTAGCGGGGCGAGCTGATGCTTCGGACAGTCCCGTAATGGGCAAAGTAGAAGTATTAGAGCCAAAAACGGCAGTTTCTGCTATTTGGGCTTCGGCATCTTTGGTAACTTTGGCTTTGAGTTCTCTGTTTTCAAAAACGGCTTCTATAATCAAATCGCAGCCTTTGAGGTCTTCATAATTGTCCGTAGGCTTTATTTTTGCCAAAATTCCTTCGGCTTGCTCTTGCGAATACCTGCCTTTTGCCACTTGAGATTTGAGCAAATTTCTCGAATATTCTTTGCCATACACGCCGCTTGACCGCTCGGCATTTTCTAAGGTTGTATCTTTTAAAACCACTTCCAAACCTGCTAAAGCAGATACATAAGCAATGCCCGAACCCATCATTCCTGCTCCTAAGATGCCTATTTTCTTCAAATTGGTTTCAGGAACATTTTTTGGTCTTGCGATGCCTTTGTTGGCATCGCCGATGGCAAAAAACAAAGTGCGAATCATGTTTTTCGCTACGGGATTTATCAAGAGGGAAGTAAAATATCGAGATTCTATCACCAACGCCTTGTCTATAGGCACTTGCAAGCCTTCATAGACGGCTTTCATAATCGCTAACTGTGCGGGATAGTTGCCGTAGGTTTTGCCCATCAGCAGTGCCGTACCTGGGAGTAATAGCTGCGCCCCTTTTGGGCTTTGGATATTGCCATTTGGCACTTTAAAATTCGTTTTCCCTACAATATTTCCCTTTTTATCTCTTTCGTCCCAAGCCTGCAAAGGACTCAGATTTGCCAAAATCCATTTTTTAGCGGCTGCAAACATTTCTTCTTTACTCGCTACCAACTCGTTAATCAAGCCTTGTTTGAGGGCATTTTCGGGGCTAAGTTCTGTACCTTCGAGCAAAAGCGGAGCCGCTATCTCCAACCCTACCATTCGTGGCAAACGCTGTGTGCCACCTGCCCCAGGCAGCAAGCCAATTTTGGATTCGGGAAGTCCTATTTTTGTTTTCGGATTATTGACTGCAATTCTGTAGTGCGACATGAGGCAGACCTCAAAACCGCCACCCAAAGCATGACCATTGATGCACGCAACTATTGGCTTTCCACAGGTTTCAAACTTTCTGAAAAGCATATTAAAAACTTTCGTGTTTTCGAAAGTAGTTTTCATGTCCGTATTTTCAACGGTGAGTTTTTGCAGCATTTTTAGGTCTGCACCCGCTATAAAGCTATCTTTTTCAGAACTGATAGTGATGCCTTTTACTTCGCTATCTGCTATTGCTTTTTCCATTGCTTCCTTGAAAGCACTGATTGACTGGTCGTTAAGTACGTTCATTGGGTAGCCTTCCATGTTCCAACTTACATTGGCTATTCCCTCTTCTACTGTATATTTAATCATTGTTTTTTTAGATTTTTTACCCTTAAATTCTCTCAATAATAGTTGCGATGCCCATGCCACCACCTATACAAAGCGTTGCAAAGCCCAATTGCTTGTCTTGGCGTTCCATTTCGTCTAAGAGTGTACCCAAAATGATAGCCCCTGTAGCCCCAAGCGGATGCCCCAAAGCGATAGCACCGCCATTGACATTTACTTTGGATGCGTCCACGCCTATTGCTTGCATGAATAGCATTGGCACAACGGCAAATGCCTCATTTACTTCGTACAAATCGATGTCTGAAGGCTTCATGCCGTTGCGTTTGAACAGCTTTTGGGCAGCAGGAACGGGACCTGTGAGCATGATAGTAGGTTCAGAACCCACTATAGTAAAAGAGTGTATCTTTGCTCTGGGTTTCAAGCCCGATTTTTCGCCTGCTCGCTTGCTACCAATCATCATCAGTGCCGCCCCATCTACTATCTGTGAGGAATTTCCTGCGTGATGAATATGGTTAATTTTATTGAGTTCGGGATATTTTTGTAGGGCTAAGGCATCTAAGCCACCCATTTCGCCCATCATTTGGAAGGAAGGGGCAAGTTTGGATAAGGATTCTTGAGTAGTTTCAGGTCTTACGCCCTCATCTCTGTCCAAAATGGTAAATCCTAAGAAATCTTTGACGGGAATAATAGCATTGGCAAAGCGATTTTCTTTTTGGGCAATCACTGCTCTCCTGTGCGATTCGGCAGCTAAAGCATCGGCTTCTGCCCTCGTAAAACCATATTTGGAGGCAATCAAATCGGCAGAAATACCTTGAGGAACGATTTTTAACTTCGAAATCATATCAGGGCTGGTAAACATAGCTCCGCCGTCTGCTCCCATAGGTACGCGCGACATGGACTCTACGCCGCCCGCCAAAATCATTTCAGACTGCCCCGCCATCACGACTGCCGCCGCCATATTGATAGCCTCCAGACCTGAAGAACAAAAACGATTGAGCTGTACGCCTGCTGTAGCCTCGTTAAAGCCTGCATCGAGGACTGCGGTGCGGGCAATGTCTGCCCCCTGCTCGCCTATTGGGGCTACGCAGCCCGAAATGACATCTTCGACAATATTGGGGTCTAAACTTGGATTTCGCTGCTTGATAGCATTGAGAAGTGTGGTAAGTAAATGGACGGGCTGTACCTCGTGCAGCGAACCATCACTTTTGCCTCGCCCTCTGGGGGTGCGGACAAAGTCATAAATATATGCTTCTGCCATAAAAAACTATTTTAGCGTTTTATATAATTTTGAAATAAAAAAATTACCTATTAATATGAACATACAAAGGAATAGAATGTTTTTTATACTTTTGACTTTACAGTAAAAAGGCTAATTTTGCACCCATCTTAGTTTTTATTTTTCAGCAAGCAATTTACGATAATTATATGAAAATTCTTGGAATTATACCTGCACGCTACGCATCTTCCCGATTCCCAGCAAAAATGCTGGCAGATATCAAAGGGAAACCCATGATTCAGCACGTATATGAGCGAGCGAGCATGGCGAAGTGCATAGATAAGTTGGTGGTTGCTACTGATGACACGCGGATAGCAAAAGTAGTCCAAGCCTTTGGCGGTGAGGCTATTATTACCAAAGAAACGCATCAAAGTGGGACAGATAGATGCTTTGAAGCACTAAGCCTCACAAATCAGCATTTTGACTATGTGATAAATATACAAGGAGATGAGCCATTTATTATTCCTGAACAAATAGCACTTTTGGCAAGCAAATTAGATGGGCAAACTGAAATAGCTACGCTGATAATTAGGGCGTTGGATAATGAAAAACTATTCAACATAGGCGAAGTAAAGGTAGTGCTTGACAAAGATGACAATGGCATTTATTTCAGTAGGCAAGTGATTCCTTTCTTGCGAAATATCCCACAAGAAGAATGGCTGAACCATCACCAATTTTATAGGCACGTAGGTATGTATGCGTATCGAGCGGATATATTGGCACAAATTACCGAACTTTTACCCTCCTCCTTAGAAAAAGCAGAAAGTTTGGAGCAACTCCGATGGATAGAAAATGGCTTTAAAATAAAAACAGCTATCACTGAGCATGATAGCTACTGCGTGGACACGCCCGAAGATTTAGAAGCCTTGCTCAGAACACTGTAGCAAAACTTCTAAATTTGTATTTCCTTAGCCCATAGGCAAAATATCTGAGAAATCTATTTCGTTGGCTGCCTGTGCGAGTGCCGCTTTGAACTGCTGCTTGCCGCTTTGCTCGATTCGAAGTCTGATTTTTCGGGTATTGTCATAATAGTCCCAAACAATTACTTTCGCTGGGCTTGCTCCTGTAGATTTGTCAAAAGCGATGCCATCAAAACGGTTATCTCTGTAAAGCGTAAAATCTCCCTGCGAAATCTGGGCAGGTGGGTTTCCGTATTGGTTAATCTGAGCATCAATCGTCTGGTCTATGGAGTACAGATTCACCAAATTGCCCACGTAGCAGTTGAGGTACATTCCCTCTCTTTTAAGAGTCAGCACCATTACGTCACTACCACTTGCGAGTCTGAACTCTCTTTCCGAGCCGCCGTTTGTCCAATCGTACTGAATTTCACCTACAGCTTGCCATGTTTTGAAGTTATAATCTACCAAGTAGCTTAGTTGCAAAGACTCTACTGAGGGTCGCATGGGGTCATATTGCGGAATACCCAACTGACGAGGCTGCGGCGTATTCGGCATATAATTCCCTTTTGCAGCAGGTCGCGCTTCTGCCTTGAAGCGGTGCATTACGTAGCGAAGGCACTCATCTGCAATGGCTTTGTTTCTCTCTTGCACCAAAGAAGGCATACGAAACAAGTCCACAAGCCACCAAATACCAAACCCTCCGAAAGTAAACCAAAAAAGAAGTTGGGTAATGAATTTGTCCAAATAGATATAATGGGCGGGAAGCAAAAAGTGAAGTACATAAGCAAGTACCACATTCTTTGCTTTGCGTCTGTATTCTATCAAGAACTCTCTTTGTGCCTCTTCGGGCAGTTCTGCTAATTGGGCAGTTACGGCAAAAGGCAAATCTTTTTCTACGTAGTATGGAATAATGGAAGTGTTATTTGACATTTTTACTTGCTATGAATTCGACGAAATAATGGATTGTAAAATCAAAACGATACAAAATAAGTGTAAATTCTAACAAAGTTAAATTTTTCAGATGAATTAACAAATATAAATAATTAAAAAAACCAACAAAGATAATATTAAATTACTTTTAGCCATTTGGCAACTACTGAAATAGTAGAGCCTTGCAGCAAAATAGAAGTTAGCACCACAAAAAAGGAGATATTGAAAAGTAAGTTTGCCTCTGGGACTTGGTAAAGCACAGGGTATAGAGCAAATACTATGGGAGTAGCCCCTCGCAACCCTACCCAAGAGATGTATAACTTTTCTTTGCTTGTTGCTTTGAAAAAAGCTAAACTAACAAAAACGCTGATAGGTCTTGCTACAAACATAAGCACCGAAGATACTATCATGCCTATCCAAAACACTTCAGGCAAATCTTGAATAAATATCTGCAAGCCAAGCGTGAGGAATAAAATAATTTCCATGAGCCAAGAAATGCCTTCAAAGAAATTGGCAATGTAAGAGGCATTTCTTTTGTAGTTGCCGAAAACAATGCCTGCGGTATATACTGCCAGCAAGCTATTACCACCAACAAGTTCCATGAGCGAAAAAATGAAAAGGATAATTGTGATGACCAATACGGGGGTTAAGCCAACTTTTAGCTTGAGTATTCTAAGTGCCAAAGTAGTTAGGTATCCCATTCCTACGCCCGTTAATGCTCCCACCCCCATGCTATACGCTAATTTTCCCAAAAAAGCCCAAACGGGAAACTCTCCTCCTTCTAAGATGAAAGCACTAAGGCTAATTGTGAGAAAGTATGCCATTGGGTCATTTGTGCCAGATTCTAACTCCAAAGTTGGGAAAATTTTGCCGCTAAGTTTCATACCTTTTGCCTCCAAGATAGAAAAGACTGCTGCCGCATCAGTAGAGGAAATAATAGCACCGAGCAAAAGGGAGGTAGGAAAATCGAGCGAGGTAAGCCAATAAATACTTGTTCCCGCTACCAATGCCGTAATCGCTACGCCAACTGTAGCCAAAGTAAGTCCCTGCCGCATCACAGGTCTGATTTGCTCTATTTCTGTATTCAAACCGCCTGTAAATAAAATAATACTTAACGCAATCTGCCCAAGTCGCAGCGTAAATTCGGGATAGTCGTAATGGAAATCATATTCGCCGCCATTGCCAAAAACAAGCCCTAAGAGCAAAAAGCCCAGCAACGTAGGAACGCCCAATTTGTGTGTGAACTTACTAAGTAAAATGCTAAGAAACAGCAAAATAGAGCAAATAAGTAATATTACTTCAATAGGCAGTTTGAGCATAATTATTCGTATTTTGCCCTAAATATAACAATTCCTTTGCATAAAAACAACAGTTTTGCTACTGCTGTTTTTTTATTGTATCTATTTAGAGAACTTTTTGAAGACAGAAATGTTGAACTGAAGATAAACCAATGAAATATATGGATAATAAATATTTGCCAATAGATTGCAATTTTTATGACGTGCTTTTAGAAAAAGCTACTAAAAAAGAATTTTGTAAGATTCAGTATTTTACTGATATACATGAGTTTATGACCGTAAATGCAGTAATCAAAGATGTATTTACGCAAAGAGGAGAAGAATTTATGCTCCTATCCACAGAGGAATCTATCCGCTTGGATAGATTAGTGAGTATCAATGGGATGCTTGCCCCTGCCCACGCAAATATCAACGATTTTAGCTGTAGTTGTTAAAATTCTTTCTTTTCACTTTTTAGTTTTCTGGCAAAAAAGAAAAATAACGGTTTTTGAGTAAATATAATTTTTTCTCCTATTTTTACGCACAGTAACAACAAAGAAACTTTGAGAGATATGCAGATAATAGGGCAAATTTTAGTAGGATTGGTAGCTGTGGAACATTTGTACATCTTATGGATGGAAATGTTTGCTTGGGAAACAGTGGGAAAAAAGACATTCAGAAATGCCTTACCAGCAGAATTATTCAAGCCTACAAAAAGATTAGCAGCCAACCAAGGGCTTTACAACGGATTTTTAGCGGCTGGGCTTCTTTGGACATTTGCGATTGACGACCTTTTGTGGAAAGCAAATGTATCATTTTTCTTTTTAGCCTGCGTAATAGTTGCAGGTGTCTATGGTGCTGTTTCGGCTGATAAGAAAATATTTTTTGTACAAGCATTGCCCGCCATCTTAGCTCTGCTGTTTGTGATATTGGCAAAAATGTAATTTTTTGATACATAAAAAGAAATGATGGGTACTGAAAAGACCAAAGAAGAACTTTTGGAAGAAATAGCATTTTTGCAAAAAAAGCTGCAGATATTAGAACAACATAATAGGCAGCTTTCACCTTCTTTTTTGCCAAAAAATAGTGATGAAGCACCTCTCGCCTATCAAAAAAATGAAATAGAATCGAATGAATCGGCAAAGGAATTTATCTGTTTGCACGACCTTACGGGAAAAATCATTCGCGTAAATGACGAAGTTGCCGAAATTTTTGATATTTATAATAAAGACGGTTCTAACTACAACCTTAAGATTTTTCTTGCCCCAGATACAAGACAGTATTTTTCGAACTACCTCAACGAGGTAATGAGAGATAAGAAATCTGAAGGGAGTCTGAAAATCATAGATAAAGAAGGGAACATACGTGTCATTCAATACAAGGCTCATTTTGTAGAAGGCGAAAATCACCAACCCTATATTCACTGCAAAGCAAAAGACATCAGCCACAGCAAAGAGAAGTTCCTCAATGCAAGCAATGAATTTTATAAAAGTCTTTATGAAAAAAATGTTTCTTATATTCTTTTGTTGAGTTTGGACGGGCAAATAGTGGATGCAAATGAAACAGCATTACAGCGATTCCATTCGTTGAAAGAGGAAATAATAGGGGTAAAGTTTGCGGATTGGGCGTTGGCGAATAACATGGACATAGGGCAACATACGCTTACAAATATTTATCACGAAGTACGGCAGGGAAAAACGATTAAAATTGCGGTTAGTGGCATTGAAGATGCTGAAAAATCTACTACCGAACTTGCTTTCAAAAAAGCAAAATTCTATAAGCAAGACATGATTATCTGTTTTGGAGATGATATCACCAACACATACGATGGCGAGCAAGAAATTATTTCCAAATACAATGAACTTCGGGTAATTAAAGAAACAATACGCTATGTATCAGGGCAGTACAAAGTTACTGAAGTGCTGATGATGGCGTTAGAAAAATTATATGAATTAGATTATGTCAAATCTGCTGGTTTTTACAAAACGAATCAGAACGGGTTTAGCGCACGCCTAAGATTTCACCTCAATATAGAAAATGAAATTTTAGCACATATCTTAGAAATTAGAATAGAAGACTATCTCGCTGTATTTTCTGAAAAACAACCTTATGAAATTCCTGCGGGTGTGCTTTACCCCGAACAGGAAGCCCTCATGTTTATCCCAATTATTGTAGAAAACAAAGTAAACTTTGCCTTACTTTTTAAATTAGATACTGAAACGCATGATGGCTCAAGTCTATTACTCAATCTATTAGGAGCAGAATTAAGTAGCTATCTCACGCAAACACAGCTTAATAACAAGTTAGTTCAGAGTGAAAATAGATTTAGGATTATTGCAGACAATTCCCCTTCCTTGCTTAGAATGACCAACAGTCGTAATGAGTTTATATTTTTTAGTCAGCCGTGGTTCGTATTTACAGGCAAAAGCAATGAAAGACAACTCAGAGATAACTGGGGCGAACTCATTCACAAAGAGGATATTGAAGGAGTGAGGGACGTATTAAAAGACAATTTTACAGGTAGAAATAGTTTCGAACTTAGCTACCGTTTGCGGCGTAGTGATGGCGAATATCGGTGGATGCTCGAAAATGGAATGCCTTATTATGACCAAGAGAGAGAGTTTAAGGGGTATATCTGCTCCGCTGTAGATGTTACGGAAAGAAGGCAAAAAGAGAAAGAAAAAAGCCAAGAAGATGCCATCAAATACTCAAAGGAAAGATTACAAAAAGCACTTAATCAGGCAAATATATTTGCTATTACCGTAGAAACAAATGGCTTAATTTCTTATTGTAATCAGTTTTTTTATGAGAAAACAAGTTGGAAAGAAGAAGATGTGATAGGGAAATATCTATTCAATGTATTTGAGCCAGACATGGAAGGAGAAGCACAACTATTCCATATAGACGGATTTCTCAATACATTCGAAGGCACTTTGCATACGGCGGGCAAAGAGGCTGTCCATATCCGATTTAACTCTATAGTGCTTAACGACAGAACGGGAAATATAGCTTCGTTTACGATAGTAGGCGAAGACGTAAATGAAAAATACAGAGTGCAAGAGGCACTAAGAGAGAGCAATATGCGTTTACAAGACTTGTTTGATAATGCTAATGACCTCATTCAAGTTACTGGTTCAGATGGAAAGATTTTATTTGCCAATCGTGCATGGAAGCAAACCTTAGGCTATTCGGACGAGGAACTTGAATCACTCAAGATTATGGATATTTTGCATCCCGACAAGGCTATAGACACATATAGAACATTTGGCAAAGTAAAGAAAACAGGCGAGGTAAGCAGTGCGCAAACGGCTTTGGTAGCCAAAAATGGCAAGAAAATAGACCTTTCGGGGAGGTTTAGCTATGATGAAAAAGAAAATGAGTTCCGTGCGTATTTATACAATATCACCGAAAGAATTAGGTTAGACAATGCCCAAAATCTTTACTACAATATAGCAACGCTCACCCTAAATAGCACAAATTTAGAAAGTTTGTACGAGGGTTTTTACAATGCACTAAGGCGTGTGATAGAGGTAGATAGTTTTGTCATTGCTATCAAAGACAAATATGACGATAAGAAAATTTACTTCCCATATCATATCAATTCCAAATTTGCACCTAAAGAAGGTATCCAAGGCATCAACTTTGTAAACTATGCGGTAGCAAATTTTGAGCGACCTATTTTTATGTACGAGGGGGTAATTAAGCAAATTATTTCCAAAAAGAAACTTATTCCCGATACAGTCATTCCCAAAGTTTGGCTTGGCGTTCCGCTCAAATTGGGCGAAAAAATTATTGGTATGATTGTTTTGCAGGCTTTCAAAGAAGCCAAACTCTACAATAAGAAAGATTTAACACTACTTTCTTTCATTTCTGGGCAACTTGCTATTGCGATAAAGCGAAGCCAAAATCAGGAAGAAATAAGCCAGCAAGCAGCCCGCCTCAAGGCTATTTTTGATAGCGGTACGCATTTGATGTGGACAGTAAACCGCCAAATGCTCGTAACTCGTTTCAACCAAAAAGCAAATACTAAAGCCAACAATAACGAAGGAAATACCATTGTTCCCTCCGATTTGGTAGGTTATGAGGATACGACCGACAAGCTAAAGCAAGGCGAGTTTCTCTATTTCTGGCTTAACAAATACCGCAAGACTTTCGAGGGCAAACAGCAACATTTTGAAAGCAAGATTATCAATGAGCATGGGATAGAGATTTGGTACGAGGTTTTTCTGAACCCTATCAAAGTAGTGGGGGCGGAAGACATAGACGAAATTTCGGGTGTTGCCAATAATATTACTGCCAAAAAACGCTACGAATTGGCATTGGCAGAGGCAAAAGAGGTGGCTGAAAAGTCTTTGGAAGTCAAAAAGAGTTTCCTCTCTAATATGAGCCATGAAATCCGTACACCTATGAATGGTATTATCGGCATGATTGAGCTATTGGCAGACTCAACCCTCGACGAGGAGCAACAAAGTTGGATTACGACCATGCGAAAATCATCTGAAACCTTGCTCAATATCCTCAATGACATTTTAGATTTGTCGAAAATAGAGGCAGGAAAGATGGAACTTCGTAAAACCCCTATTTCGCTCAAAGCAATTATTGACAAACTTTTTGCCCTTTTCATGCAAAGAGCCTTGTCCAAAGATATTACAATGATAGATTCTTTTGAGAAAGAAGTACCTATTTTCGTTAGTGCCGATGAAACTCGTCTTCTTCAGATTCTATCTAATCTTACTTCTAATGCTCTTAAGTTCACCGAGCATGGGGAAATAAACATTCGTTTCCTGCACATTTCCCAAAATGGGAAACTACATAAAATAAAAGTAGAAGTCCAAGATTCGGGCATCGGGATTCCCGAAGAAAAATTGGCTATCTTGTTCAAAGCGTTCAGCCAAGCAGATAACTCATACACAAAGTCTTATGGCGGCACAGGCTTAGGGTTGGTCATTTCCCAAGAGCTTTGCAAACTGATGAACGGAGACATCGGGGTAGAATCTATACTTGGCAAGGGAAGTACATTTTGGTTTACCTTTGAAGCCGAAGAATGTAGGGCGGAAGACGTGCCAATAGAGGAAAACTTTATGAGCAAACAAGGTGGCGGACATATAGAGCGAATTTCATACATAGCAAAAATCTTGGTCGTTGATGATAACTCGGTGAACCTCAAAGTAGCAAAAAGTATTTTGCAAAAGGCAGGCTGTACGGTGGAAACCGCACAAAGCGGGCAGACTGCTATTAATTTGGTGCGGCAAAATCACTATGATATTATCTTTATGGATATTCAGATGCCAATCATGAACGGCGTTACCACTACTCAGCATATCAAAGCATTAAATTTGCAAATTATGCCGCCTGTAATTGCTATGACTGCGTTTTCTATGCAGGAAGAACGCCAAAGTTTCTTAGATGCGGGCATGGACGATTATGTTTCGAAACCCATAAAAGCTCAAATTCTGATTAATAAAGTAAAGGAATGGAGTGAGAAAATTGGGTTGCCACATAAGTTAGTGCCTATCGCAGAAGAAAAAGAAGATAGCAATGAGCCAATAAATATAGAACTCATCAGTCCGAAAAAAGAGGTCGAATCTTTATTCAGAGTTACCCACAAGCATATTATAGGCTTGATTATCAACAAGGAAATAGTTGACCAACTTCGCAAGTACGGTGATGATGAAATGATAGAGGCTACTTACCAAGAATTTGAGGAGGAAACAACAAACATTATCAACGAACTTACGGATAAGATTGATAAGCACCTCATCAAAGAAGCAATGGGCTGTGCGCACACTATCAAAGGAAGTGCTGGCACACTCGGCATAGAACGCCTCGCTGCCCATGCTACAAAAATGGAACAAGAATTCAAAAATGGTATCTTCGATAATGCCAAGCAAGACTTAGATACCATGAATATTCTTTTTGATGAGTTTAAAGAAAATTACAGAGATTTGATATGAAAGCTAATTTTATAAAGGTTTTAACACCAATTCTTCTCCTTTTTGGCAGTCTTTTTCCAACATACTTCCCTGACTTTCTTTTCCATTAAGCGAATATTTTTCGCCCAACGTATGGGCTAATTTGATTTTTCCCCCAAACGGAGCTTTCACCTTTATTTCAGTAGTTTTGCCGTTTTCTACCTTTGCACTGACAGAAAAGCCGCCTTCAACTCTGATATTTTCAAAGGAAAAAGTAGTGTTGAGCCACGCCAAAGGCACATCAGGAATTACATGGACTACGTCTTGTCGTTGCTGAACCAAAATTTCTAAGACGGCACTCAAAGCCCCTTGCCCCGCATCCAACTGCATCACTTCGCTATTTTTTACACTTTCGGGCATTTTGTACCACGTAGGCGAGCCAATGAGCGAAACGCCCGTACTATTTGCATTGTGCAGCGTACCTCTGCCCTCGTTTACAAAATTTTCTCTCCACCAATGTAGCCACGATACCGCCGCTTCCGTTCTGCCACTTCGCATATTCAGAATAGATGCCCAAGGCACACACCAGCCACTCCATGCCCCAGAACCTTGAGTTACCCAACGGTTCAGTGTACTACTTACAATTTGCTTGTGCTGTGCCGCTTGCGGGTCTATAGTCCCAAAAGGATAAATACCGCCCAAGTGTGCGTGATGTCTGTGGCTATCTTCCAAGTCTGTTCCCTCCCAAAGGGCAATGAAAGTGCTATTATTTCCCCATCTTTCGGCGTTGTAAGCCCCTACTATAGTGCTGTAGGGTGGCAAACTTTCGCTTACTTTCTGCCAACGTGGGTCTATTTCTTGGTTTGTAAGTTTGGCTGCCTGAGGTAAAATCTGTGCAACACAGTGCAAAGCTGCCAACTGAAATGAGGCGTTTTTGCCCCATGCATCCATGTCCGCCCCTTTAAATTCGGGACTCACCGAAACGGGCAAACTCAATACCGTTCTGCCATCACCGTAACGAGATTCTTCGAGCATCGCCCAGTAGCCCTCGAAAGCACCAATGAGCAAGGGCATCGCTATTTCCTTCAAAATCTTTTCGTCCATCGTGTAGCGGTAGTGCTGCCACGCAAGCTGTGCCATCCAAGCCGTGCAAGCATGGTCTATCGTCCCCGTCCAGAATGTACCTACTACTTGGCATCGGTCATCTACGGCGTGCGGAAGCATCAGCGCCTTTTCATTTCCAAAAAATTGCTTACCATTTTTCTGCATTTGGGGTAGCCAAGACATGAGCATTTTCCACAAGGGATTGAGATTATTCGCCTTTCCTGTAGCAAAATTGGGTAGGTAAATCATTTCCACATTGATATTGAAATGATAGTCGTTGCTCCAAGGCGGAAGTTGGTACTCCTCCATGAAAACGCCCTGCAAAGTACACGCAACACCGTGTTCGGGCATGGTAGCGGCTTGTTTGTAAAGTCCATAATCAGCAATTTCTTGCAAAATAGGGTCGGGTAAAGAAATTTTTGGTACTTCAGCCCAATAGCTTTTCCACCAATTATTTTTCTGGATAAGCAGTTGTTTTATGTTGCCTTTGCCAAAATTTTCTACTATTTTTTCCTTGCCATTTTTGCCCAAGAAAGACCCCACTAAAATTTGATTTTCTTTTGAAATATAGCCCAAAGACAAAGGCTCGTCTGCGGGTAAGTTTTGTGTGAAACCCTTTCCGCCAGCCATTTCCCAAAGTTCGGGCGGGCTTACTCCCCATCCACTCAATTTTTGCTTGGAAAACTCCCAAGCAGGAATCAACTTAATTTCGGTTTTGCCAACTAAGTTTTTAGACAATTCTATGGAAGTTAGTTCCTCAAAAACGGCTTGATTAATTGTAATTGTTTCATTGACAGGTGTTTTACCTGCCTTGTTTGTTCTGCTTTTATCGCCTATGACCACTACTAATTCTGCCTTTCCTAAATCCAACTTGGCGGTTTGGAGAACATAATTTTCAGGAAGTTTTATTTCCAACCTCCCTCCCCCAATCTGATAGGGTTCGTGCGGCTCATTTGCCGATTTTTGAGGAACAGCAAAGGTTTTTCGTAAGGCTTGTTCGTCCTTTGCCTCCAACATTTTTTTTACTTCAAAATAAGTAGTACGGGCAGAAAAGTCATTGCCGCCTCTGTGGTCCCAAAAGCCCGCCCTACCAATGGTAATTTTTAGGGTATTGCCTTCACCCCAAACCATCAGCCCTTGTGTGCCGTTGCCTATAAGTGCGCCTGCGTGCGTTCGCTTCACGGGAAAAGTCCAAGTCAGCGTTTGCTGTGCTTGTAAATAGCTTTGCCAAAGCAAAAAAATACCAAGTAAAATAATTTTTTTCATTTTCTTCTAATTTTTTATTGCCGTTTAAGTAGCGGGATAAATTTAAGGTATATTTATCCTAAAAGGCGAATATACAATAATTTATTCCGCTATTTGCTTTCGCTATTGTTTTGGACAACAGTAAAATTTTCTGAAATGTCATTCGGGAAAATAACTTCTGTATAGTTTTCATCTTTATCTCCCAAAGTTCGGACGAACTTACTCCCCACCTGCTCAACTTTTGTTTGGGAAACTCCCAAGCAGACAGCTTCATTTAGGTAAGCAAGACAAGCCTATTTTTTATTTTTACTTCGTATATGTAAATGCTCTTGTGGCTACATTTCTGAATACGTAAGACTTGCCATCAACTTCCGTAAAAGAAACGTTTCTTGCTTCTATCGTGATGGTAAAGTTAAATCTGTCATCTACATTCGCAAGCTCTGCCCCTGTAAAAGTAATGCTTGTGGTGTTCGGCTGAAAAATCTTACTGACGGTAGAAATCCGAACATTGTTAGCATCTGTGGAGATAATAAAAACCTCTAATTCATCACAAGGAATGACGTTTGCCAATTGTAGTGTAAAGCCATTAGTTTTATCCAAATTGGTGAAAGAAGGAAAAGTCGTATCAGGCATTGGGGGATTAGGCTTATTGGTGTCGAAATTAATGGCAGGAATATCATTTGAGCCACTAACTGCCCAACTAATGGTAGGATTATTAAACACCATACTATTATTTACATAAGCATTATTTATGGCATTTCTTGCCAATACCTGTCCATTACAACTTACCGTTCCCGCACTTACGAAAGGAGGCATGTCTCTATTACCTAAATAGAAAATACTATTTGCAGACAAAGAAGTAGAAGCCGAAGTAGCTATTAACCTGCCACGAGATTCGGAAGAAGAAATCAAAGCAACCAAAGTGCCAACCAATCTACGCTGTACCAATATGGACGTACTTCTATTTGCGGTGTTGCCAAACTCATCTGTTACCACCAAATTAACGATTTTCATGCCTGAGCTTCTGAAGGCAAATACAGGATTCTGTACTGTGGAGCTAAAGCCTTCTTCTGGGGTAGAAGTCCATGCAAAAGTTCTTGCATCGCTTGTGCTTCTATTCGTAAAAGTAACCACATCAGCAGCAACGGGATTGGGGTTAGATACAGTAAAATCAGCACGTAAACTTGGAGCAGCAATGGTAATCATTTTGCTCACAGTAGTACTACCTCCCGCACCCGTTACCTGTAGGGTAAGCGTATAATTGCCTGCGGTGGCAAAGCTAAAAGTAGGGTTTTGCTGGGAAGAGGTAAAACCTGCTGGTGAAGATGACCACGCAAAAGTTGTCCCATTCTGTACTGTGGTGGTGATGGCTACAGGCTGGCGCGTAATAGGGTTGGCGACACTGAATGCAAAATCTACTGTAGGTTTTGCTTCTACCACAGTAATAGATTTTGTAATTGGAACACTCCCTCCATCACCAGTAGCCGTAAAGGTAACTTGGTAAGTCCCTGCCGTAGTAAATCGCTGACGTGCTGTGAGTTGTGTACTGCTCAATGCCGTAGGAGAGGAACTCCAAGTATATGTTTTGGCATTTTGTGCTGTACCAGTGAATACTACTTCATCTTGGGTAGTAGGATTTTCAGGTGCAAAGGTGAAGTTTGCCGTTGGTAAAGGCGGAGTATCACTTTTTTTGCAAGCATTCATAATGATTAAAAAAGCCCCCAACAGTGCGAATAAAATGTGTTTTTTCATAATTTTTTAGAGTCCAGTAACGTGAGTTATTGAATTAATTGAAATTTTTATCCCAAAAAAATGTGAGTCTTTAGTATCCATAGACTTTTGTAATTTTGGGATTTTTAGTAACTGTTTATGTATTTACTTAACACCTATTTTCTTACTATTTTGTCTTAATAAACACAAAATAAAGTGTATTCAGGGCAGATTTATTGGTAAGAATCATTTGCCCATCTTCAAAGGAAACCGTAAATTCAGGAGGCATACCATTAGCTTCCATATACAAAATATCACCTTTTACTTCGTATCTTGCATTACCTGTTCCACCTTGAGGCATCTGGTCAGACTTTTTATAAGTAACACTTGCGGTGCCATCTTGCTTAAAATTCCAAACACTACCTTTGTAAGATGCATTATATTGTTTTTCTTGCTCTGTGATTTGGCTTTTCAGTGCCTCCATTTCTGTTGTTACTACCACGCCTTCTATTGTCCAGACACCTACAACAGTCTTGTCATTGGTGCTGGCTTCATCTTTTGTTGCATTGGTTTGAGCTGTAGCACTTTTTTTGAGAGCATCGGTAGCCTTACCTTTCAATGCCCCTAAACTTTGGGCTTGTGCAGTGCCTGTCAGCATCAGTAAGCCAACAAGCAAGCAATACATATTTTTTTTCATGAGAGTTTTTTGTTAAAAACTTTATTTTTTGATTTTACTACAATCAATTGGGTTTAAATCACCATTCGCCCAATGATATACTTTTTTGCCAGCGTAATTTTCTGTTTGCGAACCTACCGTATAAGCATTGTCCATACGAACTACAATAGTTTCAAAGGCACACTCCCCACTTGGCGTTTTCATCACTGCCACTATATTCATCTCTCTGGCTACCAATGTATTTAATAATTGTGGACCTACTTGCTTAATCACATTGCTCCATTCTTTGATTGGATAAACGGATATGATTGTTTCTTTCCAGCCAAATTCTTTTGCACGTGCCTGTGCAGCTTTTAGTAAATCTGCATTGGAAGGTTCTTCTTTGAATGTAATTTTGTTGGGCATAGTGGCATTGGCAGCATTCGCACCAAGCACCATAGCACATCTTATATCACTTTGACGCAATAATTCTTTGACGATTGCCTCTTTTGTCCATTTAGACACATTTTTACCTTTTTTGTAAATCAAGTTAAAGGGATAATATTTGAGATAGGCAGCTTGTTTATCTGCTTCGTCCTTAAAAAGTGAACCACCCACACAAGTAGTAACTCCGTTTACAGGTCTTACAAGCTCGTGCATCACAAAAACACCTGGCTCAAGCGTAGAAATATAATCCAAGTTTCTACCGTTTTTAGCAATTTTATCTTGATAATCAATAGAGTCTGTGTAAGTTCCCTCCCATCTGTACTCTGTTTCATTAGCAAATTTGGCGTTGAGAATTATTCCTTTTTCAAGAAGTTTTAAATCTGTACCAGTTGGGTCATTTTCGTTAGTAGGTTTTACTACAAAATTTTTGATAATGTTAGTAGTTCCCAAGTGTGTGAATACAATTTTTTTGCAGTCGGGGCTTGCTTGCACCGCAAATTTTTGAATGGTTATTTCAACACCTCTACTCAAATCTGTTGATAAACCAATGGCTTTTTGGGATACATAAATCCCGCTAATGTCCAACTTATCTTTGGTAAAAGTTGTGCCATCAAGTTTGGTATTTTCGAGGTCTTTTTGCCCATCTTTTTCAGTTGGCAAGGCAAAACCATTCCAATCTTTGTCGCCACCGCCAAAGCCAGCTTCACCAGCTTGCCCTACTTTTTCTTTTAGTTTTTTTAAAAACTGTGCTTGTGAGTCTTGTGTGATAACCAAAGCAAAAACAAAAACAAACGATTTTAAAATTGTTGTGATTTTCATCTGAAAATATTAGATTTTGTGATGAGATAATTTTTTCTGTAGCTACAGACTTTAGTCCGCAGCACACTGTTACATTTTGTATTTTGACAAACAAAACTACATCACTTAGTATTATTATTTTCAGCAGATGAGTAACTGCGGGTTATGCGTGAGAATTTGCGGACTTTGTATGAGAATTTGAAAATTTGGCGTATTATTTTTTGGAATATTTAAAAAAACATAGCATTTTGCAACAACTCTAAAATATGTATGATGAGAATTTTTAATTTACTCATTCCTTATACTTCCTCCCATACTATTAAATTTGTACTTTTTATCTACCTCTCATCGTGTTTGGTACAAAATATCACAGCACAAGATTATAGGTGGAGTAAAGATAGTTTACAAAGGGCTTTCTACTCAGCCACAGTAGATAGCGTGAAAGCTAAAGTCTTAATGGATATAGCAGGTTTGTATGCTAAAACGAACTCAGATACTTGTATTTTATTAGCAAAACAAGCCTTAGAACTTAGCCAAAAAGCAAATTTTAAGCGTGGTAAAGTCCATAGTCTTAATGTCATTGGACTTGCTTATTACCGCAAAAACGATTATCGAAATGCAATCCTATACTACGAACAAGTAAAAGCAGATATAGATATTTTAGCCCCTCCCCCACGTTGTGGACTATTCCTAAATTTAGGAAATATTTATATGAAACAGGCTAACTATCCCGAAGCTATAGAAGCCTATCAAAAAGCACTAAAGATAGGCGAATCTATAGGAAATAAACAAGCTATTTCTATCTGTCTTAACAATATCGGCAATATTTATGAGGCTCAAAAAGATGATGATTTAGCCTTGAAATATTATGAACAAAGCCTTAAAATTAAACAAGAACAGCAAGATAAAAAAGGCATATCTGCCACCTTGAATAATATCGGTAATATTTATAAAAACAAAAAAAAGTACCCTTCATCCTTGGAATACTATAAATCTGCGCTAAAAATACAGGAGGAATTAAATGATACAAAAGGGATAGCAATGACACTGAATAACATAGGTGCTATTGCCAATATGCAAAAAAAATATGACATAGGCTTAGAAAAGTATAAACAAGGACTTACGCTAAAAGAAAAGGTTGGAGATAAGTTAGGAATGATTTATTCTCTGAATGGAATCGCCGAAATCTATCAAAATCGTAAGGAATATGATGAGAGCATAAAATATGCCCAAAAAGCACTGTTTATAGCCAAAGAAATAAAAGCATTAAGAGAAATAGGTATAGTTTATCAAACTTTTTATAAAACTTACAGAGATAAAAATGATTATTCGCAAGCACTGAATTATTATGAGCTGTATAAACAAATAAATGATAGTATTTTTAATATTGCAAAGGCTAAACAAATTGCCGAATTACAAACAGCTTTTGAGGTAGAGAAAAAAGAAATAGCACTTGAAAAACAAAAAATAGAAATACAGAAACAAGAAATGGAAATTAAAGCCTTAGCAAAAGAAAATAGAAATAAAGTTTTTGCTTTGCTTGGCTTGGGAGTTTTATTGATTATTCTGGGAATTGGTGGCTACTTATTTTATAAAAACCGCCAAGTGATAGCCAAATACAACTTATTACAAACAGAACAGCAAGTTTATCGTTTGCAGATGAACCCACACTTTTTCTTTAATGCTTTGGTAGCTATTCAGGATTTTGTGGTGCAGGCGGACGGACTAAAGGCAAGTTCGTATATCTCAAAATTTGCAAGGCTGATGCGACAAACTTTGGAACAGTCGCAACAAGAATTTACAAGTTTATCCTCTGAAATAGAAACTATTAAGTACTATTTAGATTTGCAACGACTTCGTTTTAATAGCAAATTTCAATACGAAATTACCGTTGATGAAAATTTGGAAATTGACGACATACAAATTCCCATCATGCTTATGCAACCTGTGATAGAAAATGCCATCGAACATGGTTTGAAAGAAAGTAACAATGGCAAAATAACAATTTCATTTAGCCAAAAGTTAAATAAAATGACGGAAAATTTATTGCAAATTACGATTTCTGATAACGGAATTGGGCGAAATAAAGCAAGTCAAATCAATACAGACAGTATAAATATTCCCCAAAAACATCATTCTATGGCAACTAAAATTTTGGCAAGTCGCAAGGAACTATTGCGAAAACAAGCTAATTTTAATTTAGAAATAGAAATTACAGACAAAAGTGTAGAAACACACAAGGAAAGTGGCACAATAGTTTGTTTCTCAATGCCTTTGAAATACATATAGAAATGAAACTAATTATCATTGATGACGAAGAACAACAAAGAAATTTCACCTCTTCGATTATCAAAAAATATTGTCCAATTATGGAAGTAGTAGCCCAAGCTGCCAATGTAAAAGATGGTATTGAGGCTATTCAGAAATATGCACCTGATTTGATTTTACTTGATATCGAAATGCCTGATGGCACAGGTTTTGACTTGTTGAAAAAGCTGATGCCCATAGATTTTCAAGTCATTTTTATTACTGCCCACAACGAATTTGCGGTAAAGGCTTTCAAATTTAGTGCTTTAGATTATCTGCTGAAACCGATTGACCCTGAAGAACTTGTGATGACTTTGCAAAAAGCACAACAAGTGCAAAAGCAAACACAAATTCAAATGCAATTAGCTATTTTGCTAAATAATATCCAGGATTTTGCGGGAGAAGTAAAAAAATTAGTATTGAAAGATGCTGATAATGTTCATATTGTGTCTATTGCAGAGGTGATGTATATGCAGGCGGACAATAATTACACAAGTTTTTTCTTGGCTGATAAACGCAAAATTGTGATTTCCAAAACCCTCAAAGAATACGAACAGCTGTTGGAAGGAAAAGGCTTTTTTCGTTGCCACCAATCACATCTGATAAATCTAAATTATGTGTTGAGAATAGACAAACGTGAAGGTGGTTTTATTGTGATGAAAGACCAAACACAACTACCGTTGTCGAGTCGCAAAAAAGACCAATTATTGGAGTGGTTGGAGAATTTGTAAGTAAAAAAATAAGCACAGCAATTCTTCTGTTATCATAAGAATTACTGTGCTTTAAAAAGTTGGCAAAGCCATTTTTTCAGCCCATTAACGAGTCTTTTGACTGATTTTACTATTCATCTCCCGCCGCTTGCTTTCGCTGCATTTCCAAGGCGGCTACATTGTTTTGGGCAATAGTAAAATTTTCTGAAATATCATTCGGGAAAATAACTTCGGTATAGTTTTCATCTTTGTTTCCCAAATTGACCTTGTATTTTTTGATGGCGAGCTTGCCACTTCCTACAGCCGATTCCGTCCCAAAGACAAAAAAGTTGTCCTCCTCTTGCACGATGGCGGCAAGCGGAACAGCATGAGCCGTAACATCTTTGTATTTGTTCAGCACAATAGCTCGCACGCTCATACCGGGAAGGACGAGCGCACCTTGTGGTGCTTTGAAAGTTACATGAACTTCTATGGCTTTGGTTTCGGGGTCTATGGAGCGCGAAATACTCTGCACCGTTCCTTTGACTGTAGCAAGTGCCTGATTTACGAAGTCAATTTCTACGGTTTGTCCATCTTCCACTAAGTCAATGTCTTTGTCGTAAACATAAATTTCGGCGTGTAGCTCACTCACATTGACGATTTCCGCCAATACCGTTTGCACCGAAGCAAGCACGCCGACAGATACGGGCAAATTAATCACATAGCCATCTATCGGCGATTCGATAGTTACGGCATTCACTACATTGGCATTTTTGGGGTCTTGCAAGTTGGTAATGCTGATGCCGAGCAAGTCCAGCTTTGCTTTCAATGTTTTTTCCCTGCTCAGGCAAGCGTTGTATTTAGCCTCTGCCGTTTGCAAATCTACCAGCGCACCTACATTATTTTTTATCAGTTCCTTTTGCCTATCAAGTTCTATGGTAGAAAAGTCTGTTTCGCTTTCTGCGGTCATGTAGGCATTTTGGAGTTCAATGAGTTCCATGCTCGATAGCGTCATGATTGGCTGCCCTTTTCTGACGATGCTGCCCTCTATCACAAAAATTTTATCCACTTTCCCCTCTATATTTGAGCTAACTGTAGCACTTAGATTGGGTAAAGATTTGACTTTGCCGTTGAGGTAAACATTGGTTACTATTTGTCTGCGTTCGGGTTTGGCAAATTTGATGTTTAGGGTTGCCAACTGGCTTTCGCTAAGTGTCATCAAATCGCTACTGACTTTTTTCGTTGTTTCAACTGTTTTTTTATCTTCACCGCACCCGACTAATAAAAATATTGCCGTAAAAAAGTATATCAAAAATGTATTTTTCATGTTTATTTTTCTCCTTTTAAGTATTGGATATAAATAATAGATTGATTAAAGTTTTTTAAAGTTTCCAAATAATTTCCTTCTATTTGGAAAGCCAATTCCAAGTTTTGCAAATAGGCATAATACGTAATGCTTCCCAAACGGTAGCTTTCTCTGGCATCCCGCAGTATCTCTCCTGCTTGCCTGATGCCCACATTTTCAAAATAGTTTAGGTTTTCATCTGCCTGCCTATACAGAGATAATGCATTGGTATATTCTGTATTGAGCTGTAGTGTATTGATGCGTGTTTGCGTTTGCGAAACCTCGACCTCTTTTGTTCTCGCCCTCACTGTAGCATTCTGGCTCCATAGCCAAAGCGGAACAGAAATGCCATACCTAAGGCGGTTTTGCAAAGGTGCGTAGCTGATATCGCTTGGGTTGGTAGAGCCTTGATTGAGGAAGCCAACAAATAAGTTTGGCAGACGTTTGCGTTTTTCTACCTTCACCAAGCTTTTATTTAGGTTTTCTATTTGATAATTAAAACTCAAAATAGGGTTGCTCATGAAAGCAGTAGTATCTACCCGATAAGAAATTGGCAGTTCGGGGAGTTTTGATAGCTTGGTACTTGGCATCTGTGTAGTATCTGCGGCATTGCCCAAAAGCAAGCTAAACTGCAATTTTGAGTTGCGGAGTTCGACCTCTGTTTGGCGAAGGAGATACAAAATTTTCTTGTACTGCGACTCTCCGTTGATACGCTCCAGATTCGTAATTTGCCCTACCCTAAATCGTACTTCGTTCACCCTGATAATATCCCGATAGATGGAATCTTGCCTTCGCAATAGCTTGGTTTTCTCGATGATAAACTGCAAATTGGTAAAAGCAATTTTTACACGATAGACTAAGTTATTGGCTGAAATTTGCTTTTCTGCCTCTGCAATACCTATTCTATTATCTTGGGCTTGCGCCTGTGCGGTATAAACAGAGGGAAATTGTAGCCTTTGCATCATGCCCGGTCGCATCACTGTACCTGTTGGGGCTTCAAAAACCAATTCTGGATTTTCTATATTGTAAGCCGTAGGTTTGAGCAACACTTGTTGTTGGATTTTCTGGTCGGCTAACCTCATTTGCGGATTCTTGTCCATAGCGATAGCTACTGCTTGCTCAATAGAGAGTTGCTGCTGCCCGTAGCCAATTTGCCCCGTCAATAGCAAAAGTGCAATCATTACAACCTTGCTGTAAGGTACGTGAGATTTTTCCCGATTGCCCAAATCTTCATCTTCTTCCACTTTCCTTTTCCTGTTAAACATACAATACAAAATAGGTAAAACTATGAGTGTGAGGATAGTAGTAGTTACCAAGCCGCCAATAACCACCGAAGCCAAAGGTTTTTGCACCTCTGCCCCTACGCTTGTGGAAAGAGCCATTGGCATAAAGCCCAAAGCTGCTACCGCCGAAGTCATCAAAATTGGGCGGAAACGCTCTCTTAGCCCTCTCATTACCCGATGTTCTGGTTTAATCACTCCCATTTCTCCTAATTGATTAAAATGCTCTACTAACAAAATACCATTTAAAACGGCTACGCCAAAAAGTGCGATAAAGCCCACACCCGCCGAAATACTGAAGTTCATATCCCGAATCAGTAGGGCAAAAACGCCACCCACCGCCGAAAGCGGCACCACAGTATAAATAAGCAAACTATCGCCTACCGTCCCAAAAGAGGCAAAAAGCAAGCAAAAAATGATAAACAGGGCAATAGGAACAACGATGCCTAAGCGGGCTTTGGCACGGCTAAAGTTTTCAAACTCACCGCCATATTCGAGTTCGTAGCCTTTCGGCAATACGATTTTTGCTTCTACTTTAGTCATTAAGTCCTTTACTATAGATTCCAAATCTCTCCCTCTTACGTTAAAGCCAATGTTAGACTTTCGCTTCAAGTTTTCATGCCCTATTTCAGAGGGACCTATTTTCTCCTCGATGTCTGCCAGCTCCCTCAAAGGAATATTTGCCCCTGAGTTTGTGCTGATGAGTAGGTTATTGATATTTTCTATTTTTTCTCTTTCTTGACCACTTAGCCGCAGAGTAAGGTCAAAACGCTTGTCGTTTTCATAAATAGTCCCTGTAACTGCTCCCGCAAATGCCAACTGAATAGACCTATTCATCTGCGACACCGTAACGCCGTAGGTTGCCATCTGCTTGCGGTCATACTTGATGTTAATCTGTGGCAAGCCAAAAATCTTATTTTCCTGTACGTCCACAGCCCCTTCTATAGTTTTGATAAGGGCAATAATCTGATTACTCTTTGCCACAATCGTATCCAAGTCAAAGCCATATACTTTCACGACCACGTCCGTTCTTGCCCCGCTCATTAGTTCGTTTACCCTATTCTCGATGGGCTGCTGAACAGAAATAACAATACCAGGAAACTGCTTCATCACGTCAGAAACCATGTCGGCTAAGTCTTCTTGGGCAGTAGCTTTTTTCCAAAATTTCTTATCTCTCAAAACCACTACTATCTCTTGTGCTTCTAAGGGCATCGGGTCAACGGGGACTTCGGAAGTTCCTATTTTTGATACGATTCGTTCTATTTCATCGGGGAACTCTTTGAGTAAGGTACTTTGAATTTTGTCGCCCAAATTAATCGCTTCGGTCATAGACGCACCCACAGGGAGGTTTACCTCTATTACCAAGTCGCCTTCTTGGAGTTTAGGAATAAACTCGCCCCCAATTTTGCTGAAGCCGATTCCCCCCGCCACAAGGATAAGCACCGCCGCCCCAACAGCTACGTAATTTCTTCTTAAACAGAACTTTACCGCAGGTTCTATAATTCTATAATAAATAAATTGTACAAAAACTTCAGAAATTCCGTGTGAGTGTGCAGACTTTGGCGGGCGGAGGAGCAAGGCACTCATCATAGGCACGTAGGAAACCGATAAAATTAAAGCACCCAAAATAGCAAAACCTACAGTTTTTGCCATAGGTCCAAACATTTTTCCTTCTACTCCCTCCAAAGTTAAAATTGGGAAATACACAATCAGGATAATCAAGCCCCCAAAAACTACGGATTTTTTTACTTCTTGTGCTGCATCTATGACTATCACTTGGCGTTTTTTGTAAGACATCGGCTTGCCCGAAGCACTTTTGTACTTGCTCATTGCATGGGCTAAAAATAGTACAACACTTTCTACGACAATAATGGCTGGATCCACGAGCAGACCAAAGTCAATAGCTCCTAAACTCATAATATTGCCGACTACGTCAAAATATTTCATCCAACCAAAAGCAAAAAGCATCGCCAAGGGAATCACTGAGGCAGCAATCAAACTTGCTCGCCAGTTCCCCAAGAAGACAATAATCACCAAAACCACTATTAGCGCACCTTCTGCCAAATTAGTCATGACCGTTTTAATGGCATTATTTACTAATTTGGAGCGGTCAATAAAAGGCTCAATCACCAATCCTTCGGGCAGTTTGGCTTCTATTTCCTTCATTTTCTCTTTGATACGAGTGATGACCTCATTGCCATTTGCACCTTTCGTCATCATGATAATACCGCCTACGGTTTCGCCTTCGCCATTATAAGTGATAGCCCCATAGCGGATACTACTCCCATAGCCTACATCAGCCACATCTCGCACCAAAACAGGCACTCTATCATTCATTTTAATGACCGTATTGCCTATTTCGTCTAAGTTAGTAGCAAGCCCTATCCCTCTGATAGTAAACGCTTTATTTTGCTTTTCTATGTACGCTCCTCCCGTATTGCTATTGCCCTCGCTTAGGGCAGTATAAAGCTCATCAACTGATACATTCAAGGCTTTCATGCGTTCGGGGTTTATCCTCGCTTGGTATTCCTTTTTGTAGCCGCCAAAACCACTTACTTCGGCTATGCCCGAAATACCTAAGAGCTGTTTGCGAATTACCCAATCTTGTAAAGTACGTATCTCCATGAGGGAGAAAGACTTATCTTTTGGATCTTTGGGGCGAATGATGTACTGCAAGATTTCACCTAAGCCTGTAGAGGCAGGACCCATATACGGCTTGCCTACACCCGCAGGGATTTCGTTGGCTACTTGGTCTAACCTTTCAAAAACCTGCTGCCTCGCCCAATAAATATCTGTTTCGTCAGTAAAAACGACTTTTACTACCGAAAGCCCAAACTTAGAAATAGAGCGAATCTCTACCAACCCTGGTATATTGGACATTGCCATTTCTATAGGGGCAGTTACAAACATTTCCATTTCCAGAGGGGCAAGGCTCGGCGTATTGGTGATGATATCTACCTGATTGCTTGTAACGTCAGGAACGGCATCGATAGGGAGATTTTTTAGCGAAATACCTCCCCAAATAATAATGAGTGTAACCATTATCCCTATAGTAAGGGGACGGCGCACACTAAATTCAATAATTTTATCTATCATTTTTGTTAAAAAAAAATTTAATAAATAGCCAAAAGACCTTTTCAAAGCTATTATCTTGAAAATGTATTTTGGGGAAATCAAATAAAACTCACTTGTAGCACAAAAGAAGAGCATTTGCGGTACAATTTGCAAGAATATTAAATCGTGAGATTTTAGACTTTTTTTATTTAACAAATAAGCGCATGATGCTCAAGATAGAGACAGGGAGAAAGAAAACAAGAAACTGTTTTGGGGTGGTAAAAACTTAAAAATGATGCAAACTCGTTGCGATTTAGGAAAGCAAGAGGAGTAATAAAAATATTACTTAAAAAAATAGACCGCTCATTCGGAGCATCGTTTGCTCGCTTTGGAAAAGAAATCTTATTAGTAAAGCGGTGTGTGCTTTCGTCAAATACATCTTCTACCGATTGGAAATTGACAGAACGAGAAAAATCATGCAGCCAACGAACACTCTTAAAAAACCTATCCCCTTGCATCACACAAGTAAGCGTGAGCAGGTAAAAAGCCATAAATAAGGCTAATTTAGGGGCATAAAAAGTCTTATAATACATTTTTAAGTCACTTTATTGGCAAATATAACACTACCTATGAAAAAATGTTTGTTTTTATTCAATTTTTAACATCAGAATCAATAGAATAACTATTGGAACAAGTGTTAAGATGTCAAAATTAAGTCTCAAATAGTTAAATTAAATAAAGTAACGATTTATTCATATAAAAAAATGTTTTTTCACAAAAAAAATTCTACCTTTGCACCTCGATTTAGCCCACCGATAAAACATGGGTTTACAATTATTTGAAAAACAATGAATAGCATCAGAAATGTGGCAATTATTGCCCACGTCGACCACGGTAAGACAACGTTGGTAGATAAAATTATCCACGCTTGCCAAGTATTCAAAGCGCATCAGGAAACAGGAGATTTGATTCTGGATAATAATGAGTTAGAGAGAGAAAGAGGTATCACTATCGTAGCTAAGAACGTTTCCGTTCGCTACAAAGATGTAAAAATTAACATCATTGATACCCCAGGACACGCCGATTTTGGCGGAGAGGTAGAGCGCGTACTCAAAATGTCTGACGGCGTGTTGCTATTGGTAGATGCCTTCGAGGGCGCTATGCCACAGACTCGTTTTGTACTGAGCAAGGCATTAGGATTAGGTTTGAAGCCTATAGTAGTTATCAATAAAGTAGATAAAGAAAACTGCCGACCCGACGAAGTACACGAATCAGTTTTTGATTTGATGTTCAACTTAGGGGCTACGGAAGAACAACTTGACTTTGTTACTATTTACGGCTCTTCTAAGCATGGTTGGATGAGTACAGATTGGAAAGTGAAAACTGATAATATTTTTGAACTTTTAGATGCAGTTATCAAGGAGATTCCTCCCGCACCTTTTGTAGAAGGCTCGCCTCAGATGCAAATTGCTTCTTTGGATTATTCTACTTTTGTAGGGCGAATAGCCATCGGGCGCGTGTTCAGGGGTACGCTCAAAGAAGGTATGCCTGTGATGCTTTGCAAGAAAGACAATGTTTTCAAAAAGACGAAAATCAAAGAATTGCATATTTTTGATGGCTTGGGCAAGATGAAGGTAAGCGAAGTAAGGGCAGGCGATATTTGTGCGGTGATTGGTATCGAAGATTTTGAGATTGGTGATACTTTGGCAGATATTGATAATCCAGAAGTGCTTACTCGTATTCCTATCGACGAGCCTACGATGAGTATGCTTTTCTCTATCAATAACTCTCCATTTTTCGGCAGAGATGGCAAATATGTAACTTCACGTCATTTGCGCGACCGATTGATGAAAGAAATTGAGAAAAATTTGGCTTTGCGTGTTCAGCCTACAGATACCGAGGACAGATTTTTGGTATTTGGTAGGGGTATATTACACTTGTCTATCCTGATAGAAACTATGCGCCGCGAGGGGTATGAGTTGCAAGTAGGTCAGCCACAAGTAGTTTATAAAGACATAGACGGCGAACGCTGCGAGCCTATAGAGGCTTTGGTAGTTGATTGTCCGCAAGAAAGCTCAAGCAAGGTGATAGACTTGGTGAGCCAACGCAAAGGTGAAATGCTTATCATGGAGCCTAAAGGAGATTTGATACACATGGAATTTAGCATTCCTGCTCGCGGGCTGATTGGTTTAAGAAATAATATTCTCACTGTTTCGGCGGGGGAGGCTATCATGACGCACCGTTTCAAAGGCTACGAACCGTTTAGAGGAAATATTCCTGAACGTATTAACGGTTCTCTGATTTCGGGCGAACAAGGAGATACTACAGCCTATGCCATAGACAAGCTGCAAGACAGAGGCTCTTTCTTTGTCGACCCAGGCGAAGAGATTTACATGGGGCAGGTCATTGGGGAGCATACTCGTCAGAATGACTTGGTAGTGAATATATTAAAAGGAAAAAAACTTACCAATATGCGCGCATCTGGCACAGACGACAACGTGAAAATTGCTCCTAAAAGACAGTTTTCTTTGGAGGAAGCCTTAGAGTATATTCAAAAAGATGAATATGTGGAAGTTACACCAAAAGGGATTCGTATGCGTAAGATTTTCTTAGATGAAAACGAGCGAAAAAGAATGGAAAAGAAAGACTTGGTAGAAGCATAGTTTTACCAATCGCGATAAAAAAGGTTTTGAGTCAGCAGATTCAAAACCTTTTTGCTTTTACCACAAGAACACAAAGTTTCACAAGATATTGTTCTTGCAAGAAACAGAGCAAGGTAGAGGATTAAGGTATATTATTTATTTCGTTAATAAACCTCTCATTTTTAGCCAATCTCTGCATCTGTCTGTCCATGTGGAGTTTACAGAATCCTTAATCGTCATGCCGTAACCATGCCCTCCCCTTTCATAGATATGCAACTCGCAGGGAACGTTATTTTCCCTAAGTGCCAAATAAAACAATACACTATTTTCTGGCGGTACTGCCCCATCATCTGTAGAATGAACCAAAAAAGTAGGCGGCGTGAGTGTAGTAACTTGCTTTTCGTTAGAAAGGCTATCCACCAAACTCGCCGAAGGATTTTGCCCAAGCAGTGCCTGTCGTGAGCCTCTGTGTACGTACTTGGTAGAGAGGGAGATAACGGGATAAATTAGTACCATAAAATCTGGTCTTGAACTTTGCCATTCTATTTTATCATTACTTTTTCCATTTCCCGCATCAAAGTGTGTTCCCAAAGTAGAAGCCAGATGACCGCCTGCCGAAAACCCTAAAATGCCAATTCGTTGCGGATTAATGTCATATTCTTTTGCTTTTTCACGTACCAACCGCATAGCCCTGCTTGCATCGCCGAGCATAGTAGGGTGTTTGTAGCCACTTCCGTCCCATTTTCCTACTCTATATTTCAGCACAAAAGCGGTAACGCCAATAGAATTTAGCCACTTCGCTACAGCATAGCCTTCATGCCCCATTGCCTTCATGCCATAGCCACCGCCAGGGCAGACGATAACCGAAGTACCCGTTGCAGACTGCTTAGGTGCGGGGAATACCAAAATAGAAGGTTTGTCTGTGCTATCCTGCCCTACGGCATCGGGCGCACCTTTTTCCCAAAGAAAGACCTCCTCTTGGGCAAAGGCAAGCATGGAAACAACACAAAAAGCAATGGTAAAAATTAAGTTTTTCATTTTCTTTTTACAATGATTAGAAATTTGGTTTTAAATAGTGAGTTCGTGGGTACATTCTTGTAAAACTCTTTCATAAACAGCTTCGTACATAGGTCTGATTTTGCTAAGTTCGAAGTCTTTGGCACGCGCAAGTGCATTTTCTTTGAATTTTGGTAAGTTATTGTCATCTAAGATGATAAGTGCATTTTTTACCATATCTTCCACATCTCCTACATTGCTCATAAAACCTGTAACGCCTTGAACGTTTAGTTCTGGTAGCCCACCCGTATTCGTAGAAATGACGGGTACTTCGCAAGCCATCGCTTCCAAAGCTGCCAAGCCAAAACTTTCTTTCTCTGAAGGCATCAAGAACAAATCTGCTACAGAAAGCACTTCCTCGATAGCTTCCAACTTGCCCAAAAATCTTACATCATTTACCAAATCATTCTCTTGGCAAAAAACTTCCGCTTTTCGTCTTTCAGGTCCATCACCTACCATGAGCAGTTTGCAAGGAATTTCTTTTTTTAATCGATAAAAAACCTCCAAAATGTCATCTATTCGCTTTACCTTCCTAAAATTTGACGTATGAACAAGCAATTTTTCTCCATTCGGGCAGATTGCCATTTTGAAATGCTCTTTCTTTTGCTTTTTAAAGCGGTTCAAATCTATAAAATTCGGAATTACATCTATTTCTTTTGTGATAGGGAAATATTCATAAGTTTCTTGCTTCAGACTTTCAGAAACCGTAGTAATGCCATCAGACTGATTGATACTAAACGTAACTACAGGCTCATAGCTCTCGTCTTTGCCTACCAAAGTAATATCCGTTCCATGCAAAGTAGTAATAAAAGGAATATAAATGCCATGTGTTTTGAGAATTTGTTTTGCCATGAAAGCAGCAGAAGCATGAGGAATAGCATAGTGGACGTGCAGCAAATCAAGTTGCTCATATTTAACCACATTGACCATCTTGCTTGCCAAAGCCAACTCATACGGGGGATATTCAAAAAGTGGATAAGTGCGAATATCTACTTTATGATAGTATAAATTGGGATTAAAGAAGTCCAAGCGGGTAGGCTGGTCATAGGTAATGAAATGAATTTCATGCCCTTTTTCTGCCAATGCTTTGCCGAGTTCGGTAGCTACCACGCCACTTCCCCCGAAAGTCGGATAACAAACAATGCCTATTTTCATACGATTGGTGTTGGTTTGCATAAGAAAAATATAATATATTGAAAAAAATATCTGAAAAAGTGTATCTAAAAAAACCATACTTCCGTATAACAATTAAAGTCAAATTAATTCACAGAAAATTTAAAATTTAAACAAAATTTAATACTCAATGTATATGAACATAGTAAAATCGGAACGTCATAAAATGATAACAGGGGTATGTGGTGGTCTTGGTGAGCATTTTGGTATAGACCCTGCAATCGTCAGAATTGGCTTTGTAGCCTCTTTCTTTTTGGGTGTTGGCTTCCCTGTCATCGCTTATATAGTGCTTGCTGCTATCATGAAAAATGAAAATTATTATTAAATTCAATGAAAGTATAAAAAATACAAGAGAGGCAACCAAAAAGAGGTTGCTTTTTTTGTGTTCTTTTAGATAACCAAAATGTTTTCTTCTATTTACACTTTCAAAGTAACATAAATTTGAGTAATTTTGAACCACAAATGTACAAAAATAGGCTCGTATATGGACTTTATTAGTAAAAACTTAGCAATTATCGCTGAATGTATCCAAACAAATACCTACAAAGAGGTAGAAACAGACCGTTTCGAACTCAAAGATTTGTCAGCAGGCTGGGGTCATGATTGGTACAAAAGTGTATGTGCCTTCCTGAATACCAATGGCGGTGTGATAGTAATTGGTATTAAAGAAATAGATAATCCACCCAAAGGGCAAGTCAAAGCCTATAAACACATGGGCTACGACAATAGCAAATCTAATGAAAATCATATCAAACAAGACCTTCCAAAAAAATTTACAGATGAGCAAGGAAATGCCTTAGATTTGTCTATTTTCATTTCGAAGTTTGAAATAAGAAATTTTCTTGAGGGAAAAATCTTAATCATATATGTAGAGGAACTTAGTGCCGAAGATAAATACGCTTTCTATGAAGGCAAAGCATATACTCGCAAGATTACAGGCGACCACGAAATAAGTAAGATAGAATTAGAAAAATATGAGGAAGTAAAAAAAGAAATTATCCAAAATCGAGAACTTGAGGTCATAAAAGAGGCAAGCCTTGCAGATTTGGACGTTAATATATTGAACAAATACATCAATAAATTCAATGAAGGGAAAAAAAGAGGTGAAACCTTAAAAACAAGCATAGAAACAGCTTTACCCTTTCTACAAAAAGAAAATTTTGTTCGAGATAAGCAGCCTACTCTTTTAGGAATGTTAGTATGCGCCTCAGAACCAGAAAGATATATTCAAGGTAAATGTGAAGCTAATTGTTATGTTGTTATCTCTGACAGTAAAAAAATAGATGATGACAGAGAAATTATAGAAGATAATATAGTAGAGCTTATAGAGCGCACCAATAATTTTATTCGAAGGAATATCAGAATAGGAACGGCATATACTAACGGTGGAACAGCAGCACCAGAATATCCCGAATCTCTTATCAGAGAAAGCGTCAATAATGCCTTTGCTCATAGGGATTATAGAAGCAATCGATTCGTGATAGTTGAAATTCGTCCACAAGAAAGTTTGATGATTCGTAACCCTGGGCTATTTGAGCGCAGGCAACGGATTAACGAAGATACAGAGTTTGGCAAAATTAGAAGAATTATTCCGCTGCAAGTAGCCCGCAACCCCAAATTAACACATCTTCTTAAGAGCTTTAGGTATTGGGAAGGAAAGGGGCGAGGCTTGACTTCATTGATAGATGCTTGCCTCGATAATGAAATAGACGTACCTTATTACATTCTTTCACAAGATGAAATCAGATTATATATTCCCAAAGGTAAGGTCTATGATGATGAAGCAAAGTTTTGGTTAGATGGATTTTCGGGCTATATCAAGCACAAGATTGATAGAGAACTCACCGAAGAAGAAAAAATTATGTTGGCATTTTTTAGGAAATCGGAAATGCTTAATAGAGTAGAAAAATATACTATCCTGATTACAGCCGATAATAATCACGCCAACATCATTGCGACCTTAGAGGAACAAGGCTTAATTTTTAAAAACCCAAGCAGCCCAGAGTTATACCCTATTTATCAAGTAGATAGAACTTTGATGAAATCAGATTTTTCACAGGAATTAAAGTTACTGTTGGGGCAAGATTGGGATATGCTAAAATATGATTATCAAGAAACTTTACAAGTCTTGTATTTATATAATAGTTTTGGTAATTCCATAGAGATAGCAAGTGCGAATAGCATAGGAACATATCTGTATTTAAAAAAATATAAGACCATAAAAAACGTAAGCGAATTTGATAATTTTAAAAGGAAGATTAGAAATATTTTCAATCAATTAGAGGCTAAGACTTTTATTATCCGAAAAGATGGCAAGACCAAAGAAAGCGGCGGGAAGCCTGATTTTAAGATTAATAACAACTATCAGGCATCCCCAACACTTTTTGTATAGCTTACAGACAGTTAGTCTATATCTCAAAATCAGGCATATACCTCCTCGTATTCCTCCCTACTCACTTTGATAGGGTCAGAAAGCAGGGCAAAGCGGCTTGCATTAAACCCTGGCTCTACCTTTCCTTTTACGGCATCTATGTAAATAGGTGCATTGGCTATTTCTTCGAGTAACAAGCGGTAGCCCTGCCCATCTACAAACTGCTTCTCTCTTACTGTGTAAACCTCTTGTAGTTTTGGAAGCTGCTGGTAAATCTCAAAAATATTGGGATACATTGAGAAATCAGCATTAATACATACGATTCTATCACTAATATTGAACATCTTTATTACGAATATTTAATTTTTCTGCAAAGTTACAAAACATCAATGTTTTTTTTACCAATTATTGCACTTTCCTTTGCCAAATCTACCCCTACAGGTGGTCTGTAGTTTTGAAAAGGAATTTTCAATAAATTACCCATGTCTGAATGTTCTGCTGGTTTGAAGTGCGTATCTATCCCATAGACCAATGATTTTATGTCGGCTACATAAGCGAAAGTGCCAAATAATCTATCCCAAACAGAGAAAATATTGCCATAATTGGTATCTGTGAGCGGCAATACGTAATGATGATGTACTTTGTGCATATTCGGCGAAACTATTACCCAACTTAGGGCAGTATCTATGGCTTTGGGCAAGGTAATATTGGCGTGGTTAAACTGCGAAAGTAAGGCAGAGGCACTTTGGTACATCATCACCAACCACATAGGCGCACCCGTAATGAGTACCGCCATGATGGTAAACACAGCCCGAAACACGCTTTCGCCAGGGTGATGTCGATTTGCCGTGGTAGTATCTACGTGTGTATCTGTGTGATGAATTAGGTGAAAACGCCACATCCAGCGCGTTTTATGCTCCAACCAGTGAATAAAATACGCACCAACCAAGTCCAAAACCAACATTCCCACTATCGCAAAAACCCAAGTTGGCATCTCAAAAATATGCAGCAAGCCAAACTTATTTACCACTGCCCAATCGCTACTTACCAAAATAAGCGAGGCAAAAGCAACATTAATAATCAGTGTTGTGGCTGTGAAAAAAAGATTAAGTCCTGTGTGCCGCAATCTATCGTAATTTATTGCAAACAAAGGAATTATACCCTCTATTATCCAAAAAAAGACCAAGCCGCCTATGAGTATTCCTGCTCTATATATGCTTGGAATATTGCTAAAAAAATCAATCATTGAATCCATATTTACTACATTTATTGGTAAGAGTTGGTTAAGGCTACAATTTTAAACAAAACACTTTGTAAAATAAAATTTAAGTAGTTAATCTCAAATTTTCAGTAAAAATTATCATTATTGCAGAAATTTTTTTGGCTTACTTTTCTTTGCAATAATAACTGTTCTGGTTCAAAACCATTTTAGATATGAGAAAGTTTTTAATACTAAGTATTTTCAGTGCTATTTTTATCCAATGTAGCACACCCAGACCTGTGGCAAACCTCGCAAGTACGAGCAAGGCAAATGCAAGGCAGGTCAGCGAAATAGTGGTAGGGGCTGCCCAGTTTGATAGCTATCTTCCCTTGCTCAAAGATAAAAACGTAGCAATGGTTGTAAATCAAACCTCAGAAGTAGAGGGAAAACATATAGTAGATTGGCTATTGGAGAAAAAAGTGAATGTAAAGAAAATTTTTGCCCCAGAGCATGGCTTCAGAGGCACTGCTGATGCAGGTGAGAAAATTAGCAATGCCACAGATAGCAAAACGGGCTTGCCCTTGCTCTCTTTGTACGGTAAAGACCGCAAGCCAAGCGAGGAGCATCTGAAAAATATTGACATAGTAATATTTGATATTCAGGACGTTGGGACGAGATTTTATACCTATATCAGCACTATGCACTATGTAATGGAAGCCTGTGCCGAGCAGGGCAAAACACTTATGATATTTGACCGCCCTAACCCCAACGGCGACTATGTAGATGGCTTTGTGTTGGAGATGAAACACCAATCTTTTGTGGGGATGCACCCGATTCCTGTGGTACATGGCTTGACAGTAGGCGAGTTAGCTACTATGATTAACGGCGAAGGCTGGCTCCCTAACAAGCTAAAATGCAAATTGGAAGTAGTTAAATGTCAGAACTATACGCACAAAAGCAAATATTCTTTGCCCATCAAACCCTCCCCTAATTTGCCCAACGACAGAGCAATATACCTATATCCGTCCTTATGTTTTTTTGAGGGAACAATGGCAAGTTTGGGGCGCGGTACAGATAGTCCTTTCCAAATGATAGGCTATCCCGACTATCCCGACAAAACTTTTTCTTTCACCCCAAAAAGTACCGAAGGAGCAAAAAATCCTCCACTCAAAGACCAAGTTTGTTATGGTGTGGACTTGCGGCAGACGCAAAATTGGAAATACCGCTTTTCTTTGGAGGAACTCATTAAGTTTTATCAGGCATCACCCAACAAAGCTAAATTTTTCCTTAATGATTTCATAAATCGTTTGGCAGGCACAGAACGCCTAAGAAATATGATAGAAGCAGGAAAAACAGAGGACGAAATACGCCTAAGTTGGCAAAAAGAGCTGGCAGACTACAAAGTGATGAGAAAAAAATACTTGCTGTACGAAGATTTTGAGTAAAATTCGCCAACAAGTAAAATAACGTGAACTTGGGATTATTTTTAGGCATAATTTTCAAAATACACATTTGGTTTGTTAGGGTAAAATTGATACGCTATTAGACAAGATAAAATAT
>REAZ01000008.1 GCA_004294445.1 Cytophagales bacterium
TAAGAAATAAGATTATTCAAAGAATCTTTGCCTGTGTCCAATCTGGAAAAAAATATGATAAAAACCATCAAAAAGAGTTGGTTTTGTCATAGAATTCAACGGCAAAAAAGGGCGAGATCACAAATCCCGCCCAACAGGACAAACAGTATAGCTACAATATCCCTTTTGATTTAAAGAAATCAGTTACATCTTGATAAAACTGTTTAGTATCAAAATTTTTTATATTATTTTCCTCAATCTTACTAATTCCTTCAAGAAATTTTTGAGCAATCAAATGTAACCATTCTTCATCACTACAAGTCATTAAAAAGTCATAGTCTTTTTGATACACAATCAAAGCAGGATAATAAGTAAATTCTTTTTTTATCTTCCTATAATCCACCACATCTTTCCTTCCATCAAAAGTATCCTCATCTTCTGTTATGTGGTCGAGACGGGGCTGGCATAACTTCCCTACCATCAAGTAAAGACTTACTCCTTTTCCATAATCCTTATCCAAAACTGTTTCATTAAGTTCTCTCATCAAGGCGGATGCCTTGAATAATCTATTCATTATACTATCCTGCTCAACAATAGCATAGATATATGTTATTCCTGTTTGCATAACTATTTATGTATTTAACCTCTGCTATTGTCAGTGTCCCACTGACAACTCTTTAACTTCAATGCACCTCCGTTCTGTGTAGCCGCAGAACGGGGGATATAATTCTCATTTTACTTTAGTACCAAATAGAAAATGAGTAATCTGGTACAAAACAATTACTATTTGAATTGTAAAAAATGAGATTACAGAAAAAAAATTAAAGACATAAAATAAATCACTATCATTTTTGTTAATCTTAAAATTATAATTGAATAAAAAATTAACTCTTAAGGAATAGACATTTATGGGTTCTTCTAAATGTTCTATTCCAGAAGTAAAATAAATAAATATACAAAAAAGCTGTATATAAAAACTTATTTTAAGTATCTGATTTTCAATAAAAAATGTATTTCTTACAAAAACGATAAAAAGGTTCGCCACTAAGCATAAGAAAATAACTTTATCTGCTATTTTTGAATAATCAGAACCATACCAATCAGGAGTTTGATAAATCGCAAAAGTGGTAATTAATGTAAATAGAATTAATAAACGATTAAAATTATTCATAATCTGTAAATCTTTTGCGCTGTTGTCATTAGCCCAGTTTGAGGGAATGAAAAACCATTTATTTTACTTCTTTTGTAATATATTTTTGATTTTATTCATATTCTCTATAAGAGTTTGCTGCTCTGCCTCAGAAAAATGAGAGAAAATAGTATCGATTTGAAGGTTTGTGGCAGTATCGACTTCGAGAAATTCTTTTTTGCCAAACTCGGTAAGTTCGAGATAAATAGCCCGTCTGTCGGTGTCAGACTGTTTTTTTGTAATCATTTGTTTCTTTTCAAACTTTTTCAAAATCCTGCTTAAGTACCCTTTGTCAATCTGTAGCGAGTTCATAATGTCATTGGCTAATATGCCTGACTGCTTATAAATTTCTAACAATACACGTACTTCTGTAAGCGAATACTCGCTATTCAAGAAAGTTTTGTCCAACAAACCTATTACTTTTGCATAGAATCTATTGAAATCTCTAATTTCGTCAATCTGTTCCTGTTTCATGCCACAAATTTAATCAAATCTTGCGGGCTACGTTCCTAATTGTTTCTAATAAATAATCGATATCAGTGGTTTGTTTCCTATGGTTGATGATACAGGCACGTAGCACAAATGTATTATTTAATTTTGTTCCTGTGATGAAAACACTTCCATCAGCCTCAAGTGCAGGGATAAGTTTTTGATTGATTTCTACAATTTCCTTTTCAGTAGTGCAGTTTCCAATATATCTGAAGCAAACAATAGACAAATGGGCGGCTGACTGTAGCTCAAAATCTGAAGATTCTTTGATGCGTTGGGCAAGATAATCTGCCAAATCAATGTCTTTTTGCATCATTTCTTGGATTTTGGCAAAGCCATACGCTTTTACCGACATCCACACTTTAAACGCCTTTGCATTTCTCGATAATTGGAAATAATGCTCGTTAAACTCCAATCGGTCAGTTTTTTGTTCTAACTGAGTGTCTAAGTAATCCGCTTGTTTGAAGTAAGTTTCTCGCAACAAAGCCCAATTTCTCACAAGCACACAGCCAATCTCGAATGGTTGGTAGAGCCACTTATGGAAATCAAGTGCAATAGAATCAGCATTTTCCATGCCTACATAATAGTTTTTTATGGTAGGCAAAGACGACACCAAGCCACCATAAGCACCATCAACATGAAACCACATATCATACTTTTTAGCTATTTGGGAGAGGCTAAGTAGGTCGTCAATCGCCCCTGTATTGACTGTGCCAGCATTCCCGACAATGCAAAAAGGCGTAAAATCTTGTTTTTTATCTTCTATTATTTGCGCTTCGAGTGCTTTTAGGTTTATCGTAAAATCTGCATTTGTATCTATTTTCCTGATGTGCTTTGTCCCGATTCCCAAGAGGGCGATGCTTTTGTCTGTGCTATTGTGTGTTTCTTTTGAGCAATAAACAGTAAACGGTTTTTGCCCAAACAGTCCGTTTTTATTAATTTCTAATTTTTTGAAAAAGATATTTCGTGCTACTGTGAGTCCCGCAAGCGTAGCCGCCGAGCCGCCGCTTACCATTGCGCCGCCTGCTTCGGGCGTATAGCCAATCATTTCGGCTGCCCACTTGACTACTCGCTTTTCTATCTCAGTCATGGCGGGAGCCAAATGCCATTTGGTAGCATTCTGATTGATAACAGAGGTCAAAAGGTCAGCTACAGAAGATATTTGGTTGCCACCCGCCATCACATAAGCGTACATATTCAGCCCCAAATTTCCTGTGGCAGTTGCTATTACTTTCTCTTTTGCCTGCTGTAGCAGCTGCAAACTGTCCATACCTGATAATGGAAGAGGCTCATCAAACCAACTTTCTACCTCTTTTTGAGAGTAGTTGCAAAAACCTTTTTGGGAATCTATATGGCTGTACTGCTCCAGCACAATTTTAGAGGTTTTTTGTAAAATTTCCTCAAACTCTGGTAGTGTGTAATCTAATGTTTGATTCATCATTTTGTATGTTGTTTTTTATGCTATATTTCTACACACAAAGTTATTTTAAATAGTTGATTTAGGCAACTATTTTTACCATTTTTTACTCGTCTATTTTTAATAAAAAAAAGAGGCTGTACTTTTCGGACAGCCTCTGGTGGAAATGGTGAATCAATTTTAGTTTACTATGACAGTCTTAGCACTTATTCCCGCCCCACCAAAGTAGCCTACAGCCTTGCTTCCTTTTGGGTTTTTGTTCAGAATATTGGTGCGCACGTTGGCGGGTGGGCGGGCATTCAAGCCACCGTTATTGATTTGTGCCTGCATTTCAGTATAGAACTGAAAGTGGTCTTCGGTAATAGCCAAAACTTCTACCTTTATTTTATCTTTTTTATGAAATGGCTTAAAGTTAATTTGCAGATTATCAATGCGATTCCCATCAACTAATCTATCATAAGCAATGCTCAAATCTGATGGCTGATTCCATAAAGTATCATTCTTATATACCTTAAACCTGTAATAATCGCCCACACCCGCAGGTTCTGGTACAAAAAGATAAACGTAGTAGCCCTCTGTTTGGGCATTAGAAGGTTTCTCGAATCTCACGACCAAAGAATCTATTTCAGGCACTCTTTTTACTTGGGTGATGGCTTCGTATTCTTCACCTTTATACTTGATATTGAGGGTATAAGTATTTCCAATCTTGCCCCTCATACCAACTATGTACTTGCCGTTGCTTACCTGTCTTAGTATTTCCTTATTTCCTTCATTGTCGGCAATGCTTACTTGGGCATCTATAACCGCAGGTGCAGGCTTATTCTCAAAGTAAGGTGCTGTCAATGTGAGTTTTATGGTGTCAGGACGATTGAGCGTAGTGATACCTCCGTCTATGGCGAGCAGTGTGTTTCCTTGCTTCAAATCAATGTCTATCACATCTTCACAAGATGCTAAAAAAGAAATAGTTAAAATACTTAAAACGAAATTTAAAAAAGAAGTTTTCATTTTTTTTTTAGTTATGAATTAAAAATTATGAGCTATTCCCCCTTTCCAGAAGGGTTAGGCAGTTATTAAAACTTGAAATTATAAGTTACCGAAGGCAGCAAGCTACCAAACAAAGAGAGCCGAACTGCTTGTGTGTTTGTAGTTGGTGTTGGAGTATCTTTCTGCACTTCTTGTCGGAAGAAAACACTAAACGGATTGCGGCGAGCGTAAGCATTATAAATAGTGAATACCCATTCTCCTCTGCCTTTTTTACCGTTTTTAGTTTTTGCGTGTAAGGTCGCTGACAAGTCCAGACGGTGATAAGCAGGTACTCTGTAATTATTTCTTGTTCCAGCCGAATTGTGTGGGATGATGAGTCCCTCATACTCATAGCGGCTATCAGGAAAAGTAGTAGCTACACCAGAAATATAAGAAAAGTTAGCAGAAAATGTCCATCGCTCACTTGGTTGGTACATTAGCACAGCAGAAAGATTGTGTCGGCGGTCATACTTAGCTGCATACCAATTACTTATGCCCGTTGCATAGTCCACATTAATGCCATCTATTTGCCTTTCAGTTTTGGAAAGAGTATAGCTTACCCAGCCTGTGAGTTTTCCTGTATTCTTTTTCGCATAAAGTTCTAATCCATACGAGCGTCCTTGTCCAAAGAGCAAATCGCCTTCTAAGTGATTGTTAAGCAGGAGGTCAGCCCCATCTATGTAGTCTATTTGGTTCGTCATCGTCTTGTAATACGCCTCTGCCGAAAACTCATAGGTATTATCTTTCAAATTTTTAAAATACCCCAAAGCAATTTGGTCAGCAAGTTCAGGCTTGATGTTATTGGTAGTTGGTTGCCAGATGTCCAAGGGCGAAGCAGCCGTAGTATTGGAAATTAAGTGAATGTACTGTGCCATACGGTTATAACTGAACTTGATGGCACTTCCCTCATCAATCGTATAACGCAATGAAAAACGTGGTTCAAAGTTGCCATAGGTACTTACTACCTCTCCTTTTTCATAGTTTCGCTCATTAATTGGTGTTTTGCGCTGCCCCGCAACTCCCTGATAGTCATAGATAGTGCGACCTCCCATGTAGTTAAACAAAGACCACCGAACCCCATACTGCAAGGCAAGCTTCTTGCCCAAGCTCTGCTCATTATCCAAATAAATACCTGTTTCCAATGCGTTCTGCCCCGCTACTTCATACGGACTGAATATACTACCTGAATTAGATGGCGTTACTTTGCCGGGTTGGAAGTGGTGTTTTATGATGCTTCCACCAAAATTAATGGTGTTTTTTGCATTCAAAAAATAAGAAAAATCAGCTTTTCCGCTATAATTTACAATGTTAGATTTCCAATCAAAAGCCTGCGCTCCCGAAGGTACGCCTAAGCTGTAGTCATAATTACTGTAAATCAGCGTAAGGTTGCTAAATAGTTTGGGGCTGAAAACATGATTCCACCGTACTGTGCTTGTAATATTCCCCCAATTCATACCAAATTGGTCGCTAAATTTGAAAACATCTCTGCCAAAATATCCAGAAATATATACGCGGTCTTTTTGCCCAAAATCGTAGTTCCATTTGGCACTCAAATCATAAAAATACAATTTATTTTGGTTGATAGTGCTATCAGGCATGAGCTTTAAAAACATATCGGCATACGTGCGTCTTCCAGCTATGATGAAAGAACTTTTGTCTTTGACAATAGGTGCTTCTAAGGTCAATCGGCTTGATACAGTGCCTATTCCGCCATAGCCTACAAATTTTTTGCTATTCCCTTCCTTTAGCCTAACATCAAGAAGCGAAGCCAACCGACCTCCGTATTGGGCGGGAATCCCCCCTTTTACTAACTTTACATCTTTGACAGCATCAGGGTTGAAAACAGAGAAAAATCCAAAAAGGTGAGAAGAATTATATACGGGTGTTTCATCTTGCAAAATCAAATTGTGGTCAACTCCGCCGCCTCTGACATTGAAACCCGTAGCCCCTTCGCCTACTGTACTTACACCGGGTAGCAGCTGAATGCTACGCACAATATCGACCTCACCCAAGAGAGCAGGCATAGACTTTATCGTACTTATTTCTAATTTGTTGGTACTCATTTCTACACTTTGCATCTTCTCCTCCAAAGTATTGCCTACCACTACTACCTCTTGAAGTTGCTTGTGGTCTTCGGAAATCTGAATATCATCAATGATTCTATTGGAAGAAAAATCAACAGTTATTACTTTGTTTAGATAACCTATATAGCTGACAACCAAGCTATATGTGCCTTTGGGCAAGGTCAGTGAAAAAAAGCCATAACTATTCGTGGTAGTGCCTACATTGGATATTCCTTTAACCGAAATAGTAGCTCCAATCAAGCCCTCGCCGTTGCTTAGGTCTTTGATATTACCGCTTACCGTATATTTTTCTGTGTTTTTGTTTGGGGTTTGTGCCAATGCTGCAAAGCACAAAGCAAGACTTAAAAGAACTAAAAAAAGTGTTTTCATAAAAGACAAAGTTTTTTGAGGCACTGCTTGGCAGCGCAAGTTTAAGTTTTGTATATAAATTAGTTTTTCGTATTTTCGTAACTAAGACAAGCGAAGGGAAACTTACCCCTATACAGAAGAAAATTTTTTAGAAAATTTCTCTATCTTTGTTTGAGAAAAGTAATCATTTATGAAAAAAAGCACTCTATTATACCTGTTCTTTATACTGTTTTTTTGTACGGCTTGCCCCTATGAGTCGCCCTTGCCTATAGATAAGCCTGTTTTACCAATTAATAAGGCATTGATTGGAGTTTGGAAAAGCGAAGTCGAGCGAGAAGAACCTGACAATTACGACATCAGAAAGTTTGATGATTTTACCTACCTCATCACCGAAAACACCTATGGGAAGGAAGACAAAAAATTGGAACAAAAGCGTTTCAAAGCACACCTTTCGCACTTAGAAGGACAAGTCTATTTTAATATCAAAATGATAAAAGATGAAGTAAATATCACAGTTTCAGACAATTTCTTTTTGTATAAAATAGAAATACAAGAAAAGAAAATGGTATTATATCCTCTTTCCCAGTACATCAGAGAGCAATTTGGCACTTCAGCCGAGTTGCAAGCATTTATAAAAAAATACCAACACCTAAGTTTTTTTTATGCTACTGAAAGTGAATACGTAAAAGTGAATGACTGATGGAAAATGAATTTGAGAAATATTTGGTAGGCAAAAAAATCAGTCCTGAAAAATTTAAACAGGCAGAACCTGCTCGTTATGAGGAGTTTGAAACGCTTTTCCTGCAAATACACCCCAAAAGTTTTACGAGCCAAAAACTCTATCTTATAAATAAAATAAGAAGAATGTACCTATTGACAAATTAGTTTTTTTACAAATGCCTATATTTGTAGGCTTTAATAACTTTTTAAAACCCATCGCTTACCACAATGGTTTTACAGACAAATTTGCTTATAATAATATGGATACAGTCGTAGAAACAGTAAAGAAAACAAAACTTCCCTCTGCCGCAAGCATTATTAATGCCCATAAAGAGCTTAAAAATGTGGTGATTCGCACTCCTCTCCAGCGCAACAACAACCTTTCTGAAAAATATCAGGCAGATATTTGGCTAAAAAGAGAAGACCTCCAAGTAGTACGTTCTTACAAGCTAAGAGGTGCTTATAACAAAATAGCCAGCCTAAGCGATGAAGAACGCAGGCGAGGTGTAGTGTGTGCAAGTGCAGGAAATCATGCTCAAGGGATGGCGTTTTCCTGTAACTTGCTGAAAATCAAAAGTGTTATTTTTATGCCAACCCCAACGCCACAGCAGAAAATAAAGCAGGTAAAAATGTTTGGCAAAAGCTATGTGGAAGTAATTCTGACGGGTGATACCTTTGACGATGCCTATAACGAGGCTATCCAATTTTGTGAGAAAAACAACAGTGTTTTTATTCACCCTTTTGATGACGAGAAGGTCATAGAAGGGCAAGGAACTGTGGGGCTGGAGATTTTGGAAGATTCTACAGAGCATATAGACTATATGTTTATTCCTGTGGGCGGCGGCGGGCTTTCAGCGGGTGTCGGGAGCTATTTCAGGCAGCTAAGTCCTGATACCAAGATAATTGGCGTGGAGCCAGAAGGTGCGCCTGCCATGCTTCGAGCCTTAGAACTTGGCGAGGTAGTTACCTTAGACCAGATAGATAAATTTGTAGATGGGGCAGCCGTAAAGCGTGTCGGGAGTCGCAATTTTGAAATTTGTAAGCAGATTTTGTCAGGTGTTACCCTTGTGCCTGAAGGAAAAGTATGCACCACTATTTTGCAACTTTACAATGAAGATGCTATCGTGGTAGAACCCGCAGGCGCACTTTCTATTGCCGCCTTGGACTTTCACAAAGAAGAAATTAAAGGAAAATCGGTGGTTTGCATCGTAAGTGGGAGCAATAATGACATTACTCGAATGGAAGAAATCAAAGAACGCTCCATGCTATACGAAGAGCTTAAGCACTATTTCATCATTAACTTTCCGCAGCGTTCGGGGGCTTTGCGAGAGTTTCTCAATGACGTGCTGGGACCGAATGACGATATTACACATTTTGAATATACCAGAAAAAACAATAGAGAGCGAGGTCCCGCACTGATAGGCATCGAGGTAAACGCAAAAGGAGATTACGAAAAACTGCTCGAACGCATGAATGAACGCAAAATTGTCTATCAACTTATTAATGAAAGACCAGATTTATTTAGTTTGCTTATCTGACACAAAAATTTATTAGTAGCTCATAATCAATAACCTATGGCGAAAGTTTTTAGAATTTTGCCGTAGGTTATTTTTTTGTAATTTCTTTTTTATAAAAGTTCATAGCAAGTGAACTTTTTAATATTAATTTAATGTTAAGTTTGTGTGAATAATATTAATACAATACCACTATTTATTAACATTAATTTAAAATTGAAAAAACTGTATGGTTTTCTACTGATGATGTTGGTTTGCTTTGTAGGGTACGGGCAATCTGCAACAATTTATACGCACCAAAAAGTGGTGAATTGGCAAAATTGGAAAGACGATTTTACCATTTCGCTTTTGCTGGCAACTGACGAAAGCATAAACGAGCAAAAAGCCTACTTCTTGAAAAATGAATTGCAAGGCTTGTTTGATGTATTGGATAGGAAGAAGATGAAATATACTTCTGACCAAAAATTGCTTGCTGCCGTATTTGCCGAATTGTTTGATTCGCACCTGCACAATTACAAAGCATTGACGACTTTCACGAAGACAATGGAGCAAAAGGAGTTTGATTGCCTAACGGGTACGTTGCTGTTTGCACTTTCTTTGGAAAAATTAGGCTTTCAGTATGCTATCCACGAAACTAACAATCATGTTTACTTGACTGTGCAAACTTCCGAAGGTGAAGTATTGATAGAAACTACGGACAGAAAATTTGGGCTTGAGAAAAACAAACACCTAATAGCAAAGCGAAGAAAAGAATATCAGAGGCAATATGAGCAAGCAAAAGAAAATACAAAAAATGCCTTCACTTCATTTTTTAAAATAGAAAGGCAAATAGATTTGACAGAACTAATTGGTTTGCAGTATTTTAATAAGGCAGTAAATGCTTACAATCAAAAGTCTTATGAGCAATCAATTAATTTTTTGAAACAATCTATCCAACTCTACGATGCAGAAAGAAGTACGGAGTTGATGGTTTTGTCTATTAAGCAATATTTGCAAATGCCTACTTTGCAGTCAGACAAAAAAGAAAAATTGTTGCAATATGAAGATTTTTACGTGCATAAGTTAGCCGCAAAATTATCTTCGAGTAAGACATTTTAAATAGATGGCATCTTGCCCAAAAGATGCTATCTATTTTTTAGAGCCTAAATTGCGCACCCAAGCGTATGCCAAATTTGTTCACGTTTGGCTTGTCTATGTAGGTAAGTCGGTGAATAAAATCTACCCGCAAGAATTTAAAAATATTTTCTATGCCGTACCCAACTTCTATATAAGGTTCTTTGCCCAAGCCCGTAAAAGGTTTAATAGGCGTGCCGTCAGCAGCAGTGTTAGGTATCAAATTAAAATTTTCATCTCTTAATCCTCCGTAAAGTATCTTTCCTGTGGCTACCAAACGCCATTTTAACTTTTTAATCAGTGGTAATCTATTAAATAAAAGTCCCTCGAAACGATGCGTATAACTCAGAGAAAGGGCGTGGTCGCTCACAAACTCAAAAAAATTCATCAGATTGTAAGAAAACTGATTATAAAACCAAGTTTGGTTGCCCAAATGTGCCTCTAAGAGCGGGTAGGGGAGTGTTGTAGGAATATATACGCCTGTGAGCGAGTAGGTTCCTCGTCCCAATGCTCCTAATCGCATCTGTTGTGTAATGTTTCCAATAAATTTGTGGTATGAAAAATTACTACCTAATAATCCTTTGATACCTATTACATAGCGCAAAGTAATGACGGGTGTATTTCGCACATTAATAGCCGCTCGGCTTAGCTCCCTTTGCACAAACTGCTCTTTGAAAGAAATCCGACTTTCAAAAGTAATTTGTGTATTGACAAAAGACCGTTGCCTTTCTCCGTCTTGCAAGTATTCAAAGCTAAACATAGGGTCAAAACTTTGATTACTAAGCGTTATTTTTTGTGTAAACCCTTTCACTATATCAGTTTGCACATAAAAATCATTGAGTTGCTGCATAAAAGGGCGGCGATTCACCAAAGTTCCCCAAGTTACCGAAGATGCAAAGAGAGCATCACTTCTACTGCTAAAGTCAGAACCTTGTATAGCTACTTGGGCAATGTCGTACCTGCTCGAAAAGCCAATCATCGTCCAAGGCTTGCGAGATACAATGTAGTCAAAACCAACACGATACTTAAACCTTTGGTCTAAAGTGCCGTAAGCCAAATAGCCGCTTAATATCACTTTTCTGCTAAAATCTGCATTGGTTCTGATGCCCATCCGCATCCGATGCCCCTCGATATTGTTGTTAGCATAGAGGAAAATGTACGTACCCAAATCCACTTTCCCAACAGTCTTGTAGCCGTTGATGGCAATATCAGCTATCTCTATGTAGTTTCGCACGATAGGCAACTTGCGAATAGTGTCTATCATTTGATACACATTTTTTTCGGCTATAGAGAGCGAATCATGCCTATTTTTTTCCCAAAACTCCTTGTCTTTGAGGGTTGCATCCTCCAGCACCGTAATATTTTCATCAAAAAACTTTGCTTCTTTTACCTGATTAATCACGAAATTCTTGTTAGAAATATATGATTTTGCAAGCACTCCCGCCCAGTCGTCTTTTATCTCGCCTACGTCCACAAGCACACGAGTCTTAGAGGGTAGCCAAGCCTTTCCCGCTTCCGTAGGGGCAAGTTCCTGCTGAATTTTAATTTTTTCTATGAAGTTAAGGTTTGCCTTTTTGTCAATCGTTACGTCTATTCGGCGCAGGGCAAAGTGATAAACAGAGTCAGTAATCCACATAGTCCCTGTAAAAGCCAAATCTTGCGGGCGTTTTGGAAAAAACTCTAAACGATACGTTTTCATGCCATTCGTTACCGTACTATCTTTCAAATCATAGTCATAAAAGCCATTCCAGCCGTCTGCAATGGGTGAAATAAAATCCTTATCTAATATTTTTAACCAATTTCTATAAAAATTATACTGCTGAAAAGAAGTGCCTACAATTTGGGAAATAATACTATTTTCTTCTACGGCAATCCCCTGAATATTTGTTTTTCTTACTATCTCTTTCCTTTTCTCTGGATTACTCTGCCAATAATAATCCGACAGTGCTTCTGATATAAATACGGGAATAATTGGCTTGCCATCTTCGCCCGCTACACTTTTTGCGGAGTCTATAAGAGCAGTAATTTTTTGTATTAGCTTGCGTTTTTTGAACTTTTCCGAAATATTATCAATGTCTATTTCTGTTTTGTTATAAGATTCGTAAGAATAGGCATCAAGACCCCTATGGTCGTTTCTCTCCTTATTCTTCATTACATTCCTTAGAATCTCCCACGCAGGGTTTTCATAATTTTTGGCAGAGATTACTACAGCTTGCAAAGTAGTTACTTGCGGAGCAAGCTGAAAATTAATTACTTGCGTTTTATTTTTTTCTACAAACTTTGCCCTCGTGCTGTAGCCTACGAAAGAAGCAATTAAGGAATCGGAGGGAGCAAGGTCTGTGGTAAGTTTAAAGAAACCATCAAAACTTGTGGTAGTGCCATTGTTGGCAGAGCCTTTAAAATGCACATTGGCGAAGGGAATAGGCTCACCTGTTTCTGTATCTGTAACTTTTCCTGTGATGATTGTTTTTTGGGCAAAAACAGAAGAAAAAGCAAAAAAAGTTGATGTTAAGACTAAAATTTGAATGTAAATAACTACATTTCTCATCAATTTATTCATACTAAGATTGTTTTTTGAAAAAAATTGGACTTGCCATGCTTTTTTCGGGACACAAGAACTCGATTACAACTTGTTTATACGTAGGATAGTTCTGCAAAGATGCTAAAAATAGTCTGTGAAGTTGCTTGTAAAATTTAATTTTACCTTTTTTAACTTAGAAGTTGATTGCAAATATACCATTAAACATGGCAAATCATTTTCATAATACAGAAATTACTTTTTTTAAAAGAATTTATTATTCACTATTTTTTAGTTTAATGTACTGATAAACAATTATTAAACTATTTAATATTAGCCATAGCGATTAAAACACGCAAAGACATGGCAAACAGAATCACTTACAAATTTGCATTTTTTAAAGTAAACTAACAACTTTACATTTTATTTGCTTAGAATAAATTTAACAAACATGAAAAACATTGCGGTCTTTACGTCAGGAGGGGACGCACCGGGCATGAATGCGTGCATCAGGGCGGTAGTGCGGGCTGGAATTTACTACAATTTGAATGTGTACGGCATCGTCAGAGGGTATGCAGGAATGATTACAGGCGATTTTCGCAAGTTGGAATCACATTCGGTAAGTAATATCATACAGCGAGGAGGAACGATGCTCAAATCTGCCCGTTGCGAGGAGTTTAAAACGAAAGAGGGGAGGGCTACGGCTTATCAGCAAATTAAGAAACTTGACATAGACGGCTTGGTAGCTATTGGTGGGAACGGTACTTTCACAGGTGCGCAAATATTTTATGAGGAGTACGGAATCCCTACGGTAGGTGCGCCAGGCACGATTGATAACGACTTATATGGTACTGACTACACGATTGGCTTTGATACAGCAGTAAATACGGCTCTTGATGCCATAGATAAGATTCGGGATACGGCAGATTCGCACGACCGTGTTTTTTTTATAGAGGTGATGGGGCGAGATTCGGGCTACATAGCCCTACGCTCTGGTATTGGCGGCGGAGCAGAGTTGGTGATGATTCCCGAAAGACCGAATAGCATAGAGCGAGTGATAGAAACACTAAGAAGTGGCAAATTTAATTCAAAAACCTCTTCGATAGTGATAGTGGCAGAAGGAGAACAGATAGGCGATGCCAATAGTGTGGCTCACCAAGTACGCCAAGAATTGAGTGAGTTAGACATTCGTGTTACAACTTTGGGGCATATTCAGCGAGGTGGTTCGCCTACGGCTCTTGACCGAATTATAGCGAGCAGAATGGGCGTAGCGGCAGTAGAAGGTCTGCTGGAGGGTAAGAAAAACGTAATGGCGGGTATTATCAACAATGAAATTATTTATACGCCGTTTATTGATACTATCACAAAGAAAAAACCGCTTTTGCAAGATTTGTTAAGAATGTTGCCTATATTGCGTATATGATGTTATTTTCCTGAAGTTAAGTTAAGTTGTTTTTGGTATTAGCTTGCTTAAAAAAATCCTAAAATGAAAAATTTTACTAAGATACTGATAATGACGGGTCTGTTTCTGACCATAGTAACTTTTTACTATGCTTCTACCTACGGCTGGGGCATCGGGAAATGGCGAAAGGGAGAGAAAGAGGAACTTCGCACAAGCACAGCAGGCAGGACTATTCGCAGTGGCGGGTCGAGGTCTGGAAAGTAATAGTATATAAACCTTGAACCTTAAACCTTAAAAATCTATGCTCAATTTTATTTTCCAATTCATTATCTTGCAGTTACCTATCATCGAGAAAGGTATCGTAGGTACTGTAGTTTATTCATTAGTCGGTATGGCTATGTGTGCCTTGGGCTTCAAAGTAGCCGATTGGCTTATCCCCGGCGATATGTCAAAGCAGATAAGCGAGGATAAAAATGTTGCTTCGGCTATAGTAGCGGCAGCTATTATCATTGGTATTTGCATTATCATTGCATCTGCTATTAGTGGATAAGATGAAGCAAAGCCAACTACCCGTTCTTCTTGCTTCGGTCTTTATCATTGCAAGTTGTGGAATATTGTACGAATTGCTCATTTCGAGCATTTCCACGTATTTTTTGGGTAGCAGTATTTTGCAATTTTCCATTACTATAGGCTTGTTCATGTTTTTCATGGGCGTTGGCTCGTATTTTTCCAAATTTCTCCATCATCAGTTATTAGATTGGTTTGTGGGCATCGAAATAGTTTTGGGGACTATTGGCGGATTGTCCTCCTTCATTTTGTATCTCTCCTATTCGCTTACCGAAAATTATTACTTGCTTGCTTTCTTGCAGATTGCCATTTTGGGTACACTTATTGGCTTGGAAATTCCCTTAGTAGCCCGAATTATTAACCAATATTCCACTTTAAAAGATACTTTTGCAGATATTTTTTCTTTTGACTATATAGGTGCTTTGCTTGCTTCAGTCCTTTTTCCATTGGTTTTGCTCCCCTACATGGGCATCATGCGTACTTCTTTTCTGATAGGTTTGCTCAACTTGGGTGTAGCTATTTTTAATATTCAATTTTTTGAAAAAGAACTAACCAATAGCAAAGGAAAAAAATTAGTAACCTTGGTTTTGATAGGCGTTTTGGTGGCTGGTTTTGGGTATTCCTTCCAAATAAGTACCTTTTTTGAGCAATTTATTTATCAGGACAACATCATTTTGAGTAAGCAATCTCCGTATCAGAAAATAGTAGTTACGGAATGGAATGATGACAAACGTCTTTTTTTGAATGGGAGTTTGCAGTTCTCTACTACAGATGAATATCGTTACCACGAATCGCTGGTGCATTTGCCGATGGCACTCACCCAAAACAGAGAGAAAATACTCATTCTTGGCGGCGGCGATGGCTTGGCAGTAAAAGAAATACTGAGATACAAAGATATAGGGCATATAGATTTGGTAGATTTAGATGCCGAAGTAACTGACTTGGCAAAAAATAATCCTGTCTTTACTGCTCTTAATAAAAACTCTTTGAACAATGAAAAAGTAAAGATTTTTAACCAAGATGCATTTAATTTCATTAAGCAAACTAATAATCGCTATTCGCTCATCATCATAGACCTGCCTGACCCGCACGATACGAGCTTGGGAAAGCTCTACTCAAAGGAGTTTTATGAAATGGTAAAAAAATGCCTTTCTGCTGACGGTCTGATGATTACGCAATCTACTTCGCCATATTTTGCAAAAAAAACCTTTTGGTGCATAGAAAGTACGCTTGCCGAAGTATTCGAGTCTGTAGTGCCTTATACCGCTTATGTGCCTACTTTTGGGCAGTGGGGCTTTGTAATAGCGAGCCAGAATTTGGGGGTAAATACGCAGGAGCAATTCATAGAAAAAATACAAAATCGTATCCAGTCAGAAATTGGCTTTGATAATCTACTATTTCTCACGCCCGAAGTGGTGAAAAGTTTATTCCATTTTCCCAAAGACTTGCAAAAAATAGAGGTAGAAATCAATACATTGGATACGCAGGTAATCATACAATATTACGAGGAAAGCCTAAAATCATGGGAATAGCTCACCAGAATCCATATTTGCTTCATTATTACGCCCTCAGAGAACTGCCGATAGAGGTAGAAAGGCAAGTGATAAAGCGAGAGAAGATTACTTTTGGCGAGATTGATATAGATTTGGCGGTGATAGGCAGTTCGCATTTTCTATCTCTCCCCAATTATTTTTGTGAAATACTAAGTTGCTTACCCTCTCCTCATTCCGCTAATCTGTTATTTCAACAACAAATAAATACAGATTTTTTTCATAAAAATACCTTCCAAAACCTTGATTATCAAATAAATATTTCTTTTCACGATTTCAAAAAAAATGAATTTATTGATTTTGAGAAAGATTTGCTCTGGCAGCCTCATTTGCTCTGCCATAGTTTTGAGCAAGAAAGTGCTATTACAGCCATTCAAATTCTTGAAAATCAGGAAAAAAAAATTAGGATTCAAACATGGCATACCTACCCCGAAAAATTAGTGGCTGTCCAAACCCAAACAGTTATCTGTAGTTAGTCTTTTAGAAATCGGCTTCAAAACCAAAGAAAAAACCCCATTCTCCCTGCCTATTGCGGGAATACTCGAATCGCCAAAGCAGACTGTTGTATAAAAGTACATCTAAGCCCATGCCGCTCCCCCACAAAGGCGTATTGGTGAGCCGCTTGTTGCTATCGCCTACAAAACTATTTTTTACGTAACCAACGTCCAAATAGGTTTTGAGATAGGCGGCTATAGGCAGGGTGCTAAACTGCTGCAAGGGCATAAATTTGCTCAAATTTTTTCTTGTAGAAATCAGCCGCCACCTTAGGGTATTTTTAGAAATACCAAAGTGCTGTCCATCAATCACATAGAGTTCATAGCCTCTGATAAAATCACCGCTATAGCCAAAACCTCTTAGCTCCGAATAAGGTCGGTAGCTCGGAAAAGAAATAAAACCGCGAATACTTCCCGAATAGAAAAATGGTTTTTTTGCTTCGGGCTTTGATAAGTGAAAAAACCTTGCCGCCACAAATTTGACTTCAAACTGGGAAAGGTCGTCAAAATTACCCAAGCCTTTTTGGGCAGCAGAAAAATTAAGCAAAGAGCCTTTGAGCGGATAAGTAGCCATATCGCGGCTATCGTGCGTATAGATATAGTTTAGATAAAAATACTGCTGATGCCGCCGATTGCCTACGAGGTAATCGGGATTTAGATTAAAAAGTGTGTCTTTAATTAGCTGATAATCAAATCCTGTAGTAAATTGGTGGGTATTATAAAAAGCATTTCTTTTGAAAAAACCCAAAGATGTCCAAAAGCGTTCCCTGAGTACATTTTCACTTTTGGCAAAGGCAAGTTTATTATTTTCTGTTCTGTAGGCTAAGTTTTTGTTCTGCACGTAGTCTATCTTAAAAATCAAGCCTGTAGTCTGTTTATGATTGATGTAGGGAATCTTGTACTCGAAGCCAATCCGCTCTATAAAACCTAACTGCACCAATATTTTCAAGGTTTCGTTTCGTCCTCTGAAGTTTTGCTGGGTAAAGCGAATACCAAAATTTACACGACTCAAATCTCTGTTGCGTTGCTGCCACCATTCGTTAAAATTGCGGTCAGCAAGTTCAAAAATAGGTACGGGATAGAAGTACCATTTTTCTACCAAACTTACCAATAGGTTAATGGTATCGCCTTTGATAGGAATAGGATATACATCAGTTACTACAAAAAGTCCTGTATTAAATATCTTGCTTGCCTCGCGCTGCAAGGTAGAATCTATGCTTGCTTTGGCTATTTTTCCACCTTTTTTGAACGCCAATTCCCTCAAAATAATGCGGTCAATCGTCTTTTGATGACATTCAATCAATACGTTTTTGATGTAAAAACTATCAGAAACTATAGCAGATTTGGCTACAGACAGGGTATCTGACTGAAAAGCAAAAACGGGCGTAAGCAGAAAAAAAGTTGATATTAATAGTAATAATTCTCTCACAAAACAAAAAAACAATGGATAAAAATCTTGATATGTAACACTACAAAAATAAGCTAATCACTTGAATATTAAGAGGTTTTTAAGAAGACTTAACACTGTTAAAGTGTGTGAAAGTGGCTCTCTGCGGTTCTATTTTATCATCTTAGTTTTCTACCAACTTCAGAAAAACTCGCTTTGCCTTTCCACCAAATAATGAGTCTTCTGCTTGCTCTTTCGCTTGCTCGATGCTCAGGTGTGGCTGTGCCGTTTTCAAGCCAAAAATAGCATTGGCTACTACCACTTCGTTCTGTGCTTTTGTTCCTTTTCCGCTAAGGATATCCTCAACTATCTGTGCGGCAGCAGCAACTGTTTCCCCTCCGTATAAGGCTTGCGGCAGATGCGTTCCAGCTAGCAAATCTTGCGGTTTAAATATCTTTTCTCCCTGATTATCAATTACTTTAAAATCTCCTGTCAAAGAAATTTCGTCATAGCCATCTAAAGAGTGAACAATCGAGTAGTTTTTATGCAAGCCTTGATACAAATAACCGTATAAACGAGCCAACTCCAAGCTAAAAACCCCTACAAACTGGCTGTTTGGGTTTGCGGGATTGACCATGGGCCCGAGCATATTAAAAAAAGTTTTTACGCCGAGTTCTTTGCGAACAGGAGCTACATTTTTCATGGCGGGGTGAAAGAGAGGAGCGTGCAAAAAACAAATGTTGCAAGTTTCTAACTTCCTGATGAGAAAATCTTTATCGTTGGTAAACTGATAGCCGAAGTGCTGTAAAACATTGGACGAGCCAGAAACAGAGGAAACACCGTAGTTGCCATGCTTAACGACCATCTGCCCCGCACCCGCTACAATGAAACTTGCTATAGTACTGATATTGAAGGAGTCTTTTGCATCTCCGCCCGTTCCACAAACATCTATAGTATTGTAGGCACTCACATCAAGCGGCATACACAGTTCCATCATTGCCTCGCGAAAGCCGCTTAACTCCTCTACGGTTACACTTCGCATCAGAAAAACGGTCATAAAAGAAGCTACTTGGCTATTATTGTAAAGTCCCTGTGCCAAATTCATCAATACTTCTTTGGAAATATCCTTGCTAAGTGTCTTGTATTCAAATAAATGATTTAAAATTTCTTTCATGTTTGTAGTTTTAAAGCCCCACTACAAAAGTATATAAAAAAAACGAACCTACCAATGTGATAGTAGGTTCGTTTTACTTTAGAAAGAAATCTTAGATAACTTTTGTTTTGCCCGGTACGGCTATCGGATAGAGTCCGTTGGCATCTGGCAGTACGAGCGGTAACGCACTCCAAGAAAACTCTTTTGGCATCAGATTGATGTCAGATTTTAGGGCTTCGTCCCAGTTTATTACCTGCCCTGAATAGGTTGCCAATCTGCCCATGATGGCTGTCATTGTACTCTTTGCCCCATTTTCCGCATCTGAAAACTTAAATTCTCCTTTGGCAATGGCTTCAAAAAGTTCTGTATGCTCTTGCTGATATGGGTCGGGGTCGTCCTTGCCCCTATATTCCCACACTTTGTTGCCTTTCAAATCCATGATAGTTGTTGAGCCGTTGGTAGTAGCCTTGCCTTTTGTACCTTGCAAGAACTCCGAAACTCTGGACATAGTGCCTGGTATATGACGACATTGGCTATTCATAATCGTTCCGTCAGCGTATTCGTATTCTACAAAATGGTGGTCATAAATTTCCCCAAATTGCTTGCCATTGCGTACCTGTCTTCCGCCCATGCCCTGCGCCCTTACGGGGTACGCATTTTTTGCCCAGTTTACCACGTCTATATTGTGGATATGTTGCTCTACGATATGGTCGCCGCATAGCCAATTAAAATAGTACCAGTTACGCATTTGGTATTCCATTTCTGTTTGGTTGGGCTGTCTTTCATTTACCCAAACGCCATCATTGTTCCAATAGACTTGTGCCGAAGTAATCTCACCAATAGCACCATCTTGGATTCTTTTCATCAGTTCGCGGTAGTTTGTTTGGTAATGACGCTGCAAACCTACCACCACATTGAGTTTCTTTTGCTTGGCTACTTCTGCCATTTCCAATACTTTACGAATACCTGGCATATCCACCGCAACGGGTTTTTCCATGAAAATATGTTTTCCTGCTTTTACAGCTTCCTCAAAGTGCATAGGTCTGAACCCCGGAGGCGTTGCCAAAATCACTACGTCTGCCAATGCAATGGCTTTTTTGTAGCCATCAAAGCCCACAAACTTATTTCCATCGGGTACAGCTATTCTGTCTTTCTGATTTGGGAAAGACTTTTGGATATTGCTAAAGCTATCGTCCAAGCGGTCTTTGAACGCATCTGCCATTGCTACTAAGCGTACATTTTGTTTTGTTTTCAATGCCTGCACTGCTGCCCCTGTGCCTCTGCCGCCGCAACCTATCAAAGCCACCTTAATTACGTCATCACCTGCTACAAAAGCTCCTGCCTCTGCGGACATTGTTGTAAGAATACCACCTGCAACCAAAGCAGAAGTTTTTACAAAATCGCGTCTTGTAAGGCTATCCTTGCTCAAATTTGATTTCTCGTTCATATTGCTAAATAGTTTAAAATAATAATCTATAGTTTATTACAATCGTTTGCAATATAAAAAATCTGTGGTAAAAAAAGTAGAAATTATCAAAAAATGTATGCCCAAAAACTACGATAAAGCATCAATACCAAGTAGCCATTCTATTACTTTTTTTTCAGGCTCAAATGGGCTGATGCCTTTGGTAAGTGCTTTTTGAGGGAGTAAGCCTATTAGCTCTGTACCAACTACTTGCACGCCATATTTTGCGGCTATTTTGCTAATTTCTTCGAATACGGTGCGGAGTGTTGTTTTTCTAAAATTGGTCAGATTGGTGGAAACTTGTGCAAGTCCGTAGCCCTCCATGTACCAGCCTATCGCTTTGAGGTGCTGTAGCTTGCCCTCTACCTTTACTTTCTGCCCGTTTTCCACTTTCCAATAGCCCGATTCTCTGATTTCTGATGCTATTTGTCGGGCAATTTCTACAGATTTTGTACTTAGGCTGAAGTTGTAGGCAATCAGAATATCTCTTGCCCCGATGACTGTAGCTCCTGCTTTAGCATTAAAAATGGCTTCGCCAAAATCGGGGTGAAAATTGACGTTTTTCATTCGCTCTGCCAGCCCTTCGTATTCCCCTTTGCGGAGAAAAGCCAAATTTCTTCTTTCCTCGCTCAAGGCGGCATTTTCATAGCAATATATAGGAATGGCTAATTCGCTTGCTACTCTTTGGGAAAGCAAATGTGCATATTTGACAGTTTCTTCCATGCTAACTCCCTGCAAAGGCACAAGCGGACATACGTCAGTAGCCCCTATGCGTGGATGCGCCCCTCTTTGCTGCCGCATATCTATCAGTTCGCTTGCTTTTTTGATGGCTCGGAAGGCTGCCTCGCACACTAATTCGGGAGTGCCTGCAAAGGTGATGACAGTACGATTGGCATCTGCATTTGGGTCTATGTCCAAGAGTTTTACACCTACTACCGACTGAACAGCATTGGCGATTTGGGTGATTATCTGAGTGTCTTTGCCTTCGGAAAAATTAGGCACACACTCTATCAGCTTAAGAGGAGTTTCCATAAATGACTGTTTTTTTATGAAAAATAAAAACACAACTATCTGTTTTCAAATAGTTGTGCCTTATAAAGTACCTTTGCTTTTGGGCAAAGACTTGTTTTTCTAATTTTATCCTAAGACGAAAGTATATTTTAATAGTAACTATTGAGCATGACGGGCATAATGAGCATCATCAAGTCTTCGGATACGTCCATATCTGAAGGAGTCATGATTGCGGCACGGTTTGGCTCAGAAAACTTAAATACTACGTGGCGTGTGCTTACGTTGCTCAAGCCTTCTATCAGAAACTTAGCGTTAAAGCCTATTTCTAAATCATCACCACTGTATTCGCAGTTTAGTTTCTCATTTGCCTCGTTAGAGAAGTCTATATCTTCTGCCGAAATTTCCAAGCTATTTGCAGTCATTTTGAAGCGAACTTGGTTAGTAGATTTGTTGGCATAGATAGACATACGGCGAAGACAACCAATGAGTTCTAAACGGTCTATTTCTAATTGGTTTGCATTGTTATTCGGGATAACATTCTCATAATCAGGGAAACGCTCGTCTATGAGGCGGCAAATCATGGTCATATTTCCGAAAGAAAAATGTGCGTTTGCCTTGTTAAAAGACAAGGTCAGTGGCGTATTATCTGTTGGAAGTGTATTTTTGAGCATCGTGAGTGCCTTGCGAGGGAGAATAATAGCGGTTTCTGTTCCTGCCGTAGCCGATACGTCCGTTCTTATGTAGCGAAGCAAGCGATGGCTATCTGTAGAAACAAAAGTAGCTTTCCCTTCTTTTATATTTGCATAAACACCATTCATTGCGGGCTTCATCTCGTCTGTACTTACTGCAAAAAGCGTGTAGGCAATGGCAGTAGTTACTACTTCTGAGGAAAGCTCTACAGTTTGGCTTTGCTTAAGCTCTGGGACTTTTGGAAAATCCGTAGCGTTCTCGCCCGCCAATTTGTAGTGTCCATTTTCAGAAATAATCTCTATAGAATAGGTGTCATCATCTATTTTAAAAGTTACGGGCTGCTCTGGCAGATTCCTCAACGTTTCTATGAGCATCTTCGCAGGAATGGCAACTCCGCCATCTTCATTTGCATCTACATTGATTTCAGCAGTTACCGAAGTCTGCAAGTCAGAAGCAACAATTATCAGTTTGCTATCTTTGATTTCAAACAAAAAGTTTTCCAATATAGGAACAACAGGGTTGCTTACTATCACACCGTTAAGGGCGGTTAGTTGCTTGAGTAATACTGATGAAGGTACAACAAATTTCATATTGATATAGCTTTATAATTTCTATGGGTTTTCAAAAAAACAAATAAGTTTGCAAAGTTAGAAGAATTTTAAAGTTTGCAGAAATTTTAAGTAAAAAGATTTTTTAAATACTTTCTATTTCCAACGTTTCTTTGGCTTCCTCATGAGCTATATCTCCTAACGGTGCTACGGGCTTGTACTCCGTAGAAAGGTAGGAATAGATAGCAGGAATCATGTAAAGTGTTAGTCCTGTGGCAAGTAACATACCGCCAACTACGGCAATCCCCATACCTACGCGACTTTCTGCTCCCGCACCAAGCGACAAAGCAATGGGCAAAATACCCAATACTGTGGAAAGTGTGGTCATCAGAATAGGGCGGAAACGGGAAACAGCAGCTTCTTTGACCGCTTCTAATTTGCTCAATCCCTGCTCTTTACGTTGGTTGGCAAATTCTACAATCAGAATGGCATTTTTGGTAACTAAACCAATGAGCATAATCATACCGATTTGGCTAAAAATATTCATTGTTTGGTCGGTGTACCAAAGTGAAAACAAAGCACCTGCCAACGCCAAAGGCACGGTAAGCATGATGATAAATGGGTCGCGGAAACTCTCAAACTGTGCTGCCAATACTAAGTATATCAGTATGAGTGCTAATAGGAAAGCAAAAGCTAAACTTGACGAACTTTCAGCAAACTCTTTTGACTGACCTGCCAAAGCAGTGGTAAAGTTTTCTCCTGTTTTCGCTCTTACCTTTTTTGTAATTTCGTCCATCGCCGCCAAGCCTTGCCCAAGCGTTTTGCCTGTAGCGGGGTTTGCAGAAATGGTAGCAGACACAAAACGATTGTAGCGCGTGAGCGAAGGGGGGCTGCTGCTTTCTTTGAGCTTTACCAAATTGTCTAATTGAATAAGTTTGCCTGCACGATTTTTTACGTACAAAGATTTCAAATCCAATGGTTTGCTTCTGTCTTCTTTTTTCAATTCCCCAATCACTTGGAATTGCTTGCCGTTCATCATAAAATAGCCAAAACGTTGTCCGCTAAAGCCTAACTGAAGCGTCTGTGCTACGTCTGCCACAGACACGCCCAAGTTACTTGCTTTTTCTCTGTCTATTTCTATACGAATTTCTGGTTTGGTAAACTTCAAATTTACATCTGCTGCCGATAAATTGGGGTTTTGGTTCACCTCTGCCATAAACTCAGGCAAAATTTTAATGAGTTTTTCCAAAGTTGCCGCTTGCACTACGTACTGAACGGGCTGCCCGCTACGTCTGCCGCCAATAGTAGGCTCCTGAATTACGATTGCTCTTGCCTCGCTAATTTGACGCATTACTTTAGTAAGTGTGTCTGCTATTTGTTGCTGACTGCGTTTGCGTTCTGATGCGGGCTTGAGTACGAGCCGTACAAAGCCCGTATTGGCAGCTCCGCCGCCAAACGGGGGTGAAGTAATTGTAATGATAGCCTCTCGCTCGCTTTCGCTTATTTGCTCGCTTGTGAATTTCCCTGCTCGCACCATAAGCGCATCCATCGCATCAAAGGTTGTGCCTTCGGGGGCAGTAGTCGAGATACGCAAGCCCGAACGGTCTTCCAAGGGAGCTAACTCGGCGGGCAAAATCCCAAATATCTGATAGATAACAAATACGGCAAATACCAAAAGTGGGAAAGCAAGCCACCTGACCTTCATGAATGCTAATAAAGAGTTTTTGTAGAAATTGTTTAAGCCTACAAAAAATGGCTCTGTAGCGTTATAGAACCAATTATGCTTTTCTCTATGTTTCAATATCTTAGCAGAAAGCATGACCGTAAGGGTCAGGGCTACAAAAGCAGAAATAATCACCGAACCCGCCACTACTACGCCAAACTCTTTGAATAATCTGCCAATAATACCTTGCAAGAAAATAACGGGCATAAATACGGCAGCAAGCGTGATAGTAGTGGAAATAACGGCAAAGAAAATCTCTTCGGAGCCTTTGAAGGCAGCCTCGCGCGGTGTCATGCCCTCCTCTATTTTTGTGTAAATATTCTCCAATACCACAATAGCGTCATCTACGACCAAGCCGATAGCAAGCACTATCCCAAGCAGCGTAAGTACATTGATGGAAAAACCAGCTATATACAAGATAAAAAATGCACCAATCAAAGAAATAGGAATTGCTAAAACAGGAATGATAGTAGTGCGCCAATCTCTCAAAAACAGAAAGATAATAGTTACTACCAAACCAAAGGCAACAAATATGCTTTCCTCTACTTCGGCAATAGAAGAACGAATATATTTGGTATTATCAAAACCAATGACCAACTCAATGTCTTCGGGGAGGTCTTTTTTTATTTGCTCTAATCTCTTATAAAAATTATTGGAAATATCTATGTGATTGGAGCCTGGCTGTGCCGAAATAGCGTAAGCGACCATAGTTACGCCATCTCTACGGAACATAGTTCTCTCATTTTCGGGAGATAGGCGAACGGAGCCAATGTCTTTGAACTGCACCAATCTATCGCCTTCCTGCCTAATAACCAAATTGTTGAACTCCTCAATATTGGTGAGCCGTCCCATAGTTTTCACACTTAGTTCGGTTTGACTGCCCTCGATTTTTCCGCTTGGTAGTTCTACGTTTTCGCGCGTGAGTGCTGTGCGTACTTCCAAAGGCGTAATCTGGTAAGCGGCAAGTTTTGCCAAATCTATTTCCAATCGCATGGCATATTTTTTCTCTCCCCATACTTGCACTTCGCTCACCCCTGGGATTGTTTGCAAACGCTCTTTGATGAGTGTTTCGCCTACTGCGTTCAAATCTAAAAGCGACCGCTTATCACTTTTTGCATTAACAACGATAATAGTACCACCATCTACATCGGCTTTGGCAATTCTTGGAGGGTCTGCCTCTGGCGGAAGTCGGTCGAGCGCACCCGAAACCTTATCTCTTACATCATTGGCGGCTGTTTCCAAATCTACTTCGAGGGCAAACTCTACAGAAATACTGCTCGCACCGTCCCTACTATTGGAGGTCATGCTCGTTACTCCCGCAATACCATTAATAGCCTCTTCCAAAGGCTCAGTAATTTGAGACTCAATAATCTCCGCATTAGCACCTACATAGCGGGTATTTACGGTAATAACGGGCGACTCGATGCTCGGATACTCCCGTATGCCCAAAGCTGAAAAACCTATATATCCAAAAATAATGATGATAAGATTCATCACTATAGTAAAAACAGGTCTTTTGATACTGACTGATGATAAACTCATTTTGTTTGCTAAATGATTGTACGACAACGATAATTGCCTAAATAAAGGCTGTATAATAAGCGGTTTTAGTCAAAAACACTAAAAAACTGAAATAGTTTTCCAAAATAATGTTTTGCTTATGAATATTTCGGGAAGATATGATTGATTATTGATGCCTCAAATCTAATAATTTTAATTCGAAAAACTATTCATAAAATATAATTTCCTTAAAATCAAAATTTCGCACGCCTGTTTTTGTATCTATAACTAATCTGCCACTTTCTTTTACGTCTATAATTGTTCCCTCGAAAACTATATCGCCCCTGTCCTTGTAGAGATGTAGTTCTTTATACCAATATAATTGCTCCATGTAATCCTTTTTCAAACTATAGTATGCTCCATTTTTAAGGGCTAAATATCTGATTTCCAAAAAAAACAATATTTTTTCTAATACTTCGTCTAATCTTAATTCTTGCCCAATAATATTTTTAATTGAAGTAGCCGTAGGGTGTGAAAATTTCTCTTGATTGATATTTAACCCAATGCCTACGACCGAACTTTTGAGGTACATTCCTTCCAATGTATTCTCTATTAAAATTCCGCCGAGCTTAGAATGCCCGTAATAAATGTCATTAGACCATTTGATTGTCAATTTATTGCCTTCTTTCGGTATCAGAGATGCTATGGCATCGGTGATAGCTAAGGCTACAGCCATATTGAAATAAAACTGCTCATTAGCAGGTAAAAAAGAAGGGGTAAAAATCACAGAAAAAGTCAGGTTTGCCCCCGCTTCTGCCTCCCAAGTATTCCCTCTTTGTCCCCTACCTTTGCTCTGATGTGAAGTAATCACTACAGTGCCTTCTGCAACTTTAGAAGAAATCTCTGCCGCTATGTCATTAGTGGAATGACAAGTTGGCAGATAGATATGATTTTTGCCAATAAATTTTGTATTGGCTGGAATTTTATATATATTTTGGTACAAAGTTTTTTAAATTTGCATTTTAGAGGTTTAAAATTAAAGCAAAAATAAATAATATTGTATCAAAATACAAGATATGGTAAAAACAAAAGAGGCAAAAAAGCCATCAGTTCGTTCCGAAACGCTATGCAAAACAGTCATAGAGGGTATGCAGGAAAAAAAAGGGCTTGATATAGTCGTGCTTGATTTGAGAGAAATAAAAGGTGCTGTAACAGATTTTTTTGTAATATGTTCTGCCAATTCTGATACTCAAGCAGAGGCTTTGATGAACTCCGTAGCCGAGCAAGTTTACAAAGGAATAGGCGAAGACGTTTGGCAAAAAGAGGGAGCAGGGAATAGGGAATGGATTTTGTTAGATTTCGTAGATGTAGTGGCGCACATCTTCAAAAAAGACAGACGAAAGTTCTACGGTTTGGAGGAGCTATGGGGAGATGCAGAAATTTCCTTTATCAATGATTAGTTGTAGGTGATGCCTAAAAAACAACTACCAAACACAGTAATTATCAACAAACTTTTTACCTTTACGTTTTGGAGTCTATAGCTTGGAAAAATCGCTCAAGCAGATACGCTCAATTTTGCTAAATTAATGCTTACACTAAACGATAAAAATAATTCTATACCAGAAACAAAACACGAAACACCTTAGAAAATGTCAGAAAATCAAGAGAATAATAAAAAGAATATGTTGCCCAAGCCTTCTCAAAAAAATAACTACCAAATTTGGTTGCTCATTGCTTTGATATTGTTTATTGTAGGGCTAACCTATTTCAATAGAAACAATGCAGCTATAGAAATTAATCAGAAAAGGTTTGAAAAGATGCTTGCTGACGGAGATGTCAGGGAAGTTCTCATTGTAAATGAGCGTTTTGCAGAAGTGATACTCACCTCTGAGGCACTCCAAAAACCCGAATATCAGCAAGAACTTGGGCAGCGAAATGCACCGCCCTTCGGAGGTGTGCAGACAGCCCCCTACCGATTCAATATCATCTCTGCCGAAATTTTCAAAGAAGACTTGGAAAAGCTACAAAAAGATATTCCGCAAGAAAAACGCGTAGCATGGCGACCAGACCCCCGTACTGATTTTAATAGCTGGTTTTTTAGCTGGGGCTTCCTAATCATTCTCATTTTCGGATTTTACTTCCTCATGCGGAGAATGACAGGCGGCGGAGCAGGTGGGCAGATATTTAACATAGGGCGGTCAAGGGCTACTCTTTTTGATGCCGAAAGCAAAATAAAAATAACTTTTTCTGATGTAGCAGGCTTAGACGAAGCCAAAGAAGAAGTAGAAGAAGTGGTAGATTTCTTGAAAAACCCTTCTAAATATACAAACTTGGGAGGCAAAATACCTAAAGGCGTTCTTTTAGTAGGACCTCCGGGTACGGGCAAAACTTTGTTGGCTAAAGCTGTAGCAGGTGAGTCGGGTGTTCCTTTTTTCAGTTTGTCAGGTTCTGATTTTGTGGAAATGTTTGTGGGCGTAGGAGCAGCGAGAGTACGAGATTTGTTCAAGCAAGCCAAAGAAAAAGCCCCTTGTATCGTCTTCATAGACGAAATAGACGCCATAGGGCGTTCCAGAGGGCGAGGGCAGATGCCAGGCTCCAATGACGAGCGTGAGAATACGCTTAACTCATTGTTGGTAGAAATGGACGGCTTTGGGACAGATTCGGGCGTTATCATCATGGCTGCTACTAACAGACCAGATGTGTTGGACAGCGCCCTCATGCGTCCAGGTCGTTTTGATAGACAGATAAGCATCGATAAGCCCGATATTAACGGCAGAGATGCTATTTTCAAAGTACACTTGAAGCCTTTGAAATTAGATGCAAATGTGGATATAAGAAAGTTAGCCGCACAAACACCCGGATTTGCAGGGGCAGAAATAGCCAATGTTTGCAATGAAGCTGCCCTGATAGCTGCACGCAGGGACAAGAAAAAAATAGATATGCAAGACTTCCAAGATGCCGTAGATAGGGTAATTGGCGGCTTGGAGAAAAAAAACAAACTCATCTCCCCAGAAGAGAAAAAAATAGTAGGTTATCACGAATCAGGTCATGCTATAGCAGGCTGGTATTTAGAACATGCTAACCCTTTGGTAAAAGTAAGTATTGTGCCAAGAGGCGTTGCTGCCTTAGGTTATGCACAATATCTGCCGAAAGAGCAATTCTTATATACTGCCGAACAGCTCATGGACGAGATGTGTATGACCTTAGGCGGTAGGGCAGCCGAAGACATCATTTTTGGCAAAGTATCCACAGGTGCGCTGAGTGATTTGGAGCATATTACCAAGATGGCTTACAGCATGGTAAGCATCTACGGAATGAACGATAAAATTGGGAATGTTTCCTTTTATGACTCGAAGCGGTCAGACTATAGTTTTGAAAAGCCCTATTCAGAAGCCACAGCGGAAACAATAGACAAAGAAGTAAAAGCCCTGATTGACGGAGCGTACATACGCACCAAAAATTTGCTGATTGAAAAACGCGCTGAATTAGAAATATTGGCACAAGAACTTTTGCAAAAAGAAATTCTTTTTCAATCGGATATAGAAAGACTGATAGGCAAGCGACCTTTTGAGCATCTGACAGCTTACCAAGCCTATACGAATGGTAGCACAAAAGATGGAAAAATGGAAGACAAGGTAGCAGAGGAAAAAACAGCAGAAGACATCGCTAAGTAACGTATCTTGCAAAATACTTCTATTAAGTACAAACATAAAAATACTTATGCAGAAAAGCCTTACCGCAAATAATGGTAAGGCTTTTCTCTTTTACTTTTTTAGCATATTAATTTTTCTTACCTTTGCGGCAGAATACTGTACAATAATATAAAGAATTAAGCTAAGGAATCGCATGGAGCATACAGAAGAAGACTTAGATGCCGCTTGGGAAAAGTTATTGGGGCAAATCGTTGGCATAGTGGGTAAGAAGCCAGACCTAAACGGAGTCTTGTTCATGATTGGGGTACAAGAATTAGGCAAAGGAATAAAAAACTTCACCAAAGAAGAAAAACAAGATTTGATGCATATTGCGATATGCAAAGTGCTGAGTCTGTCAGGTTTTTACCAATTAGAAGGCTTGGACGAGGCGGGCTGGCCTCATTGGAAATTAGTAAAAAAACTGCCTTTTTTTGATTTGCTCGGACAAGAAAAAGTGCTAAAGCTCCATGTCATAGAATATTTTAACAAAGAAGTTTTCATATGAAAAAATAAGCCTAAAAGTTTTTTTACTTCTTATTAGTAAAGTCTTGCTTTTTAATAAAAAAAATAGTATTTTTATCCGAGTTAAATTTGTATGAAATTTATCACCTATAATGTGAATGGCATTAGGTCTGTCATCAAAAAAGGCATATTAGATTGGCTCAAGGCTACAGATGCCGATTATATCTGTTTGCAAGAAATAAAAGCCAATGCAGACCAATTAGATTTTTCTTTGTTTGAGGCATTAGGCTACCAAGTTTTTTGGTATCCCGCCGAAAAAAAAGGCTATAGTGGCGTAGCTATCCTGTCTAAACATCCTGTAAAGCGTGTGCAGTATGGTTTTGGCATTCACAAATACGATTCGGAAGGAAGGTTAATACAAATTGAAACTGATGATTTTACCTTGCTTTCTGTCTATATGCCTTCGGGGACACGAGGCGGAGAAAGGCAAAATTTTAAAGAAGATTGGTTAAGTGATTTTTATGATTATATTTCTGCCTTGAAAAAAATATCGCCCCGACTTATCATTAGCGGAGATTATAATATTTGCCATAAGGCTATTGATATTCACAATCCTACTAAAAACTTGAATAGTTCGGGCTTTTTGCCGCAAGAAAGGGAATGGATGGATAAGTTTGAAGGAAGTGGATTTATAGATGCATTTAGATTTTTTAACAAAGAACCTCATCATTATACTTGGTGGAGTACTCGGTCTGGAGCAAGAGAAAAGAACTTGGGGTGGAGAATAGATTATCACTTTATTTCCAATGAATTGCAGGATAGACTGCAAAGATGCTTAATACTGAATAAAGTGCCATTTTCAGATCACTGTCCTTTATTGTTAGAATTAAATTAATTCGCACTAGACCATTGATTTTATAAATTTTAGGTGCAATTTTTGGTATAGAAACTTATTCAAATCACTTAATAATCTGAATTATTTTGAAACTATTTATACTTAACTCGATAAAAATGATGAAACCGATGAGAAACTTAATCATCTGTAAGTTATTGATTATTAGCTTATTTTTTGCGAGCTGTGGTGGAGAACAGCCTGACCAACTCACCCAACTTCGTTCTGCTAACGGTGGCAGGTACTATGGTGGAGTGTTTAGATTAAACGAATCTGAATACATCAAGAATCTTTTTCCGCACAACATTGTAGATGTGTATTCCTACCGTGTAGCTTCTCAAATCTATGAAGGTCTTTTCAAATTTGACCAAAGTGCCAGCCTCAAAGTTATACCTGCCTTGGCAGAATCATATACGCTTGACAGCACCTTTACCGTCTATACAGTCAAACTTCGTAAAGGCGTACTTTTTCATGACGATGCCTGCTTTTCAGGAAGCAAGGGTAGAGAGCTAAAAGCAAGCGATATAAAATATTGTTTTACTCGCTTATGCACCCAAGACCGCAACAACAGAGCTTTTGATATTTTTGACAACGTAATCAAAGGTTCAAGACTCTATTATAATGCGACTATAGGTGGCAAAACTCCAAACTTTGAACTTGAAGGAGTGAAAATTATAAATGACTATACAGTACAGTTTTTGTTAGAAAAACCTAACCCATTGTTTTTGACGCACTTGGCTCGCCCACAAGCATTTATTTTTCCAAAAGAAGCATACGAAAAATATGGAGTTGATATGCGAATAAAGGCTGTAGGTACAGGTCCTTACAGAGTAGCGAGTATCGATGAAGATATCAAAATTAAGTTAGAGAGAAATGAAAATTACTACAGAAAAGATAAGCATGGAAACCAGTTGCCATTTATCCAATCTTTAGAAATTAACTTTATCAAAGATAAGAAAACGGAACTATTCGAATTTCGTAAAGGCAATTTGGAAATGATGTACCGTCTCCCTACAGACTATATCATTGAAATATTAGAAGAAACTCAGGTAGATGAGGGCGGTAGTTCCAGCAAATACGAGTTACAGAGGGAGCCAGAAATGCAAACTCAAATTTTTTCCTTTATGAATGCTGATGGCGTTTTCAAGGATATAAATGTACGCAAAGCGTTTTCTTTTGCTATCGACCGCAAGAAAATCTTGGAATTTGTACTCAACGGAGAAGGCTACGCAGCAGGTCTGCACGGGCTAACCCCTCCCTCTTTCCAAGATTATGACATCAGCAGAATCCAAGGATATGATTTTAATATAGACTCGGCTCAGTATTATTTGGCAAAAGCGAACTTCCCCAAAGGACAGGGTTTTCCCAAAATCACTCTTGACCTAAATGCCGAAGGCGATAGACACTCAAACGTTGCATTAGAAATAAGGTCGCAGTTGAAAAACGCACTTAATATTGAAATGGAAATCAATATTTTGCCACATGCTCAAATCACAGATAAGTGTATCAAAGGCAACTATTCTTTGATTCGTCTTTCTTGGGTAGCGGATTTTCCAAGCCCGCAAAATTTCTTGTGGATGTTTCATAGTAGCTATGTAAAAGAAATGGGCGAAAGTAGCTATCCTAATATTCCAAGATATGTAAATCCAAAATTTGATGCCCTATACAATAAAGCTCTCACAGCGACATCAACCGAAGAAGCAAATAAATATTTCATGGAGGCGGAAAGCGTGGTGATGAGAGATGCTCCTATTTTGGTGCTTTGGTATGATGAAGGTTATCGCCTACTTAGCTCGCGTGTCAAAAATTTCCCAAACAACTCTATGCAGTATAGAGATTTCAGCGAAGTATATTTTGAACCAGAGGTTGCTGCTAAGGATACTCCAAAAGAAGAAAACTAAAATTATAGAACAAAAAAAGAGGCTGTCCTAAAAGGTTAGCCTCTTTTTTGTACTGCTTTGGGTTTGACAACTCTTCTTGATTTAGGAGTTTCTTTTTTAAGCCTCTTCCTTATTTTTCACATCTTGCACTTGTACTCTTATTTCTTGAGCAAGTGTTTTCAAATCTTGCATGCCCTTACGGATTCTTGTTCCCGCAGTCTGATTATTTTTTTCGTAAAACTTTGTGAAGTCTGCCTCTAATGACATGACCAAGTTTTTTAGTTCATCAAATCTATTCATCTTTTCTATGCGTTTTTTTTGAAAAATTTATTTGTTTTCTTTTAACATTAAGTTAATCATAATGTAATAGATAGCCCAAACTTACAAAAAAAGGCATATTTTACAAATTTTCAGCCTATTTTTTTAGTTTTTTTTAAGAAACTACCCCGCCATATCTGCGAGTTCTCTTGTGGCATATTCGCCCGCCGTTAGCTTATCTTTGATGGCTTCGAAAGCATTGATAGTACGCTCTACGTCGGCTAATGTATGTGCTGCGGTAGGAATCAAACGCAACAAAATCACACCTTTAGGTACTACAGGATAGACTACCATTGAGCAGAAAATACCGAAGTTTTCTCTCAAATCTACAATCAGATTACCTGCCTCTGGTACGCCGCCTTGCATGAATACGGGCGTAACGGGCGTATTTGTTGTCCCGATATTAAACCCTCTATCTCTCAATCCGCTTTGCAATGCGTGTGTAATTTCCCATAGCTTATCTTTGAGTTCGGGGTGTTTTCGGAGTAGCTCCAAACGCTTCATATTCCCAATTACTAATGACATAGGTAATGTTTTGGCAAAAATTTGAGAACGCATATTGTAGCGTAGGAAATCAATGACTTTTTTAGGACCTGAAAGAAAGCCGCCGATACTTGCCATAGATTTGGCAAAGGTAGAAAAGTAGATGTCGATGCCGTCCTGAACGCCTTGCTCTTCGCCTACGCCTGCCCCTGTTTTGCCCATAGTGCCAAAGCCGTGTGCGTCATCTACCAATAGGCGAAAGTGATATTTTTCTTTTAAAGCTACGATTTCTTTGAGTTTGCCTTGGTCGCCGAGCATCCCAAATACGCCCTCTGTAATGACAAGTATGGCACCGCCTGTTTCTTCGGCGAGCCTTGTTGCTTTGCGAAGGCGGTCTTCGCAAGATTCGATGTCGTTATGCTCAAAACGGAAACGCTTTCCTATGTGCATACGCAAGCCGTCTATGATACAAGCATGGCACTCCGAATCGTAAACTACTACGTCTTTTCTATCCAAAATACTATCAATAGCCGACATAATGCCCTGATAACCATAGTTTACCACTACGGTATCTTCCTTGCCAATAAAATCAGAAAGTTGGCGTTCGAACTCCTCTAAGATAAAAGAATTTCCAGACATCATGCGCGCACCCATCGGGTATGCCAAGCCATATTTGGAGGTAGCTTCGGCATCTGCCTGCCTTACTTCTGGGTGATTAGCCAAGCCCAAATAGTTATTTAAGCTCCATACCAATACATCTTTTCCCCTAAATTTCATGTGCGCACCTATTTCACCTTCTAAGCGTGGAAACATATAGTAGCCATAAGCTCTGTCGGCATGCTGCCCCATCAGGTTGCTATTGAGTTGTAGTTTTTCGAACAAATCTGTCATCGGAATATCTATTATTGATTGTAGAAAAAAATTTAGCAAAGTTAATGATTAGTTTTTGATATAGAATCAATCCTAATAAAAAATCAGTTCTACCTCTGGGCGTTTCTCTTGGAAAGTCTTTGCCCTACTTTTCCAAACCTTTGTATTATAGCATTTTACTGTCTTGAGTTTTGGCAACTCCTGAATGTCTTTGAGGTTGCTTACTTTGGTACTAAAAAACTCTATTACCCGCAAGTTAGTCAGTCCTTTGAGTGCCTCTAAGTCTCCAATTTGCGTACCCGAAAACTTAATTTCTTCCAGATTGATGAGCTTTCCTACGGAAATGAGTTGGTTAGCGGGTGTGTTTTCAAAAGCTAAATACTTCAAGGAAATCATGTCGGTCAGTGCGGCAATATCTCCGATAGGGTTTCTCGAAAAGTCCAATCTTTCCAATTTTTTCAAGGCTGTAATCGGTGCAATGTTGGAAACAAGCGTATTAGAAAAAGATAATTCTTTGAGTCTGCGTAGCTGCCTTACAGGTTCTATATCTTTGATATTATTGTTATTATCTATTTTTAGCACTTCCAATGTGGCTACCTGATGCGTCTGCTCTCGTGAGGGTGTGTTATCTACTTTGATGTGCTGCCCAAAAACTTGTTTCCAAGCATCAGGTAGGTTTTGCCACCACAGCCGCAATACTTCGGACTGATGAATGACCAAACAAGAAGGCAGCGATTTGTTAAGGGCATCTACTTGGTCGTAAGCAAGTGTATTTTTGTCGCAATAAAGCGTTTTGAGGGCTTGCAGTTTCTCCAGCCCTTGCAGGTTGGTAATTCCCGAATTTTCTACACTTAATTTTTCCAAATTAGTCAGATTAGCAAGTGGCTTTAGGTTGCTTGCTTTCGTGTTGTTTGCTTCCAATACTTGTAAATCTATCAAATCTTTGAGTGGCGTAAAATCTGTGATGGACGTGTTATTGCAGAATAGTTTTTTGAGGTTTGTAACTTCTTTCAAAGGCTCTAAAGTATTGATATTTGAGTTGTTAGAGATATTTATCTCTGTTAGGTTTGCCATCTGCTGTAGCTGGTCTTTGGAAGGCAGCCCCATATATTTTACATATTTGCCGAAGGCTAATTTCCACTCGCCGTTCATCATGTTCCACCAATTTGAAAGAGTTTCAGAGTCAAAAATTACCAACGTACTTGGGTTGCTCGCCATAAACTTGCGGGCAATTTCTTTGGTAATTTTGCTTTGGTCGCAGTATATTTTCTCTATCGTAGTAAGTCCGTTTAGCGGAGAAAGATTATCAACGGGACTGCTATTGAAAGTTACTAATTTGAGTTTCTTTAGCCCTTGCAAGCCATTTAGGTTCGCTACGGCAGTATTAGAAAAATCTAATCTTTCTAGCTGTGTCAAATTTGCCAAAGGGCTGAGGTCTTTGACCGCTGTATTGGGAATATCCAAAAAATTGAGATTTTTTAGCTCGCTAATAGGCTGTAAATCTGAAATTTTAGTTTTTTCGCCACGCAACTCTCGCAAAGCTATGAGGTTTGCTATAGGCTCAAGACTGTTTACGGGCGTATTAAAAAAGTACAACTTATCGAGCTTGCTAAGGTTTCTGAGTGGCTCTAAGTTAGTTATTTGTGTATTCTGACAATAAATTTCCTTGAGGTTAATGGCATATTTGAGGGCTTCCAAGCTATTTATCTCTGTGCCACTACAGTTGAGGATTTCCAAATTAGCAAGATTGCGAAGGGGGAGTAAATTGCTTGCTTGCGTACCCGCAATATTTACTTCTTTGAGTTTTGTAAGGCGGTTGAGTGGTTCTAAATCGCTCACTGTTCGGTAGTTACTGATGTCTATTCTTTCTAAGGTCAAAATATTTTTGATGTGTGCCATCGAAACTGTATCGGGAAGGCTTACGTAAGTACCAAATATGCTTTTCCAATCTTCGGAAAGTGTTGCCCACCAAGATTTTAACTCCTCTTCTTCGTTTACCTTGCTGGTATAAATACTTGCAATTTTGAGTTCTTTTTGGGCTTGGTTAAGGTTAATCTCTACGTATCGGACTTGATTATTTTTGAGGGAATCTCCGTCTATTGTTTTTGAGCGCAAACTCCTATTCATTGTAACTTTGAAAACTACTTGCTTTTCGGGCGTAAGAAAGTGCGTGATGCTCTGCACGTCAAATTTGAAGATAGCGTCTGTAAAGAAAAAATCAATATCTTTGAGGTAGGCTTGTATTTCTTTGAAAATCACCGCATCACGTTTTTTATCGAGGTCATCTTCTATATTTACTTTGCTGTCTTTGAATACTTTGAGATAACTTTGATTGATAATTACGTCTTTTTCTTCCGCATCTGATTCAGAACTTCCCACAGTATTGAACAGATACTCCAAGAATGACATCATTTGGGTAGCCTCTTTTTTATAGCTTTCTATTTCCTCTGCTGAAATAGGAGAATCTGAAGCTACAGCCTGATTAGTTTGTGGCTTAGTTGTATTTGCGGGCTTAGTCGTTGTTTGTTTTTTGGGGCTTACCTTTTTGCTGGGCATAAACCGCCGTAGAAAACAAAACAAAAAATATAATAAACACAAAGCTAAACTTTAAATTACTAATTTTCATATCATTATGGGTTATTGATGATTGATTATGAGCTATAAGTTTCGCTATTATTTGGCTAAAAACCAAATAATTAGCAACCCAAATAGCTCACAAAGCTACTATTTAAACTTAAATAACAGAAATTTTGTAGTTTAGTATGTGCAAAAGGCTTATTTTTCTTGTTTTTTCAAATCTGCTTTGACGGTAACTTCTACCTCTTCAGCCACACTTTTAATCACTACAGTAGGGATTTTTATTTTGTGGTCTGCTACTTTGATGGTAAACTTGCTTTCTATGCTTGCTTTCCCATTTTTGACCCGAATAGTGCTTGGGATAGTGCGTATCTGCTTTATACCATGAATGAACAATTCGCCTACGGCATTTACGCTATATTCTCCATCTGCCTTCAAATCATATTTTCCTTCTATTTTTCCTTTGAAAGTGCCATCAGGGAATTTATCACTTTCCAAGTAGTTTTCGTTGAAATGCTCCTCCATGAGTGCCGAAGAAAACTTAAATGCCTTGATAGGAATTTTGAATAAAAACTCACTTTTGCTTGCGTCAATAATGCCTCTTGTTTCTTTGTTCGTTGCCTCTATGTCCTCTACGATTCCATCAGAGAAAAATCTCACGTTGGTATTTTCCAAGAGATAACGCTCTTGGGCATAACTAACTATATTGTTGAAAGTCAGTATGCAAGCCAATAAAAATATTGTTTTTTTCATGGTTTTATTTGTTTTCTTTTTTGCCACCTACGGTAAAATTTCTGATGAGATTGAACCCAAAATGAATGTCTCCCGCGCCCCAAGAGCCAGAAGTTTCGGTCAGGTACGCCTTGTCAAACATTCCACGCGAGTTGCTCAAAGTAAGTTGGAAAACGTGTCCTCCTGTTTCTATGTCTATGCCCATAGAGAAGGCGTTTTTGTAGTTGTCAAAAGCAGGACTTTGCTTTTGTGGAGGTATTCGCAAGATGTACTCTGCATTGAAAGTGAGCCTTTTGGTAATTTTGAATCTTCCGCCAAAGCCAAGAGCCGTAGAAATTACTTTGTCGTTTTGGGCATCTGGTACTAAGTTCCGATAGACAACCGTAGGCACAAATACGAATGATATTCTGCTATTTAGCTTTCCGCCTACAATGAGTTGGTTCACGTACGAGAGTCTTCCGCCAAAGTCAGGGCTAAATCCTTCGATGGTATTTACAGCCACGCTACCCATATAGAGCAGACTAATAGGCATCATATTGGATTGCCGCAAGATAGAAATTTTGGTGAAAGCATCATAGGTTTTTTGATAGCTACTCCTACCAACGCCTAAGTGGACTCTGTCGGAAAGCCCGTATTCAAAGCCCATGCGAATTTCGGCTTGGTCGAGTCCCCAAAGCTGATAAGCACCACTGTTGAGCGTGCCAAAGCGGTGGCAGATGCGATATTCGAGTGCGCCCTTTGCCAATCTTTCCGTATTGTGCAGGTTGATGAGCCGCGAGGATTTAAAGGCAGCAGACACATATTCTTTTTTCTTCTCTTTGCCCTTTTCCGATTCGTTGAGGGCATTTTCCAAGTCGTCTTGGGCAGAGGCAGAAAAGCAAGCGAAAATAAATAGACTCAAAATAAGGAAATATTGTTTGTTTGTCGTCATCATTATTGTTTGATTAAAATCGTGGTGATTTGTATATTCAGACTTTTCCAAAACTTAATTACTCTGGAAAAGTCTGAGCATTATTTAGCTATAGATTCTAAGTAGATTGTTGGTAAGTGTGGTATTATATACCTTCAAGCCATTTTTTCCATCTTTATTCAGTCCTATACCTTTTGTGTCAAACAAAGCCCCGTGGGCAGAGCAGTAAAAGTTATTTTGTGAACTCTGATAGATTACTTGCGCCCTTCCTTCGTGGCTGCAAATCTGTGTTACGGCGGCATAAGTACCTTGAGTTGTAAAAGCTATCACTACACCGTTTCTGACTAAAAAACCTCCTTGCTTGGTTAAAGCTACATTTTCCGCCGCACCCAAGTCGAGCGTAAAATCGGTGCCGTTTTTAACAGGAGTAACCACAGCCCCGTCAGGGGTACTCACAACGCTATTTTGATTATTGGCACTTGAGCTACAGGCAGCCAAGCCGCCCGTACAATAAGTTGCGAAAATAGCCGCACCACTAAAGCCTATTTGCTTTAAAAAATCTTTCCTATTCATTTCTTTGAAAATTTAAAATATTGGCAACGAGAATTTGACAAGGCATACAAATATGCCAAGAAAGAAATGTTTTAGCTATAGATTCTAAGCAAATTATTGGTAAGCTGCACGTTATAGAGTTTTAGTCCGCCTCTGCCTTCGCTGTTTAGTCCGTTGCCGCTTGTGTCGAATAATGCTCCATGTGCTGTACAATAGAAGTTGTTTTGCGCACTTCGGTACGTTACTTCTTGCCTTCCTTCGTGGCTACATACTTGCGTTACAGCTACATAACTACCCTGTGTAGTATAGGCTACTACCACACTATTTTTTATTAAAAAACCTCCTTTGTTTTTTAGGGCTGCATTCTCTGCCAAACTAAGGTCGAGTGTGAAGTCCACGTTGCTTGCAGGCGATAACCCGCTTGAGCTACAGCCCGACAAGCCATCCATACAATAAGTGGCGAAAATAGCCGCACCACTAAAACCTACTTGTTTTAAAAAATCTTTCCTATTCATTTTTGAGAAATTTATAGTTAAAAAACCTAATATTTTACCTACTACGCACCAAGATAATATACAGATGCAAAAACAGTAAAAAAATATGGTTTTCTAATAGATTTTTAATCCTATAGCCTAAAAAATAGACCGCTCTATGCAAAAACTCTCAAATTATTGCCCGACAAGGCAGTTTGGAACTGCTTTAGCGGGTTTAGTGCAGGTCCGTTTACCACGCTGCCTGTCAGATTAAATACTGAGCCATGATTTGAGCAAAAAAAGCGATTTTGTGCCGCTTGGAAATCTACGGTTGTGCCTTGATGCGTGCAAGTCTTTGCCAAAGCGATATAATCTCCGTTGTTGGTGCGCGCCACTATCACGTCGCCACTTACCAACGCCCCTCCGTTGTTCTTGAGTGTTGCGTTTGCTGCATTAGAAATATCGATAGTAAAATCAATGCTATTCCCTGTATTGGTGCCTGTAATGCCTGTATTGCCCGTATTATTAGTAGTACCACCTGTAGAAGGCGTAGCGGGTGTTGGGTCGCTTGCTTTTGATGAGCAGCTTTCCAGCGTGCAAGTAGCCAATACCGTAAAAAGTGTTGCGCCACTTAATCCTAAACTTTTTAGAAACTCTATTCTTGTCATGGTTTTAATTTTTTAAAAGTTTGTTAATCAATTTATGTTTAAAATTTATTTCACTAATAAATACTTCCAGCTAAAAAATATCCCCGTACTCGATAAATCTACCTTTCCCCAGCCTATGCTGCTCAAAGGTAACTTTACAAAAGGCTCTATTTGCCAAAAAGAACGCTCAGTTAGCTTGCCTGCGTACCCCAAAGAAAAATTTACAATGCCGAAATAGTAAGTGCTTTGTTTGCTGCTTTTCCAGCCTTTTACCAAGTTGGTAGGCATGCCAGCACCATACTCAAAATTGTAGTCTTCGTTGAGCATCCAATAAGAAGATATGCCCGCACTAACAAATAACTTCTGCCTATCGTTGGCAAGCAAGGCGTAATGCAGATTGATAGGCACTTCTAAGGCTTCACACGCCCCCCAAATTTTTTCGGGCTTTATCTGGTTTGTCCAAAAGCCTTTGGGTACTGTGTATTCGCTACTCTGTGTGTTGTAAAGTAGGCGAGAAAAAATAAGTCCTGTGCTTATGCTTAGTCGCCTTGCTATCTGATATTCTATTCCTAAGCCCACTTTATAGCCTGTCTGTGCTATATTTTGAAAGCCAACCGAACTCCAATCGGGAGAGAGCAAAAGCCCAATATTCAGCCTACCAAAAGGGATTTGCTTTCGTATGCCTACAGGAGCTTGTTTGTTGGCAATGCTGTGCTGTATTTCCTGTTTCTTAGGTGTATCCAAGTGGCTCACTAAGAGGTTTTTGTTTATGGTAGCAATGGAGTCAATAGCAATCAATTTTTTATGTAAGTTTATATTATTAGTTTGTTCAGGTGGAAGTTTTTTTGCGGTATTGCTTTGTTGTTGTGATTTTGAAAAAAGCTGGTTGAAAGTATATAGCTGGTTGTTTATTATATGCCTACCATTGCTGTTAGGCATTTCTGCTACACCATTATTGGTTTCTTTAATATCTTGTTGTTTTTCTTTGTTTGATTCTTGTTTGTTTTTTATTGATAGTACGGTGCTATCGGTAAGCAGTTTTTTTTCAGTACTTGCGCTCTGCTTTTCCTTGCTTAGTTTGCTTGCTCCGCGCCATTGCTGATTGACAGTAAGTTTATGTTGAACATTTCTTTCCCAAAAATAGGCAATGCCGAAAGTGATGAATAAAAGAGGTAGCAATAGCAAAAGTCTTTTGTAAAGCAGTCTTTTCTTTTTGTCTGCTTCTAACTTTGCTTCCATTTTCTCCCATGCTTTTGGGTTAAAAGGCATTTGCTTTTTACCCAAAGATTTCTGAAAAAAATCATCTAATTCTTGTTCGCTCAAATCTTTCATTTATCGTGAACTTCTATTATTTTTTTCTTTAAACAGTAAACTTTTCTTTCACTAAGGCTTGCAATTTCTCTCTCGCTTTCGATAGGTTTGATTTGGAAGTACCTATGCTTATTCCGAGCATCTCAGCAATTTCCTCGTGCTTGTACCCGTCTATCACGTAGAGGTTGAACACCGTCCTATAAGCCATGCTTAGTGTTTGTATCATGGCTATCACCTCCTCGTAGGCTATCTTACTCAAAATATCGTCAATCGTTGAGTTTGCTTCTGTGTCTTTGATTTGCTCATTTTTCATGTGTTTTTCGTGTTTTTTGAAGTGATTAATCGCCTCATTAATAACAATTCTCCGAAACCATGGCTTAAACGAGCGTGTCAGGTCAAATTTTTTTAAGCCATTAAAAACCTTTAAAAAACCATCATTTAGGACTTCTATTGCATCGTCTTCATTTTTTGTATAGCGAATGCAGACACTCATACCGTAACCATAAAACTTTTCATACAAAAGTTTTTGGCTCTGACGTTTTTCTTTGAGGCATCCTTGCAGTATTTCCTCTAAATCGGTGTCTAATCCTTGTATCACTATGCCGATATTTTGTAAATTAGTTTTTGTAGAAAAGATTTACATTGCTTGCTTGTACTTTCCCCGTACAAGGAAGCAATGCAAAGGGTTGCCTTAAGAAGAAAAAAAAATGGCTTTTTGAAAAAAGAAATTATTTTTTCAAAAAGCCAATGATAAATTTCATCTTGGTTTTCTTTTACTGCCCTACAAAGAATACCGCATTTCCCATCATGAGTTTTCCGTTTGCCCAAGAGCTTCTAAATATCGGATTGTCAATCAGATGCACTACAGTACCTCTCCCAATTTCAGACACACCAAAAGCAAGACTATTTTTGAGTTTTTGCTTTACTTTGTAGCCTGTAAAGCCATCAATGTAAGCATTTTCTTTGAGTACGCCTACATTCCAGCCACTTTTCAGATACTCGAAGCTATCCGTAAGTTGTCGCAAAGAATAATATTCACTCTCATAGCCATACCCTAAAGGGTGTGTATTGTCAATGGTAACTTTGAAGATACTGCCTGCTATGAACTCACTTAGGGCATTGCGTTCCCTATTTCCATACTTGCGAAGGTAGTCGTCCCAATTTTTCTTTGCTTTATCGTCTTTTGATTTTTCTTCGGGCATAGATTTCTTCAGGTCAAATGTTTCATTATCTGCAAATTGACTATTCGCACCTTCCATCACTATCAGTTTGCCCCCTTGCTGCACCCATGCCCGCAGTTGGCTGATGGCAGAGCTACCATAATAGCCATCGGGCAGAATCATCACATCAAAGTCATTCATTCTCAAGCCACCCAAAGAGCCAGCATTTACCACCGTAGTAGGGTAGCCAAGTTGCTGGTCGAAATAGTGCCACAGCTCACCGAAGGCAGTAGTCTGCACGCCATCACCCGTAAGCAGCCCCACATGAGGCTTTTTTAGGAAGTGCATATTGTTAGAGCCTAAGTCTGCCCCGTCGTTGGCAAAGCCCGTATTTGCATAGTCTAAGGGTTGGTTTAGCTCAGTAGCCAAATAAGCAACTATGTTATCTAAATCTTTTACAAACTCGTTGTCTGTGCGTGTAATGGCGATAGTGCCTGAACCATATTTTTTATTATTGAGCGAAAAAGCTTTTTCTGCAAACCTTACTTTTATGCCTTTGTTGAGAAGTTTTACCAAGAATTGTAAGTCCTTAAATGATTTCCACTCCGCTATGTAGGCATAGGGCTTTTCGGCATTTGGGCGAATGGTTTGCGAAGGCACTCCCTTGAATGTTTGTATCTCAATTTTTTGGGTTAGTGCGTAGGATTTTAGCCCGTAAGAATATGGAATAGCCCACGCTGTAGCATCGTAAGTAGCCGAATCTGCCAACACTGTTTTAGGATTGAACAACACTTTTACTAATACCGATTTGGGCTGATAGGTATTAATAACAATGTCATTTTTTTGTAAGGTGATGCTTTCTTCTTTATTAGTAAAGTAGTTATACGCCATTACTTTAGGCGTAGCCGTTTTTGCATAGCCATACTTAATCTGCTGGCGGTCAAGGTAACTAAGCAGTTCGTTTACCTTATCCATTTCATTATCAGCAGAGATAACAAATGTTTTGTAGGCACCCGAAGGATTCGTATTATTAGTTTCAAAATATTTTTTGAACTCTTGTATTACTTTGTCTTTGTTGAGTGCCGTAGCCTCTACTGTAGAAAGTCCCGCTACATGATGATGAGCAATTCGGTCAGTGAGGGTGAGGGTATCTCCATTTTCCAATAAAATTCCCAATCCTGCCCTATGCGAGCCTCCTTGCTCGTATGTCATGCCAATAGCCCCATGAAAAGTAGGCCAAGTATCGCCGTAGCTTGGGTAGAGCAAGTCAAAAGTTTCTTTGGTAAAGTAAAGCCAATTATTTTGGTCAAAATATTTTGCATGATTTTTCCCGATAGTTGTCTGAAATTCACGCTGCCATTTGGTTACTTCGCTGTGATAAGGCTCGGCGGCAGGGGCAAAATAATAAGGACTGTTCACGCCCATTTCGTGAAAATCGGCATGGACTTGTGGCATCCATTGCTGGTAAATAGCTACGCGCGCTTGGCTTTCTTTTTGGGACTGCCATGCCCAATCGCGGTTCATGTCAAAAGAGTAATGGTTATACCTGCCACTCGGAGATGGCTCGTAATGCTCTCTGGCATAAGGAGATATGTTAGGAGATTCGCCTGCAACTTGGGCATACCAATTTACATAGCGGTTATGCCCGTCAGGATTGAGGCAGGGGTCTATGATGACAACGGAATTTTGCAGCCAACTTGCTGACTTAGCGGAGGTAAGCAACTCATGGGCGGTGAGCATTGCCGACTCTGGCGAAACGGCTTCGTTTCCATGAATGGCATAGCTTAACCATGTAATAGGAACGGTGTTTGTAGTCGCTGTTCCTTCCATCAAACCTGTCATTTTCAGGTTATTAGTGCGAATTTCCTCCAACTTGCTCATGTTTTCTGGGGCAGAAAGCACAACGATAAACAAGGGACGATGCTCGTAGCTTTCCCCGTAGCTGATGAGTTTGAGGCGATTGCCCACCGTTTTTGCCAAATGCTCAAAATAATCCACTACTTTGTGATGTGGCGTAAATCTGCTCCCAATCGTATAGCCCAAAAACTGCTCGGGGGACTGCAAAGATTGGGCAAATATAAAATGAGTAGAAAGCAAGAAAATAACAACTTGTACTATTTTTTTCATGTTCAATATTTTGAATGGTTATTATAGATGCAATTTATATATTTTGCATGATAATTCTTGCAAGCGTCATATTTTTTGAATGTTACTTCATTTTTTCTGCCTTTTTGAAACGCCTCTCTTGTTTTATTAAAAAATTTCTATCTTTGCGTTCCAAAAAATTTGAGTACGTAAGAAATTCAAAATTAAGGAGTAAGAAACTCAAAACAAGAAATATAAAGAAGATGGAACTTAAACAAGAGGGCAGCACCCCCGCAGAAGGGCTTTTTCATAAGATTATAGCACACGCCAAAGAGTACGGCTTTGTTTTCCCTTCCAGCGAAATATACGATGGTTTGCAGTCTGTTTATGATTACGGTCAGAATGGCGTAGAACTCAAGAATAACATCAAACAGTCTTGGTGGAAAACCATGACCCAACTGCACGACAATATTGTAGGCATTGATGCCGCTATTTTTATGCACCCAAATACGTGGGTAGCTTCAGGTCACGTAGCAAGTTTCAACGACCCAATGATTGACAACAAAGACTCAAAAAAACGCTACAGAGTTGACCACCTGATAGAGGCAAAAGCAGACCAATTAGTCGCCGAAGGCAAGCAAGCAGAAGCAGACGAATTACTCAAAAAAATGAACGAACTGCTTAATGCCAATGATTTTGAAAATTTATTAGCACTGATTATCAGTGAGAAAATAACCTGCCCAATTTCAAAAACGGTGAATTGGACGGAAATACGCCAATTTAACCTCATGTTTTCCACGCAAATGGGTGCTGTAGCCCAAGATGCAGATACTATCTACCTACGTCCCGAAACAGCACAAGGTATTTTTGTGAATTTCCTAAATGTACAGAAAACAGGCAGAATGAGACTCCCCTTTGGCATTGCCCAAATAGGAAAAGCCTTTAGAAATGAGGTAGTTGCTCGTCAGTTTATTTTCCGTATGCGCGAATTTGAGCAGATGGAAATGCAATTCTTTATTCGCCCAGGTACAGAGATGGAGTGGTACAATTTCTGGAAAGCAACAAGAATGAAATGGCACAAAGCAATTGGTATTCCTGCCGAAAAACTCAAATTCCACGACCACGAAAAGTTGGCACACTATGCCAATGCCGCCGTAGATATTGAGTATCAGTTTCCTTTTGGTTTCAAAGAGGTAGAGGGAATTCACTCTCGCACCGATTTTGACCTTAGCAGCCATCAAGAACTTTCGAAGAAAAAACAGCAATACTATGACAATGACGTAAATAAAAACTACGTGCCTTATGTGGTAGAAACCTCTGTAGGGGCTGACCGCAGTTTTCTGATGGTACTTTGCAATGCTTTTACGGAAGAAAAAGGAACGGATGCAGACGGGAATGAAAAAGTACGCACTTTTCTGAAATTGCACCCCGCCCTTGCCCCTATCAAGGCTGCTATTTTTCCTTTGGTCAAAAAAGATGGCTTACCAGAAGTGGCACAAAAGATTTTTAATGATTTAAAGCTGGACTTCAAAGTGTTCTATGAGGAAAAAGACGCTATAGGCAAGCGTTACACTCGCCAAGATTTGATAGGTACACCTTTCTGCATAGCCGTTGACCACCAAACTTTGGAAGACGAAACAGTTACGATCCGCCACAGAGATACTACTGTGCAGGAAAGAGTAAAAATCAGCGAAGTGAAAGGAATTATCGAGAAAGCTGTTTCTATGAAAAGAATTTTCGAAGAAATAGTATAGATTGAGAAAAATGAACTACCTTTTGCCAAATATTTTCATCAAATATCTGTCAAAAAATTATGATAGTATTTTCAAAAATTATAATAGCTTTTGGGCTTGTAGCCAATGTATCAAAGCATTGGTTACAAGTTCGTAGCTTTAGCTTTTTTTTCATTTTTATTGTTTTATTCTTTTCAAATCCTTGCCTTTCTGTGCTTTACGCCCAAGAAGAAGATTCCAAACAGACAATTAGCAACAATAAATACAAGCAAATAGCGTCCAATTTGGAAAAGTTGTACGCCAACGGAGAATTGGAAGAGGTGATAGTAGTATTCAGGCAAAGTTGCTTAGAAAGCGATAATGACTTGGCAAAGGAACGCAAAGAATTCAAAAGGATAAAAAATGAACTCAAAGCAAACATTTATAGTATCCTTTGCAGGGCTTGTGTTTCCTTGGATAGACCTCAGTTGGCGGATAGATTTTTAGGCAAACTTTTTGCCATTCGAGCAGATGAAGATTTTCAAGAATATTGGCAAACTATCAGAGAAACAAGGTCTTATGATTACTATGTAGCACCACGCTTTCAGATAGGACTTAGCTCAGGTGCTAATATTGCTTCCCCTTCTCCTCAAGAGTTTTTCTCGATATTCAATGCAACCAATAATACCTCTGCCAATCTTACAAGCGAATATAATAAATTTGGGACGGTATTTCAGCAACCGCAGATGTTAGGCTTCCGAATTGGGGGGCAAGTAGTCTATGGCTTTACAAAAAACATCTCTCTGACTACCTTGTTTTCGACTTCAAGCCTGAGATTTTCCTATACAGATAACGCTTATTGGGCAGATTCACCAAACAGTTTTGTAAAACTCTTTATACGTACGGAACGAAAAAGTTTTCATATTGTCAATTATTTCGATATACCTTTGCTACTTAGGTATCAGTTTTTGCCAAAACGGAATTTTAAGCCTTATCTTTTGGCGGGCGGGTTCTATGGTCGGACATTTACAGCAAGCAAGCAAGTAAATATCCAAGAATTCCCTGCTTTTGAGCTAAACGGTGTAAGAACAGACTTGCTTGGTAATGCTTCAAACGCACGCTTGGATATTTCTGATTTGATGAGCGCGAACAATTACGGACTCATGGCAGGCATAGGCACAAGCTATGCCTACCAATATTTCCGTTTCTCTTTTTCTGCTACCTATCGTTACGGAATCAACAACATCATCAATCCTGCTACACGATACAACAACCAAGAATTAGTCTATGGCTACCATGATGTTTTTGATAACATCAGTCTGAATCAGCTTAATTTTCAGTTTGGTATAGCTTACATAACCTACAAAGCATTTAAAAAGCGTGGGAACTCGCTATAGCGATCACTTCATCAAAACTAATATCGTAGTGCGAAGCATCGTAGATACATTTCCCGTTTTTAATAATTAAAACTTGCGGCGACTCGTGCCTTATGCCGTAGTGCTGTGCTATGCGGTTGGAAATCTCTCTGAAAGAAAGCAAGTCTAAATAATAAGGAATTATTTTATTAGCCTTTTCTGCGTTCCATTTTCTTTCCATTCGGGCAAGTACGGTAGCACTAATAGAACAAGTTGTACTATGTTTGAAAATCATTACTTCCTGATTTTCAGAATTTTTGTCTATACTTTTTAAATCTTCTACTGAGGTGATTTTTTCCCAATTCATATAAAAAATTAGTTTGATTTAAGCCAAAACATATCAGTTCTTATATTTGTTTCATTTAGGTAGTTTTTTACGAACAAAATCAGGAAAATACAGATGAAAAAAGATTTTCAGAGCGGGGTGCATCCGAGCGGAAAGCCTCCTATGGGCAAGCCGTCATTATTTGAACGAATAGAAAAGCAACACCCTTTTCTCACCCTTCTCTATCTTGCGATGATAGGTAGTGGGCTTATTTTTCTTTTCTTGCTCGTTGGCTTCACCAATTCGCTCGGTAGGTTTGATACCGATTTGTTTGTTTTCCCAAAATTCTTTTTAGCCAGCACGCTTGTTATTTTGGTAAGTAGCTATTTTGCAGAAAAGGCGTGGACTAATTTTCTGAATGACGAGCCTCAGCTTTTGCGACAGCATCTCATTTATTTGCTTTTGCTCGGCAGTATCTTCTGCATTTCGCAGTTCGTAGGTTGGAATGAGCTATTGCGGCAGGGTATCGTATTTTCGGGCAAGGCGGCGGGGACTTATATGTACCTACTAACGGGGCTGCATATTTTGCATTTGGCAGGGGGGCTGGCTTTTGCGGGCGTGCAGACATTGCATTATAAAAAGGCTTGCGAAGATGGCGTGCAGGCACTCATTATTTTTAGTAGCAAATACGAGAAAACCAAAATGCAGCTTCTTAAAAACTATTGGCATTTTTTAGATATTCTTTGGCTTATCATTTTTGTTTATTTGCTATTGGCATTATAAATCTATAAACACTTTCCAAATTAGATTTATATAATTGACAAGAGCCAAAATGACCTGCTGCTAAAAAAGTGGACAAATTTTTATTGTTTTTGCTATCTTAATTTTTTTATCTGATATAAACACCCTAATTTCGCCCTGCAAATAACAAACCATTATTTGCCATGAACCATACATTTGCAGAGGCGCTTACTTATGATGATGTACTCTTAGTACCAGCCTATTCAGAAGTCTTACCAAGAGAAACAGATGTTTCTACTTTTCTGACTCGTAACATCAAACTCAATATTCCATTTTTGGCGGCGGCAATGGATACTGTTTCAGAATATGAGATGGCGATAGCTATTGCGCGCGAGGGTGGAATTGCTTTTATTCATAAGAATATGCCTATTCAGCACCAAGCAGAGCAGGTTCGCAAGGTAAAACGTTCGGAAAGCGGAATGATTTTAGACCCGATAACACTCACCCCTGACGCAACTATCAAAGAGGCATTCAGATTGATGAAGGAGTTTAAAATTGGAGGGATTCCCGTAGTAGATAAGGGCGGATATTTGGTAGGCATCATTACAAATCGAGATTTGCGTTTTCAGAAAGACCTTGCCATGATAGTTGGTGATGTAATGACGAAGGAAAATCTCATTACTGCCCAAGAAGGTTTAGACTTGCATGGGGCAGAGGAAATTTTGCAAAGACACAAAATAGAGAAACTGCCCATCATAGACAAGCAAAACAAACTCACAGGACTTATTACCTACAGAGATATTCTCAACAAAAAAGACAGACCTAATGCTTGCAAAGATGCGTTTGGGCGTTTGCGTGTAGGGGCTGCTGTTGGTGTTACCCCCGATATGCAGGAGAGAATTGTCTTGCTGAAGGCGGCGGGAGTAGATGTAATCTGCATAGATACCGCACATGGACACTCGAAAGGCGTGTTGGAAGCGGTAAAAAATGCAAAACTCAGATTCCCCGATTTGGAAATTATTGCGGGAAATATAGCTACAGGAGCAGGGGCAAAGGCATTGGCAGATGCGGGAGCAGATGCCGTAAAAGTAGGCGTAGGACCTGGAAGTATCTGCACCACAAGGATCATTGCGGGCATAGGTGTTCCCCAACTTTATGCAGTCATCGAAGCAGCTAAAGCATTGAAAGGCACTAATATACCAATAGTTGCTGACGGTGGGATTCGTTTTTCTGGAGATGTTGTAAAAGCATTGGCAGCAGGCGGTAGTACCGTAATGATAGGCTCTTTGTTAGCAGGAACGGAAGAAGCACCAGGCGAAGTGATACTGTATGAAGGAAGAAAATTCAAGTCTTACAGAGGCATGGGGTCAGTAGAGGCAATGGAAGATGGCTCAAAAGATAGGTATTTCCAAGATGCAGAAGACGACATCAAAAAATTAGTACCAGAGGGAATTTCGGGGCGCGTACCATTCAAAGGTAAAGTAGCAGAAGTGCTGTACCAACTCACAGGAGGACTTAGGGCAGGAATGGGCTATTGCGGTGCGCCCACTATTGATACTTTGCAAGAAGGTGCTACTTTTGTGAAAATTACAACGGCGGGGTCAAAAGAGAGTCACCCACATGATGTATTTATTACCCAAGAAGCACCGAACTATAGCCGATAAAAAATGAAAGATAGTTATGTAAAAAGAGTATATGCGTTTGCGGGAATGATAAGCTGGGTAGTATTAGCCCTGCTTATCCTTTCCGACCATGTATTCGATTTATATCACTATAACCTAAATATACCGCTCTATGTCAAGGCTTTGCTGCTAAATACTTTTATCGTAAGTATGTATTTATTCATAGAAAGAAAAGAAGACATCAGAGAAGGCGGCGACTTTTATAATATCATTTGGAGCGTGTTTTTCATTGGCTTGGTCTGTGCTATTTTTTCTATACTGCTCACCCAAGTCATGCGGGGACTCAACGAAGTACATACCAAAGCAACGCTACTATGGCTACACCTACTTTATATTATCGAATTAGGCATGATGATAGTTTTTCTCCTTATTGCCTTTGTGAGATGGAAAAAATTAATCTTGTACCTAAACTCCCGCTTCATTAGTTTGCTTTGGCGAATATTTGAAGTTGGCTTATTTTGTAGTCTTGTTTTGCATTTTTTTGATTATCAGCAAATTCCACTTTTTTTCAATCAGGTCTTAGAAGTTATATTCTTTGCTTTCAGCCTATTTCTTTCTGTTAATCTGAGTTGGATTGCCTTTTTGTCTTTGAGGCAAAAAATAATTAGCCTACTCCTATTAGCTGGAACCGTACTATTTTTAGTTTATTTTTATAACCTATTCAAAGAATATCCTGAGCTACGTACTATTTCGGTAAACCTACCAAATAGCACCTTTTTTGCGTCTATTACTATTTTTGTAGGTACATATAGCATTTTTTCTATTTTGGTAATGCTTTTTAATATTCCTACTTCTTCGGTATTTGAGAAAAAATTTGCCGAAATTTCTGATTTTCGCAAGCTGATAGAAGGAAAAACAGCACGCCAAGTCTATGATACTATGCTCGAAATTGCCATCAAAAATCTTAAGTCTGATGCCGCTTGGTTAGAACTTGATGATTCTAATTCGCTGATTTGCATACAAATAGAAGATGGTTCAGCAAGACAGATAAGGTCAAGTATGGAAAAAAGTGGCTATAATCACCACGGGTATAAGAAATTTAATCCCGATTCTTTGATAGGACTACCCGAAAATTTTGAATATCGTTCTATCCTTGCCGTACCTCTCGTTTCTAATAGCAAGCATTTGGCTACTTTGGTACTACTGAAGTACGAAAACAATGCGTTTGATAATGTGGTAACGAACCTCATCAGCACCTACGCTGCCCAAGCGAGCATTGCCTTAGATAACTTCAGGCTCATCTCCGAAGCCGTAGAAGGAGAACGATTTAAAACTGAACTACTTACCGCTAAAAAAGTACAGCAACGCCTACTTTCCAAACTTGCTTTTCGGAATGATAGAATGGAAATATTAGCTACCTCGCTTTCACCCGAAGAGGTAGGAGGGGATTTTTATGATTTCTTCCAAATTTCCGAACATAAGTACGCCGTTGTTATCGGAGATGTATCGGGCAAAGGCACTGTAGCTGCCTTCAATATGGCACAGATGAAGGGCATTTTTCATGCCTTGGTGCAGTTAGATTTGCCGCCAGAACTGTTCCTAAAATATGCTAACGATGCTGTTGCAAGATGCTTGGAAAAAAGTGCATTCATTACACTTATTTATATTGTCATAGATACAAGACTGCACAAAATCAACTATGTACGTGCGGGACACTGCCCACCCTTATATCTGGAAAATGCCAGCAAAGAGATAAAATACATGGACTCGAAAGGCTTGGGATTAGGCATTATGCGGAACAAAAACTACAAAAACTATATTAATGCCGAAGCCCTACACTTCAAATCGGGGGATATGATTTTTCTCTATACAGATGGGATAGTAGAAGCAAAATCGGGCGAAAATAACGAAGAGTTTGGCTACGAACTGCTCAAGTCATTTGTAATAGAGCATAATAAAGCAAATTTGGAAGTAATAGCAGATAAATTGGTTCAGAAAATCTATCAATTTACAAAGCATGATAGCTTGCAAGACGACTGCACCGTTTTACTCATCAAATTCTCCTAAACTTTATAGCACTCATACCCCCATCAAAAAGCCTGATACGCCTATTTATTAGTAGTAATTCTTACCTTTGTGCAAAAGAAATGCTCATGAAATTCGAAAAATATCATATTTCTGATGAAATAAAGCGGAGTTTAGAAGAATTAGGCTTCAAACGCCCAACGGATATACAGTTTAAGTCTATCCCCTCTATCCTAAAAGGAGAAGACGTACTTGCCGTAGCACAAACGGGAACGGGAAAAACGGCTGCATTTGCCATTCCTGTCTTGCACTTGTTGCAAGAACGCCAAAAAATAAAAGAAGCAGGCGAAGTAAAATGCGTTGTTATGCTCCCCACGCGCGAATTGGCTATGCAAATTTACGAAGTATTTGAGCAAATCGGTAAATATACAAGGCTCAATATCGTGTGCTTGCATGGCGGAGTAGGTCAAGACCCGCAGATAGCTAAACTCAAACTTGGTGTTGATGTACTCATCGCTACCCCAGGTCGTATGTTTGATTTGGTAAGCCAGAAGCACGTCAAACTCACCAAAGTAGAAATTCTTATTCTTGACGAGGCAGACCAGATGCTCGATTTGGGCTTCTACAAAGACATTCAAGACGTAATTAAGTTTTTGCCAAAGCACCACCAAACGCTGTTTTTTTCAGCTACTATTGATATTAAAATCAAAGATTTAGCCTATTCTATAGTGCGTAATCCCATTCGAATTCAGCTTTCCCCCAAAGACCCTGTTTCCAAAAATATTACGCACTCTGTTGCATTTATAGAACCTGACGACAAGCGTGCTTTTTTGGAAAGGCTTGTTAATGAGCATCCTGAAAGCAAAATGATAGTTTTCGTGCGTACAAAAGTACGTGCAGAAAGGGTTGCTGCTGCCATGAAAAGAGTAGGTATAAACAGCCTCACTATGCACGGCGACAAAGAGCAAGCTGATAGGTCGGAGGCTATGACCACTTTCAAAAATGGGGAGGTTAAAATACTAATTGCTACAGACTTGAGTGCCAGAGGGATAGACATAGCAAATGTAGATTATGTAGTGAACTATGACCTGCCCGAAATACCTGAAAACTATGTTCACAGGATAGGGCGTACAGGGCGAGGTATCCAAAAAGGCTTTGCTGTTTCGTTTTGCAGTGCCGATGAAAAATCAATTTTGGGAGAAATAGAGCAATACATGGATAAGAAAATCAATGTGTTAGAAATAGCTAAAAAGGACTATGCTCAAACCCTTGATTTATCGGACGACAATGATAGAAATTGGAAAAAACTAATGCGAGATGCAGAAAACTATAATAAGAAAAAATCTAAAACTAAGTAGTAAAAATTTACAAATTCACAATCTATTATCCTATTTTTGCAAAGTTTTTTTCAGACGTAGCTTTTATTTAGTTTCTAACTAATCTTTCCAAACAAAAGAAATGACATACGTTTCACGCAAAGAAGCCGTTTTGATGCTCGAAGACGGTACATTTTTCAAAGGGCTTTCTATCGGCAAATTAGGTACAACCAGTGGCGAATTATGCTTTAATACGGGCATGACGGGCTATCAGGAAATCTATACCGACCCCTCTTACTTTGGGCAGATAGTGCTAAATACCAATTCACATATTGGCAATTATGGCACTCTTCCTGAGGAAGCAGAATCTGCAAGTGTAAAAATTAGCGGTCTAATCGTACGCACTTTTGCTGACGTTTATTCTCGCAGCCAATCGCACGAATCTCTGCAAACATACTTAGAGAAGGCAGAAATTGTAGGCATTAGCAATCTCGATACGCGCGCCTTAGTGCGGCACGTACGCAGCAAGGGAGCAATGAACGCTGTCATTTCTTCCGAATACTCAAGCGAAAAAGAGTTGAAAGCTATTTTGGCGGGAGTACCTGACATGAATGGCTTAGAATTGGCGAGCATAGTAAGCACAAAAGAGCCTTATTTTGTGGGCAGCCCAGATGCTCCATTTAAAGTTGCCGTCATGGATTATGGCGTTAAGACGAGCATTCTGAAGCACTTAGCCCTTCGCGGATGCTTTTGCAAAGTATTCCCCGCACACACTTCTTTTGAGGAGGTAAAAGCATGGCAGCCTAATGGATATTTTATCTCAAACGGGCCTGGCGACCCTTCGGTCATGGGCTATGCCGTAGAAACCGTAAAGCAGATGTTAGCAAGCAATTTACCACTTTTTGGTATTTGTTTAGGGCATCAGCTATTAGCATTGGCTTGCGGCATCCCTACCTACAAGATGCATCATGGGCATCGTGGGCTAAATCACCCTGTGAAAAATCTGATAACGGGCAAAAGCGAAATTACTTCGCAAAACCATGGATTTAGCGTAAGTATCGAAGATGTAGCCAAAAATAATGAGGTCATTCTTACTCACATTAACCTGAACGACCAGACGGTAGAGGGCATTCGCTTGAAAAATAAGAAAGCATTTTCAGTGCAGTATCACCCTGAATCTGCCCCAGGTCCGCATGATTCTCGCTACCTATTTGACGATTTCTTAGAAATGATGAAAAGCGTTATAAGCTAATTAAAACCAATAAAACTAAAAAAGGACTGTAAGCAAATGCCTACAGTCCTTTTTTATACCTAAGTTTTTATTTTACAGTATCTACCACTGCTTTAAAAGCTTCTGGGTGATTCATTGCTAAGTCAGCCAATGCCTTGCGGTTTAGGCTAATCCCAGCTTTGATAACTTTACCCATAAACTTAGAGTAAGACAATCCGTACTGTCTTGCTGCAGCATTAATACGCTGAATCCACAAAGCACGATACTCTCTTTTTTTCAACTTACGACCAACGTAAGCGTGCAACAAACCTTTTTCGAGTGTGTTTTTTGCAACTGTCCACACATTTCTCCTTGCCAAAAAGTTACCTTTGGTAAGTTTGAGAATTTTCTTTCTTCTTGCTCTTGAAGCGACTGAATTTACCGAACGTGGCATAAAATTTTACTTTTAATTTTTTTAGTGATGGCGACCTCGTTTTGAGGTACTTTCAAAGCCAATTCCTTGGGGCGTTTATCTCCCAGATTGCATTTAAGCAAGTAACATTTCTTTTACCCTTGGCGTATCTACTGCACAAACTATGGCAGAATGCACCAAGCGACGTTTTCTATCTTTCTTCTTCTTAGTCAAGATATGGTTTTTGAAAGCGTGCTTTCTTTTTACCAAACCAGAAGCAGTGAGCTGAAAACGTTTTTTTGCGCTTGACTTACTTTTTAACTTAGGCATTGTTAATAAAATTTGAAAATTTTTCAAAAAACTGATATATAAATAACTCTTTTCAGAGGCTATTTCTTCACTGTAGTCTTTGGTGAAAGCATCAAAATCATGCGTTTCCCCTCTAACTTTGGTAACTGGTCGGGCTTGCCAAGTTCTTCTAATGCTTGGGCAAACCTTAATAATATCACTTCACCCCTCTCTTTGAAAACAATCGTACGCCCTACAAACTGCACATAAGCCTTTATTTTATTGCCGTCCTTGAGAAACTCTTGGGCGTGCTTTAGCTTAAACTCAAAATCATGCTCATCAATATTAGGACCGAAACGAATTTCTTTAACTACGGTTTGATGTGTTTTTGCTTTAAGTTCTTTTTGCTTTTTCTTTTGCTCGTACTTAAACTTAGAATAGTCAATAATCTTACATACGGGCGGTGTAGCCTTTGCAGAGATTTCTACTAAATCTAAATTTTGTTCTCTTGCCATTTCTAAGGCTTTCTTAAAAGGATAAATACCTGTTTCGATATTTTCTCCTACTAATCTCACCTCTTGAACGCCTCTAATCTGCTCGTTTATGCGATTAGCATCATCGTCTTGCTGCGGACCTCTGAACCTATTTCGGTTAAAGTCCTTATTGAAAGGCGGCTTTGGAGCCCCGCCTGCTTTGTTATTGTTATTGCCTCCTTTAAAATGTGGATTTGGCATTAGCACGATTTGGGTTTAGTGAAAAAAATTAAATTTATTACGTATTATTTTTGATTTCTTACGACAAAAAGCAAGAAATACAAAACTGTACTTCTCGCTTTTTTTGTACTGCAAATTTATGAATATTTTTGAAAAATAGCAAGTTATCATTTTTTTTTTTTTACTTGTTATCCGTTTTTTGTTAAAAAAATCAGTATAAAAGGGATAAGAAAGAATGTAACTAAGACATAAATAATACCTACCGAACGATTTTGCATAGAGATTTTGCCTAAAAACTGTGCTGAACGAATCACAAAATTCCGTAGGGGTAGGATAGGGAAAAGTATTGTTACTCCTAAAAAATTAAATAGCAAGTGTGCTATAGCAATGCTTAGGGCGGTGTCGGACTGAGATATTGCTGCTAAAATGGCTGTAAAAGTAGTGCCAATGTTTGCTCCCATGATGAATGGGAAGGCGTTTTTAAGCGATACTTTGCGTGTAGCAACCAATGAAACTGTTACGGAAGTGGTCAAAGAACTTGATTGCAAAGCGGCTGTCAATAAAAATCCCCAATTTAATGCTCTTAAAGGAGTACCAAAAACAAAATTTTGGAGTTTGTGCCAACGATCCCCCATCAGCACAGATTTTAGAATAAATGTAAAGCTACTAATGGAGAAAAATAATAAAACGATTGATAAGGGCAGCAAAATAAGTACATTATTCCCCAACAAAAACACGAAAAAATCAGAAGCGGGATAGACACTCACGTCCATTAGCCCTTTGATGCCTACATTGGTAAACTTGCTCAATGGTTTGATGAGCTGTGTAACATATAGGGAAAGGTTGGTGAGAAAATGGGTATAGACTTCTAAGGGAAATAGCACTAATGCACCAAAAATATTAAATAGATTATGGGCGGCGGCGGCACTCGTAGCTCTTTTAAATTCTTTTTTCTTGTTAATGTGGGCAAAAGAAACAAGCATTGCGGTAATAGTAGTACCGATATTTGCCCCAATAACCACTGGGATAGCATGTGCCAAAGATAACTTCCCTGCCGCTACTACTGCTACCACGAGGGACGTAGTTACAGAACTTTTTTGGATAATAGCGGTAACGAGCAAGCCTATGAAAAGCCCGACAAAGGGGTTGGAAACCGCAGAAATAATGTCATTGATTACTTCGCCACTTAGCAAACGAAAAGACGAACTTAGCAAGGAAAGAGAAACCAAAAAAACAAAAAGTGCGCACAAAGAAAAGAAAACCCGAACTCCAATCTGCTGAAAGGATAGGGGAGGTGAATCTGCCATTGGTTCTTCCTGTGTTTGTCTATATTCTATGGTCGTCAATGATTTTAAAATGAAATTAACTACAATGTTACACGCATAAAAAACAAATATGTTCTTATAAGCAATTAAGAAATTGTTAATTTTGCGACATGAAACTTTATCTGATACCCATTCCATTGTCCGAAAATGCTTTAGATTCACTTTCGCCGATGGTCAAGCAAACTGTTTTAGTTACTCAATATTACTTGGTCGAAAATGTTCGTACTGCTCGCCGCTTTATTAGCAGCCTCAAAATAGGTGTAGATATTTCGCAACTTACTTTTTTTGAAGTAAATAAAGACACAAATCTACAAAAATTAACAGAATATTTTAAACAGATTCCGTCTGAGGCAAATGTAGGCGTAATGTCGGAGGCGGGCTGCCCTGCCGTAGCTGACCCTGGTAGTTTGGCTGTGAGCTATGCCCATAAGCATCGTATTCAGGTTGTTCCTTTGGTTGGTCCTTCTTCTATTCTGCTGGCATTGATGGCTTCGGGGCTAAATGGGCAATCTTTTGCCTTCCAAGGCTATTTGCCCATAGATAGGTCGGAGAGGAGCAAAGCCATAAAAAATTTGGAGAAAGATTCTAAGCAAAAGAAGCAAACGCAGATTTTCATAGAAACGCCGTATAGAAATAATCATGTACTCGAACAGCTTGCAAACGATTTGCAGGAGGAAACTTCCCTTTGCATTGCGGCGAATCTTACGGGAGAAAATGAGTTGGTGATTAGCAAAAAAGCAAAGGAATGGAAAAGCGATTTGGCAAAAAAACAACTCCCAGATTTGCATAAGCAACCTACTATCTTTATATTGCTTGCTTAATTAAGCCATCATTTAAACCATTTGTCAAGTGAAAATATATCATCAAGACCTCAAGCATATTTTGGTTATCGACATAGAAACTGTAGCGTGTGCTGCTGTGTATGAGGAACTCCCAGAAGGTTTGGCTTCTTTTTGGGAGAAAAAAGCCAAAATGTATGCCGAAGATATGCCCGAACCCCGCGATGCTTTCCATAAAAATGCTTCTCTGCACGCTGAGTTTGCAAAAATTGTCAGTATTGGAATAGGCTTTTTCTACCTGAACGACCAGCAAGAATTGAGCTTGAGGGTGAAATCGATTAGCAATGATGATGAAAAACAGCTTTTGCAAGACCTGAAAAATTTATTGGAAAAAAGATTAAAAAACCAAAAACGCTTATTAGCCCATAACGGGAAAGAGTTCGATTACCCTTTCCTATGCCGCCGCTTGCTCATTCATGGGATTGGCTTGCCTGCTATTTTTCAAAGTTTTCGAAACAAACCTTGGGATAATCCGCATTTAGATACAATGGAAATGTGGCGATTTGGTGATAGAAGGAATTTTACTTCTTTGCGATTGCTTGCCCATCTTTTTGGGCTACCCCCCTACAAAGACCAAATTGACGGAAGTATGGTTTCAGGTATATATCATGATGACAAGGATTTAGACCGAATCGCTGCCTACTGCCGTAATGATGTAATCACGACCGCACAGGTATATCTGTCTATGCAAAACCTGCCCATTATTAGCGAAGGCAATATCGTAGAATTAGCTTAGTAGGTAAGATTTTTCAAAAAAATGAAAAAAAATGTGTATTGGTATGGTTATTGAAAAAGAAAACTCATCAATTCAATAATAATAATTATTTGGTAATTTTTGGATATTTTAGAAAAACAATTATTACCTTTGCAATATACGGATAGTCCCTTTCATTTTACCCTTTTGATGAGTATCAATTCACAGCAGTTGTTAGAAAAACTGAAAAAATCTTTAAATCAGAAAACTTATCAAAGGAATTATGTCAATCAGAACAAATCTACAAAGCACCAAAGCGGTCTTAATGGGAGCAGGTAACTTCCCGAAAGACAAGGAATTGCACACGCTTGAAAATGTAGCAACTAACATCAAAGAACTAAATAGGGTATTTGGTGATAAGCGCATTTTAGGACTTTTCAGTAATAATATCATCTCGCTTTATAACACACCCGACAATACAAAGATAAAAGAGGAGTTAGCTGTAGCGGCAGAGGCGGCTACTGATACACTCATTTTCTACTATGCTGGGCATATTATCTTGCGCAGAGGGCAACTGTACCTCACTACGGTAAACTCCTCGAAGCAGCAAGTTCACGTAAATGCGATTTCTTTGGCTGAATTGGCGAATATTATTCGCGAAAATGAAAGTGCTACAAAAATTCTTATCTTTGATTGTACGTATCAGATAGCGGATGCCAACCCAACTAACTCCGTACAGCAGCTTGTTAAAGATGAGTTTGGTAAGTTTGAAGACAGCCTAAAAACTGCATACGTGATTACTTCTTCTCCTGAAACGACAAGCGAAAGTTTTAAAATAGAATCTCCTTCTGCTTTTACCAATCATTTTATTAAGCTATTAGAAACAGGCTCTAAAAAAGAAGCAGATGAACTTTCTCTGAACGATATTTTTGATGGCATCAGCGAAAAGATGAAAGCAGGAAACCAACTCCCGCCTATGAGGGGTGAAAAGAGTGCCTACCGCAATCGTGGCTTTGCAAGCAACCTTAAGTTTATAGAATATAAGAAATTCAAGACCGAAGGAGATACTTTTTTTACCAAAGAAAACTTCGGGGAAGCCTTGCCCTTATACCAATACGCTGCCAAACTCTATAATAATGACGGCGATTTGAATAACAAGATAGACTTTATAAACTTTGTTTCGGAAGGTAACAAACATTTTAGCAAACTGGACTACGAAAGTGCGAGGCAAAACTACCAATATGCTCACCAACTTTTTGGACATCAGAGCATCAAAAACAAAATAGATACCTCTGTAGAACGCATGGCAGAGGAGCATTTTCGTAATGAGCATTTCGAAAAGGCGAAAGAAAATTATGCTTTTCTGATGAACTCTTTTCCTGAAAATGAAATATTTAGAGAACGATTTGAAAAATGTGAAGATGAAATTTTGCTTAATGAACTCATGGATGAAGCTGATAAACTCTTTTTCCAAGAACGGTATGGCGAAGCAAGCGAACTTTATCAAAGAGCGATAGAAATAGAACCTGATAGACGAACTATCCGCAGAAAAGAAGAATGTGATTTCTTGCTTTCCAAAGAGAAAAGCCTGAGAGAAAGACTCGAACTGGAGATGGCTAATAAGCAAAATATTGATATTAAATCAATTGTAAATGAGGAAGTTGCTAAGAGAGAGGCTAATCTACGTAAGGTGCTGGAGGTGAAACTACGTGTTAGCATAAAGCAAGAGGTAAGCGAAGAACTTGAAAAACAAATATGGGATAAGGTTACGCTTTATGATGCTGTGGATTTCTACCGTTTTTATTTGGAGTTATTTCCGCAGGGAGCTTTCAAAGCAAAAGCTACGGAGAAAAAAACTGACTTAGAGATGAGTATTCAAAAAAATACACATCCTACAGAGCAAGTTGCCCAAGAAACAGCAAACCAAAATATGCTACCTACTGATAACAATGAGCAAGCAGAAAAAGACATTGAAAAAGTGATAGCCCAAGAAGCTACCGTAGCATTAGAGATACCTATTTTTGAAGAAATCAAGGTAGAAGACCGCATTGGACTGTTTGATGACTTGCTCGGAGACGATGATGATATCATCATTAGCAAAGAAGAAAACAATCATGTTTTTGACGTTGCCTCCTTCCAAATGCCTGTTTTTGAAGCATCTTATAGCACAAAAGCAAGCCAAATAGAAAATGTGCAGCCAGTGTCTTTGAAGGTAGGGGAGCCGCCGCAGCAAAAAATATCCGAGGAAGAACTTTGGGCAGAGGCTACAAACAAAAACTCAATCCAAGGGTTTATGCACTATATTGAGCAGACTGTGGATTCTAATCATATTGCTGACGCTTACTACTACATTTCTAAAATTAGAAATGCACAAGCACAAGAAGAGGAGGCAGCCAAGATAACGACTGCGAAAGCACAAGCAAAACCGACCGCAGAGGAAAAAGCAGAGATGAGCAGAATCCAAGTAGATACTACGCCATCTATCGACTTATCTTCTGATAATCAAGATGATTTGCTATGGCAGGAAGCACGCAAAACAGATACTGTTTCTGCTTATTACAACTATCTGAACGATGCAAATACAAAAAAACATCGTGAAGATGCCAAGAAAAGGATTAGCACGCTCAATGAATTAGAAAAACTCAATGAGCAAAGGGAATGGGAGCATGCTACTACGCTGGATACTATAGAGGCATACAAGCAATACCTGAAAAAATATCCTTTTGGCAACTATTACGCAAAGGCTCGTTTCAGAATTACTAAGTTAGAGTCTGAAATGCAAGCATAAGATACAAATGGCAAAGAATACCAAAACTTCTCTATCTTTTCTTTTAAAAGAAAAAATAGAGAAGTTTTTTCTGCTTATTCTACCCAAGTCAATCTCAGCATATTAGTTTTTTTCTTTTCTTTCATTGGGATGCTCGCCATATTGATATAAAAATCACCTTTTTTCAAAAATCCGCTATCTACCAATACTTTTTCTACTTCTTGGAAAGTTTGGTTTGTAGAGACGAAATTGTCGTAGAAGAAACATTTTACCCCCCAAAGCAAATTGAGTGTGGTAACAAGGCTGCGGTTACTAGTAAAAATGTAGATATTAGCCTCTGGGCGGTAGCTCGATACCCTGAAAGCACTTGAACCCGATTCTGTAATGCCTATCAGTGCCTTAGCTTCTACCTCGCTTGCTAATTTGCAAGCATGGCTTACCAAACTTTGTGCATGGAAGTTCGACGAGGCTTTGTCTAAGTGATAGTGCCTATTGTATATGTCGGGGTGCTTTTCGGCAGAATGAATAATACGAACCATGCTTTGTATTGTTTCTACGGGATACATTCCGCTTGCTGTTTCTGCACTTAACATGACCGCGTCTGCTCCGTCAATCACTGCGTTGGCTACATCACCCGCCTCTGCCCGCGTTGGGCGAGGGTTCGTAATCATGCTTTCCATCATTTGTGTAGCTACTATTACAGGCTTTGCCGCTATGTTACAACGTCTTACCCATCTTTTCTGCACCATAGGCACATCTTCGAGGGGAATTTCTACGCCCAAATCACCGCGAGCAACCATGACCGCATCGGTTGCCTCTATGATGGCATCTATATTTTTCAAGGCACTTGGCGTTTCTATTTTGGCGATTACTTTGCAAATTTTGCCTGCATCTTTGATAAGTTGTTTTAGCTCAAGCAGGTCTGTGGCATTGCGAACAAAAGAAAGTGCAATCCAATCTACATCATTTTGCAATCCGAAAACAAGGTCTTCTCTGTCTTTTTTGGTCAAACAAGGCTCCGAAACATTGGTATTTGGCAGGTTTATTCCTTTCTTAGGTTTGATGATGCCGCCATAAACTACTTTGGTAACTACTTTGTTTCCTTCAATAGCCATCACACGCAGCTCTATATTTCCATCATCGATGAGTATTTGCTCGCCAGGCTTTACGTCTTGTGCCAAATTGTAGGTAGAGGTCAGCTTTTCCCTTGTTCCTATTTCTTTTTCGTAGGCAATGACTACTGTTTCATCTTTCTGAACCGTAATGGAGCCGCCCTCTATTTCTCTGAGGCGGATTTTAGGTCCTTGCAAATCTTGCAAAATAGCCACCGTACCACCAAATTTGGCATTAAGTTCTCTGATGTGATTAATTACCTTCTGATGCTCCTCGTGTGTGCCATGCGAAAAATTAAGCCTAAACACATCTACTCCCGCAATCATCAATTCTAATAACTTCTCTTTGGAGTTTGAGGCAGGTCCGATTGTAGCCACAATTTTGGTTTTATTGAATACTTTGTTTAACATAGTTTGTTGAGTTTTGAGTGCTGTTTTATGTTTGGTTTTATCATTTTTGGAATAATCTTAGCAACTTTGTTGCTTTATTAAAGAGGAAAAACATAAGTTCTATTGATTGCCAATAGATTAAGAACATTTCATTAGTCCGTAATTTATCAATTTTATCAATTTTATATTCGATTTTTATGCAAAAAGCCATCAATCAGAATGCAATTTACAATACTTTGGTAAAAATAAAGGAGAATAGTGGTAAATCTTTAGCTATTCTGATAGACCCCGACAAGATAGATACTACACAAGGCACAAAATTATCGGACTATTGCAAAGAAAATGCGCCTGATTTCTTTCTGGTAGGCGGCAGCCTGATAACTACTAATCAGACAGATACCATCATTGATAGTATAAGGAATAGCCCATATACAGCCCATATTCCCGTATTACTTTTCCCAAATAGCTACCTGCATCTTTCTGAGAAAGCCGATGGAATTTTATTTTTATCGCTTATTTCTGGCAGAAATCCCGAATACCTCATTGGCAATCACGTCATTGCTGCTCCCTTGCTTAAGCAGAGCAAGTTAGAGGTAATTCCTACGGGGTATATATTGGTGAACTGCGGCAATCAGACAACTGTAGCATACATAAGTAACACAACGCCAATTCCATACAACAAAAATGACATTGCAGTATGCACAGCCCTTGCGGGGGAGATGCTTGGGCTAAAAATGATTTACATGGACGGGGGAAGCGGGGCAAAGCAGGCTATTAGCCCTGAAATGATACGTGCAGTAAAGCAGCAGCTTGATGTTCCACTTATGATAGGCGGAGGAATTCGTACTGTAGAAGCAATGGAAATGGCGTTTGAGGCGGGGGCAGATACCGTAGTGATTGGCAGTGCTGTAGAGCAAAACCCCGAACTACTCGCAAATTTCTGCGAGGCAATGAAAAAATATAAAAATTAGCACTACTAAGTTTTGAAAACCCAATAGTGCTAAAACAAATATTTACCAAGAATGTCCAAAACCGACAAAATTTCTTTTTCTTTGCTTGTGTTCTTTGCGAACTTCTTTCAAAAAATCCTTCAAAAGTCTGTAGTCAGTATGTGCATCAAGGAAGTCAAGTAGGCTATCAATTGTTTCTTGTAAGTTCATTTTTTCTTGTCTGAATATTTTTTCTATTACCTGCGGAGGTTTCCCGCAAAACTTGTGATAGATAGCACCTACAGGACTTCTGAAGCCTATTATTTCGTATTTTGAATTTTCTAACTCTTGGATTTGTGTTTGCAAAAGTTGGTTATAGCGTTTAACTTGGTCTTCTATTAGCCCTTCGATGCGTTCATGTGCTATCTGATATTCGAGCTGTAGCTTAAGCAGTTCAAACAAATCATTGTTTTCGTAAGCTACTGTAACCCGCTTCATCATTTCAGTTTTTCGTAGGCGTTCTTCCTCGTCTTGCTCCAAGTCGGGGTGCAGTTCCTTTGCCAAGCTCATATAGATAGTGCGTATGTCTTTTGCTAACATCTTTTTCCCCTCCTCAAGCTTTTGCTCTTTCTCTATCTGTTTTTTTGTTTTTTTTCTGTTTAGTTGCTGTTCCTGAAAATTATTTTGCTGTTCGTCTATTTTCTGCTGTCTTTTTTCAAAAAACGCTTCGGGGTCATTTTCCATCTCCGTTACTTCATCTAAATCAATCCCAAACATCTTGCTTATCATCTCTTTAGCATTGGCATCGAGGAGTTCTTTCTCGTCTTCGCTATAGAGCAAAGTGTCGTACTTATCTTTGATTGCTTGGATTTTACTTTCTTCGGAGGTTTCGTCATCATCTTCGCGTGTGCTTTTTGACAAGACTTGTTCGCACAACTCTATAATATACTCCATGAGCGTTTCGGAGTCCCTTTTTTTAAAAAAACCAGAATCGTAGGCGGCATCGAGCAAGAAAACATACTTTGTTTGCTTTTCCGTTATCACTCCCATCAGAGGAAACAAATCGGAGAAGATACGACTTCTCGCATTTTCTATTTCTTCCTTGATGTTCGCTATTTCCGTTTTTAGGTTATTTATTCGTATAATTTTTTTATTGAACTCCGCTTCGTACTTGCTTAATACTTTATCCTTAGTTTTGCCAATCACAGGTATAAAAGAACTTGCTTTTTGAGATGGCATAGGAGGGGTTTCAATGTTTTTTTTCTTTGGCATAATTTATCATATTTGGAAAAACGCACAAATGTACGAGGATTTTGCACAAAAAAAGACTAAGACATGAATTATTCAAAATTTTGCTGTTAATATTGCATTGAATAATACGCAAAAATGAGTAATAGCTTAGAAAAAATCCAACAACCCATAGTACAAGAGATGGTCGAGTTCGAAAAAAAATTTCGAAACTCGGTCAAGACTGATGTTTGGCTTTTGGATAACATTATGAATTACATCATTGAGGGCAAGGGTAAACAGATGCGCCCCATGTTTGTATTCCTAACGGCGGGCATTTGTGAGCATATCACAGAGGCTACTTACCGAGGGGCTGCCATGATAGAATTGTTACATACGGCTACTTTGCTGCATGACGACGTAGTGGACGATGCACATTATCGGAGAGGTTTTTTCTCTATCAACGCACTTTGGAAAAACAAGGCTTCTGTGCTTTCTGGTGATTTTTTGCTTGCCAAAGGCTTACTCCTTTCCATTGATAACAATGATTTTGAGTTACTTAGAATCATGTCAACAGCAGTGAGGGACATGAGCGAAGGCGAAATATTACAACTCCAAAAATCTCGAACCTTAGACATTACCGAAGAAGTATATTTTGAAATTATCAGAAGAAAAACAGCTACATTGATAGCAGCTTGTTGTGGTGTAGGGGCAAGTTCATCAGGGGCAAGTGCAGAAATTGTACAGAAAATGATTCGCTTTGGCGAAAAAATAGGCATTGCTTTCCAAATCAAAGACGATTTGTTTGACTACGGAACAGCAGAAATAGGCAAGCCCGTAGGCATTGACATCAAGGAGAAAAAAATGACTTTGCCACTCATCTATGCACTCAACAAAACAGAAAAAAGCAAAAAAAGACATATCATCAACTTGGTGAAAAATGAAAGTGAGAAGCCACAAAAGGTAGCGGAAGTGATTGATTTCGTCAAAAAATCGGGAGGAATAGAATATACAATGGAAATAATGCAGCAATACTATAGGGAAGCAGAGGAGATTTTAGCAGATTTTCCTGATTCGGCATACAAAGTTTCTTTGCAAAACTTAGTCAAATATACCATTGAGAGGAATAAATAATAGCAATTAGCCTAATTTGGCTTTTTATAAAATGTTTCTGTTTTATTGTCAAACACGATATGATAATTCCCAGAAACAAGCGAAGAGCAATCTATCTCTATTCCCGCTCCCTTCAAAACAGATTTATGGCTTGAATCCAAGATTTCATATTTGACTACTTTTGAGAAATAAATCGTACTTGATACACTTTTTGGGTAAAAATATATTTTTTCTTTATCTGAGGTAAACTCCATTTCATCAGAAAAATAAGATTTACTTGAGTTGTCCACGTACTTTACCCTATACAGATTTGCACCAGAAAGATGATTAACTTTTGCTCCGTAAGTATTTACGCCCTTTGACCCCTGTGCTGACAGTATTTTTTCGGCAGTCCATGTACTGTTGCGGAAAGCCTCTATGTAGTATTGCCCATTTTCGTTTTCGCCTCTTCCTTCCCACTGTACCTCATTTGCATCTATTTTTAGTTTCCCAAAATGGAAATCTCCTCGCGGTAATAAAGCATTAGGATTCAGCACTTTGGGGTTACATTTGTTTTTATGTACTATTTTTACCTCTACTTTATCGCCTATTTTAAAACTGCTCAAGTCTAAGGTGATGAGCGTAGAAGCTACTAACTTCTGCGGTGCATTATTGAGATAGATGGCAGAAATACAATAGTTATTGCTACCGTCATGTGGGTTCTGTATATGCAAATTAATGCCATTATATACACCATTCACCTTGAGTTCATTTGCAAAAATGGAACTCAAGGTGAAAGTAAATAAGCATACTAAACCCCAATATTTTATACACATACCATCATTTTTTTCAAAATAGAATAAAAAGTTAAAAAACTTTTTAAAGGCAATAAAATAAATATTGTAATAATTAATACAATTATAGATTTAATTTACAATAAATGGCAAATATAAATAAATTTGTACGTAAATATTTTTAAAAATCAAACTAAAAAATGACACCTCTATTTAATTTTTCCAACAAGACAGCATTGGTTACTGGGGCAGGTAGTGGAATAGGCAAAAGTATTGCCATTACATTTGCTCAGTATGGTGCTACTGTTTTTATTTTAGACATAGACGCAAAGCAAGCTCAGGAAGTTGCAGACCAAATAATAAGGCAGGGAGGCAAAGCGGTTGCCCTCGGTTGCAATATCGCCCAACAAGAAGAAGTAGATAATGTTTTTGAGCAAATCATCAAAACAACAGGCAGAATAGATATTTTGGTGAATAATGCAGGCATCGCACACATTGGTAATGCAGACAATACCACAGCTGCTGATTTTGAACGCGTGTTTCAGGTCAATGTCAAAGGGGTTTATCACTGCCTACACGCCGCTATTCCGTACATGAAAGTACAAAAAGAGGGTGTAATCCTAAATATGGCTTCGGTTGCGGCAAGTGTAGGCATAGCCGACCGTTTTGCCTATTCTATGAGCAAAGGAGCAGTCGCAAGCATGATGCTTTCTGTTGCCAAAGATTATCTTCCTTTTAACATTCGCTGCAATAGCATCTCGCCCGCCAGAGTGCATACTCCGTTTGTAGATGGTTTCATTGCAAAAAATTACGCAGGTAAGGAAATTGAAATTTTTGAGAAACTATCTAAATCGCAGCCAATAGGAAGAATGGGCAAACCCGAAGAAGTAGCAGCTTTGGCTTTATTTTTATGCTCAGACGAGGCAGGATTTATCACAGGAACAGATTACCCAATAGACGGAGGCTTTATTTCTCTGAATAACTAAGAAACGAATCTATTAATATATTTTTTGTTCAAAAAAACATATTTTTTTAACAATGTACTTGCAAAACTCAAAAATCTATCTTACCTTTGTAATAGATAGTAAATGTTTAGGGTTCTGCCTTAGATATTTCTTTTCATAGCTGGTTGAAAGAACTTGAGGGTTGGGAGAAATCTCACCCTCAAGATTTTTCTTTTTTATGCCTACACCCAACAAAATTCCCCTACCTACCTCTGTTAAGCAAATAAAATTAGAAATAGATAGAAAGAATTTCTGTAAAAAAACAAATCATTATTTTCTGGAAAATACAATGCTGTTTTTTTATAAATGAGTAGAACAGATAGATAAAAATAGCGTGTTTCTAAACATAAATGGCTGATTGTTGTGAGATAAGCTGGCTGATAGAGGGGAGTAGGTCTTGCGGCGGCGGCATATACGGATTATACTTTTTGATACAATCTCTTACTGCATTTTCTTGTTCGAACTGAGTGCGGCAGTAGGTGCAGTGTGCTATCTTATTCATGCAAAAGTTTACCTCTTGCCTATCTCCTTCGCCGTCTAAGACCATATTTAGGATACTCCTAAAATATTTCTGTTCATTATCTAACTTTTCCATAACAGTATAGTTTAAAAATTTTACAGAGTTAAGATGTTTCTTTTTTATTACTTTGATATTAGATTTCTGATTCAGTATCTTCGTTTTCCGTGCTGTAACCCATTTTTTGGGCATATTCACTCAGTTTTTGTTTTAATATTGACCTTGCCCTATGCAGGCGCGAGCGAACAGTACCTATGGGTATATCTAAAATTTTTGCCATTTCCTCGTAAGTGAAACCCTCTAAATCGCAAAGGATAATCACCGTCCGAAAATCAACCCCTAAAGAGTTAATAGCATTCGTAACCTCATCACCTATCAAATCTTGCACCGTTTCTGAGCGCAAATCAACAGTGATATTTTCATCAATGTCATCAGAATTATAGACGTTTTCTATTTCCTGATAATCTACTTTGGCGGGCTGTCTGGTCTTTTTGCGAAAGTCGTTGATGAAACTGTTTTTCAATATTTTAAACAACCACGCTTTTGCATTAGTTCCCTGCTCAAAAGAATTGATGAAACGATATGCTTTCAGATAGGTGTCTTGCACCAAATCTTTGGCATCGTCTTCGTCCAAAGTGAGCTTGTAGGCAAAGTTATACATAGAATCTATGTACGGCAAAAACTCCCTATTGAAAATAACTTCTTTTTCTCTGTCGTTATATGTTTGAGGCATAGTGTTGGTTCAGGAATTACTAAAACGTAACTCTCTGCGTAAAATTATTTGTAAAATTAAAAAATAACGTCATAAAATCAAAAAAACTCTTATTTTTGTTTGATTTTATGACGACAAGTAAGCGCAAAAAAATTAACAAACTAATTAGATTTTATGTGTCTAATGCTAAAGATAAGGTTGTGGGATTAATTACTTTTATGACTACTTTTTTTATAAACGCTTTATAATGAATGATTTAAAATAATTCATAGCTAACAATTCATAATTCATAACTACTTATGACCTCGCTACTCCGTTTTTTTGTAAAATTAATAGATAATCTCAATGAGCAGATAGGGCGAGCTACTACTTGGCTCACTACTATATTGGTCTTGGTATTTTGCTATGATGTGCTGATGCGTTATGTTTTTGATGCGTCAAGCGTAGCTATGTTCGAGCTGGAATGGCACTTGTTTTCTATCATTTTTCTGATGGGGGCGGGCTACACCCTCAAGCACGATAGGCACGTAAGGGTAGATGTGTTTTATGCCAAATTTTCGCCAAGCGGCAAGGCGTGGGTAAATCTGCTCGGTGTCGTATTTTTCCTGATTCCTTTTTGTATCATCATTTTCAAAGGGGCAATCCCTTACATAGCACTTTCCCTGCGGATAGACGAAGGATCCTCGGATGCGGGAGGGCTGCCGCACCGCTACATCATCAAAACATTTATGTTTCTCGGCTTTTTCTTCCTCATGCTACAGGGCTTTGCGGTGTTCTGCAAGTCTTTGTTAGTGATTTTGGGCGATAAAGTCAAAGGCTCTTCCCATCATTTGCCTAATGAATAAGTTTGGGCTTTGAGGAAATCTGCCAAACCTTCCAACGTTCCGAACTCATTTTGTTTTTCTACTGAAATAGGCTCTCCAATGCGTATTGGAATTGTTTTTCCTTCTTTTTGCATAAACTCTAACGGAATTCGGAGTGTGCGAAGATAGGGATGAATTTTGCCAAAAAGATGAAACAGATAGCTGTTTTGCCCTTGAAAAAATACGGGTACTACAGGTACTTTCGATTTGCGAATGATTTTCATAGCGGCGGGTTGCCAATTGCGGTCTTGAACAAGTTGGGCTGACTTTCCGCCTCTTACCAGTAATTTGCTTTGGTAAGTAGAAACCTCGCCTGCGGGGAATATACCTACGGGATGCCCATTTCTTAGCTGCTGCAGCGTGAGTTTTGTTCCCGCCAAACTGTTGGTACTTTGCTGTTTAGACTCGTTAGGGTCAACGGGGATAAAAACGTCTGCAATAGGCGGCATTCTTTTGAGCCAAGCATTAGCCATTACTTTGAAGTCGGGGCGAATTTTTCCAATGGTAATTAGTAATAAAATACCGTCCAAAAAACCAAATGGGTGATTGGAAACGGTGATAAATGCGCCTTCTTTGGGGATATTTTGCCAATCTTGCTCAGGGACAGGGAAATGCACTTTCAAGTTTTTCATGGCAGTCTCTAAAAAAGACAAGCCTTCTGGCTCTGTGGGAATAGCAGAATAAAATTTATTAATGGCAGTCGCTCCTAATATATTCATCAAAAAATCTGCTGCCCAAGCAAGGCGATATTTTCGCAGGTTAGCACTTTGGATTACTTCTTCTTTGCTAATTAAGTCCTTTAATATCAATGTAGTATAAAAAAATAGAAATTTAAAAAACGCTTGTTATGCCTTTAGCGACCTTTCCAATAACAAAAAATAATCGTCTAAAAGGTCTGTATCTTTGATTTTATAGAAGTAGCTAATGATTCTCATTTTTCGCTGCACTACCTGCAGCAGCCCTGTGATTTGGCTCCAAAGCACGAAAGCAACCTCTACAGGGTTCACTGCCTTCGTAATGCTACCGTCCTCTATTCCTTTTTTGAGGGCATTCACCAATACGCTAATGACGGCGTTACCCCCTTCCAATGACTCAACCGCATGAGGCGACCCCATGTTGCGGCTATCAAATTGGTCATTTTGGTAGTAGAGAATAGCATTAAAGTACCCAATATGCTCCTTGGAAAAAGCAATATAAGCACGAGAAATCGCCTTTACACTTTCTAAGCCATTTTCCGAAGCCAGCACCGCTTCTTTGAGCCTACGCTTGAGGGCAATGAACCCCCTAATCACGATGGCTTTATAGAGTTCTTCCTTGCTTTTGAAGTACAAGTACAAAGTTCCCTTGCTCAGTTCTGCCTCACTTGCTACCTGATCCATAGAGGCGTTCTCTATGCCTTCTTTGAAAAATATACGTTCGGCTGCGTCAATGATTACGTTACGTCGCTGAATTTTTTCTCGTTCTTTGCGTTCAATCACTCCCATTAAAACCTATTTATTTTCTACGGACAAAATTCCACATTTTTTTCATTAAAAAAAATGCTTTGTGCATATAAAAATAGAGATTGATGAAAATATTACTTTTGCGACTTTGCTTTGCCCACTCTTTCCCAAAAAACAAGCAAGCTGCGCGGGTTTGGTAAAGCTATTTTTTTATATTTGTAACTCATTTTAGATTCTAATTCGCATGATTTTCAAAATACAAAACTTAGGGGCAGTCAAAGAAGCAGAAATAGACCTTAGCAAAGACCTCATTTTGCTCTGTGGGCATAATAATACTGGGAAAACGTATGTGGCGTATGCGGTGTAGGGGTTAGTAAAATTTGACTTTTTTGGAGTCTTTTTCAATAAGCTACATATTGATAATATTTATAATGAAAAGGTGAAAAATATGAAAGACACCCTATTTTTAAATATCAATTTTCCGATAAACCTTGTAATGTGAAAACCTCCTACTCTTTGGAGATATTTTTACGTTAAAAAAAATCAAGCTATCTAATCATTTTTCGCTATCTTTGAGGATAAAACCAAACCATAAGCAAGATGAAAAAAGTAACTTTTAAAGAACTAACGCTTACTAAAATTGAAAAAACATTTGGTTTAAGCCAAGTTTGGAAATCTTCTATTTTAGAGGAATGGGAAAATATGTCTGCTGAAATTACAGAATCAGAAAAAGACTTTTTAGAAGTATTAAGAGATAGAATACAAAAAGGTGGAAAAGCATGGAACGAAACCGAGTTAGAAAATAAGTTTATTAGCCCTCTTATCACTTTTTCAAAAATTGATACAGATGAATTTGGCTATTTTTTAGAAAGACCGCTCCAAGCAAGCATAGGCGAATACGAACTTACGGGCATAGTAGATGGTATGATTGCCACAGGTATCAGAGAGCCTGATATTCCTTTCTTTTGCCTTCACGAGTACAAGCGAAGTGTGGATAACGAAGGCAACCCCGATGCACAGGCACTGGCGGCGATGCTTGTTGCCAGAGAGCAAAACGGAAATAATAAGCCTATCTATGGGCTTTACATTGTCGGGCTTATTTGGAACTTTATAGTGTTAAATGAGAATGAATACTGTATTAGCAAAGATTATAATTCTTCGCAAGAAGAAATATACGACATCTTCCGAATGATGAAAACCCTGAAAATTATTATTCAGACCAAACTTCTGTAAAGCTAATCCATGAAAGAGAAAATTCAACTTGGTTTGAAAAAACCAATAAGCCTGCCACTGTAGAAACCAAATCAGTCTATGACTACAGGGTTAAATAAACCATAAAACAATCAGCAGTCCAACAACCAACAATAAACAATGAACAACATAGATTTAGAATTTAATAAGAACGAAGACGGCATTAAGCAACTCATTTTCAGGCTCAAAAGCAAATACGAAAAAGTAAAACTCGGCGGCGGAGAAAAGCGCATAGAGGCACAGCACAAGCAAGGCAAGATGACTGCCAGAGAACGTATTGAAAACCTGATAGATAAAGACAAACCTTCTATCGAAGTAGGGGCTTTTGCTGCTGATGGAATGTACGTAGAGGTAGGCGGTTGCCCTTCGGCGGGAGTAGTCGTAGTGATTGGCTATATCTGTGGTCGTCAGGCGATTATCGTAGCCAATGATGCGACAGTAAAAGCGGGGGCATGGTTTCCGATGACTGCCAAAAAGAACCTAAGAGCGCAGGAAATCAGTATGGAAAACCGCTTACCTATTGTGTATTTGGTGGATAGCGCAGGCGTATTTTTGCCACTACAAAATGAAGTTTTCCCCGATAAAGAGCATTTCGGGCGTATTTTTAGGAATAATGCGATGATGTCCTCGCAAGGAATCGTGCAGGTTTCGGCAATCATGGGCAGTTGCGTGGCGGGTGGTGCGTACTTACCTATCATGTCAGACGAGGCAATGATAGTAGAAGGCACAGGAAGTGTATTTTTGGCGGGTTCGTACTTGGTGAAGTCTGCGATAGGCGAAACGATTGACAATGAAACACTTGGTGGAGCGACTACACACTGCGAAATTTCTGGAGTTACGGATTATAAAATGCCTGATGATGCGACTTGCTTGCAGACTATCCGCAATATTTTTGATAAAATGGGCGAAGATAGAAAAGCGGGATTTAGCAGAATAGCACCTTTGTCGCCTAAATTAGATGAAAAAGAAATATACGGACTTCTACCCGCTGATAGAGCAAAGCCCTACGATATGTTAGAAATCATTTTGCGAATGGTCGATAACTCTGATTTTCAGCAGTATAAAGAAAAATATGGGCAAACTTTGATTTGTGGTTTAGCTCGGATAGACGGCTGGGCAGTGGGAATAGTAGCTAACCAAAGAAAAGTGGTAAAATCCAAAAAAGGTGAAATTCAAATGGGTGGTGTCATCTATTCAGATTCGGCAGATAAGGCTACTCGCTTTATTATGAACTGCAACCAAAAACGTATCCCCTTGATTTTCTTGCAAGACGTTTCGGGCTTTATGGTGGGCAGCAGGTCAGAGCATGGCGGCATCATCAAAGACGGTGCAAAAATGGTGAATGCGATGGCTAATTCTGTTGTTCCTAAGTTTACTTTTATCATTGGAAACTCTTATGGTGCAGGCAATTACGCTATGTGCGGCAAGGCTTACGACCCTCGTCTGATTTACTCTTGGGTAACGGGACAAATGGCGGTCATGAGCGGAGCAGCAGCAGCAAAAACATTACTGCAAATCAAAGTTGCCTCTCTGGAAGCAAAAGGGCAGAAAATTACAGAAGAAGAACAAGCAAACCTACTCAACGAAATCACGGAAAAGTACAATGAGGAACTTTCACCCTACTATGCGGCGGCTCGCCTTTGGACTGATGGCGTGATAGACCCTTTGGAAACCCGAAAAGTAATTTCTATGGGCATCGAAGCGGCAAATCATGAACCTATCCGCAAAAGATACAATGTGGGCGTGATACAAACATAGAATTTAAGGTTTATCTAATGTGCATTTTTTGTAAAAAAGATGACTTCTTGGAAAGGAGTCATCTTTTTCTTAACTAATATAGCTACTGTTTTGGTGCTTCTTCAGCCAATAATTTATCAATAAATGTATTGAACTCTTCTACAAATTTTTCATAATAAATGCCCGTACCTGGTCCGTTGAAACCTGTATGGATTTTGCGTACCCTGCCCGCCTTGTCTATAAAAATAGTGGTTGGGAAAGCCAAAACACTATTTAACATAGGCAGTGTAGCGGCGGCGGCGGCTTTGTTGTAAGTGCCAGCAATAAGCAGGTCATAGTCGATGTCGAAGCGCGATTTCATTTTATCTAAGCGTTTCTTTGCTTCGGCAAATTCGGGGTTTCGCTCGTAAGCCAGCCCAATAATAGCTATTGGTTTATCTGCATTTGTCTTGTAATACTTTGATAAGAAGGCAGTTTCGTCCATGCAGTTCGGACACCAAGACCCAAGCATCTGTACTATCACGACTTTGCCCTTGTATTTGTCATCACTTAGGCGAACGGGGTCGCCGTTAAGATTTGGGAAAGCAAAACTGATGCGGTCATAGCCTTCTTTGAGAAAAGTAAGCGAATCGGGGTTTGGGAGTGCTGCCTGCGGATTTTTTCTTGCCGTCCATTTTACGTTGTAGGAATTGCCTGACCAAAATGTTCCTGCCAAAGTAGTATCTTCTTCTATTGTCGCTTTGAAAAGGAAAGCATGCTCTCCATCAAAACAAGACAAATTCAGGTTGTTTCCGTCCACATTTCCCGCCAAAAATCTGTAGTCGCCAGTAGTAGTAAGAAACGTACCAGTCAGATTGTTTCCATCTTGGTTGAATATGCCTACGGCTTTGGAAGAATCTCCATTTTCTTCTATAAAATTTACTTCCCATTTGTCAGACAGATTAGCTATAGGAGTAGATAGTTCGCCTCCAAAACGGTGAGTTTTCCCTAATACAGCCACTAAGGGAAGTCGGTACTCTCTATCAGGGAATCTTTTTATATATACTCCTTCTAATTTTGACCCCGTAGTAGTCCCTACGATTTCACAATCGAAAAACGGCATATATATTTTTACAGAATCACCAAAGTATTTTATTTCATTAACGGCTAATCGTTCTTTTCCATTAATGAGGTAAATTACTTGCGAATCTCCTTTGCTATCCACCTCAAAATTAAAAGGTAGTTGCTGATTTTGCATGGTTATTTCTGCTCGCCAACTTCCTTGGGAAAGCGGAGAAGATTGCCTAATGCTATCACAACCGCATAGCATCAAAATAATAATGATAAAAAACAGATAATTAGACATAGATTTTTTTGTTTTGAAAAATAATACAAGTCAATTTTTTTTCTTGAAACCATACGGGCAGTGCCGACAGCCGTTCTGGCAGCAGTAGCCTCGTTTTTGGTGGTAGTGTGCGGTAAAAACCCAAAATTCATTCTCTACATAATAATCAATTCCCTCCACCAAAGGTTCTATCAAAAGTTTTTTATGAGGGGGCTTTTTCATTATTTATGTTGGTTTAAATTATTTTCAACAATGCAAATGTGATTGTATGTTTTTAAATAATAACAAAGCTAACAATAAATTTTTATGGTTTTAAAATGAAATTTTGCGAAGTCGCTGATTTATTGATAAATTTGTGAGATTGTGAAAATGGTACATTTTTGAAAATAAAGTAATAAACTTTCGCTAAAAATTAAAGCATGGAATTACATCAGTCAGAAGAAGAACAAAAACAAGTGATGCGTACACTTAATCCTACTAAGGTGATACTACCAATCATAATTGGCGTTGCTATTGCAGGATATTTTTTTTATACCAGTGTGAATATAGATGAACTTGTTACCAATTTTTCGAAGGCAAGTGTGGCTTGGATTGGACTGGCTTTATTGGTGCTTTTGGTGCGTGATGTGGGTTATATCTATCGTATTCGCTATGTAACTCAGCAGTCTTTAAGCTGGAAGTCAAGTACTTACACTATTTTCTTGTGGGAGTTTGCGTCTGCTGTTACGCCTTCTGCTGTGGGAGGGACTGCCATAGCAGTATTTATTTTGAATCGGGAGGGCATTAAGTTTGGCAAAGCCTTAGCTTACGTAATGGTAACTGCACTTTTGGACAATTCATTTTTTTTGATTGCGGCACCGCTTGCTATTTTTTTTAGCGAAGGCACTGTTTTCCCTGATGAAAGTCAATTAGGAAATTTTGGATTTCTTTCCGCAGGGCTAAAAATAACTTTTGGCATCAGTTATTTTCTTGTTTTTATCTATAATGTTTTTTTTGCAGTTGGCTTATTGGCAAAGCCCGAAGCTTTTAAATGGTTTTTGGTCAAGGTAACATCTATTCCTTTTCTGAAACGCTGGCAAAAGCAAGCGGAAGAAAGTGGAGATGAGGTAATATTGGCTTCGGCAGAGCTAAGGGGAATTAGTGGCGGGTATTGGTGGAAAGCAAGTTTATCCACACTTTTTGTTTGGACAGCACGCTATTTCATGGTAAACTGCTTGTTAGAAGCGTTTACAGATGTTTCTGTTTCAGGGCATTGGCTTATTTTTGCTCGTCATATACTGATGTGGATTATCATGCTCATCTCGCCTACGCCCGGGAGCAGTGGTACGGCAGAGATTACATTCGAAATATTTTTCAAAGAGTTTATAGGCACATTTAGCGCAGCTGTAGCCTTGTTCTGGCGATTATTCACTTACTATCCTTATTTGTTCATAGGCGCAATCTTGCTGCCAAGATGGTTAGCAAAAACAGCAAATAATCGCAATTAAGTGCATTAAATAAAAAAATTGAAAAATCTATTTGGCAATTTCATAACTATTTCGTTACTTTTGGAGCAATTATATACAAGATTTTATGTTTCTTGGTTTACCCAATGTGCAACTATCACACTATCAATGCGATGAGGGCTTCTTATGGAAGAAAAATTTAGTAATTATGGCTTTTATGCTGGCTTTAGAGAAAATAAGTTATCGTTGGCTTTTCAAGGAATGATATCCCAAGATTTGCTATCTCTTATTGGCTTAAGCCTACGCAGGAAAAACGACAATGAAATGGTTGCCAAACGATTATTCGGTTTGGTAATAGAACTTGCTCAAAATATCTACCATTATTCCACCGAAAAAGCATATTCGGAAAAAGACAAGAAAGAAGTTGGAGTAGGTATTATAGCAATCGGTGAAACTGACGAGCATTACATAGTATGCTCTGGGAATCGCATGGATAGTAGGAAAATTATTCCTATTACTGAGCGTTGCGACTATATCAACAATTTAGATGATGATGGACTTAGACTATACTATAAAGAGCAACGCCGCAATCCAAGCATTGCGGATAGCAAAGGTGCTGGGCTGGGTCTGATAGACATGGTACGTAGGTCTGGAAATAAGCTAACTTACGTGATTAATGATAGTGGGGAGCAGTTTGCTTTTCTCACGCTTGCAGTACGGATTAACAAAAACTTTGGAACACTAGAAAACTAATGGAAGACTTTTATCACCCGCCCGATCATTTTATTCCCGAAATTCGCTTTAATGCTTCCACAGGAGAATTGAGCATTTCAGGAGAATCTTTTCATGAATATTCGGTAGAATTTTACCAGCCTGTGTTTCAGTGGCTGAGAGATTTTTTGGCTATCCCTAATCAAAAGATTACAATGAGTTTCCGCATGACCTATTTTAATACGAATACGTCGCGCCGTTTCTTAGAAGTTTTCGATATGTTGGAAGAATATGAGAAAAATAACAAGGGATGTGTTACTATCAATTGGTATTATAAGGCACATGATATAGACATGAAGGAAAGTGGAGAGGAGTACATAGCAGATACAAACGTAGAAATCAATCTGATACCCTATGTGGTATAGGAATTTTTCATAAAAGGCGACATTTTTTCAATGCCGCCTTTTATGAGGTTTTTCTTAGTTCTTTTTTTCAGGAGTACTGCTTGTAGGCTTGGCAACTGGGATTGGCGTGCCGCCTAATTTGGTAATTACCTTGTTGGTGATGTTATGCTCTTCTTTGGCAAACAGCAAAATAGGCACACCCGAAGCATCGGTACTTAGCACAAAATCAAAATTTTCTGCTTTAGAGATTTCGTCTATTGCTTTTTGGATTTTATCAAAAACAGGAGCTAATAGGTCTTGTTGTTTCTTCTGCACGTCTTGCTGGGCTTTCTGCTGAAACTCTTGCAAACTTTGGTTAAGTGTCTGCAATTCTTTTTGTCTTTGCTCTAATACTACAGGAGCCAATGTTTTTTCCTCTTTCATATAGGCTTGATATTTGACCTCGAACTCTTTTTGCTTATTTTCCAATTCTTTGGAAAGTTGCGCACTGTACGCTTTGAGTTCGGCTTCAATTGTTTTTGCTTCGGGTAATTGCCCCAAAACAGCATCCGCACTTGTGTAACCAACTTTCATTTGGGCAGAAGTCTGTCCCAAAGAAATCACCATTATAAATGCAACTAAGGTGAGTAATTTTTTCATCTGAATTTGAGTTTTTTTAATGTTAAGATATAATTTTAATTTTTAGGAGCAACAATAGGGGTGCCGCCTAACTTGGTAATTACCTTGTTGGTAATATTATGTTCTTCTTTGGCATATAGCAAGATAGGTACTCCAGAGGCATCTGTGTTAAAAATAAAATCAAAACTTTCTGCTTTTGAGATTTCATCTATTGCGGTTTGGATTTTATCAAATACGGGTGTAAGTAGTTCCTGTTGCTTTTTTTGGTAGCCTTCTTGGGCTTTTTTCTGAAATTCGTCCATGCTTTCTTTGAGCGTTTGTAGTTCTTTTTCTCTCTGCTCCCTCACTACTACAGGCATCTTTGTGGAGTTAGCAACATAGTCCTGATATTTAGTTTGAAATTCTTTTTGCTTACTTTCTATTTCTTTGGTAAGCTGTGCGGTATATGCTTTGAGTTCGGCTTCGATAGTCTTCGCTTCGGGGAGTTGCCCCAATACAGCCTCTGCACTTGTGTAACCCAGCTTTTGGGCAAAATTTTGTCCCAAAGAAATCACCATCATAAATACTGCAAAGGTGAATAATTTTTTCATCTGAATTTGGTTTAATGTTATAAAAATGGAAAATGTGCCAACAAAATTGGGTATTTATGCACAAAACTACAATTTATGCACCACTAATTTGGGAGGCTTTGTAAAAATTGTTAATTATGCGAATGCTTTTACTTCTTTTCTTTGGGTTTTAAGCCCAATTCTTCTATCACTATTTCAGTGTAATTGTGGGTGGGGTCAGAATAGACCATACTCAAATCTCCTGCTTTATCAAAAATGAAACTCAATTTGCGTTTACGTGCCACTTTGGCGATAGCTTCAGCCAGTTTATCTTGGATAGGTTTCATTAGTTCTACTCTTTTTTGGAATAATAGCCCTTCTACGCCAAAAATTTTTGTTTGAAAATCTCGTATTTCTTTTTCCTTTGCCTCCAAATCTGCCATTCGCTGTTTTTTCATGTCATCTGTGAATAGTAGTTTTTCGGCTTCGAAATCCAGTCGCATTTTAGATAGCTCTTTTCCTTTGTCCTCTAATTCTTTTTGCCACTGCTCACTCATCTTGTCAAGTTCACTTTGTGCTATGGCATATTCGGGCATTTTTTCTACAATTAGCTGCGTATCTACATAGCCAAAACGCTGTGCATCCGCATGAAAGCTATAATATGTGAGTGCAAATAATACGAAAAAAAGTTTTTTCATCTTCATTTCATTAAGTATTCCTATTAAAATTAGCGTTTTACCTGACGGGCTGCCCAATAGTGAAGTGGAACTGACCACCGTTTACCCCTGTAGCACCCGGTACTTGGTCAAAGCCATAAGCCCAATCGATACCAAGCATACCAAAAGCGGGCATAAATATTCTTGCTCCTACTCCAGCAGACCTTTTCAAATCGAATGGATTAAAATCGGCAAATCTTGCCCAGTTATTGCCCCCTTCGGCAAAACCAAGCACAAAAATAGTAGCAGATTGTGCCAAAGAAAGCGGATAACGCATCTCCAATACGAATTTATTGTAAATAATACCCCCTTGACCGCCACTATTGGTACTTTTATAAATCAATGCTCCGTTGCCATCTGATTGCAGAGGAATTACGGATTGGTCTTGGTAGCCACGCAAAGAGATGATCTCCGTACCGAGCAAGAAGTTGTTAAAAGTCATACCACTTCCACCTAATACGAAGCGTTCAAAAGGACTGATAGGTACTGATTTGTTATAAGCCCCCATCAGACCCATGTGCGCACGAGCCGCAATTACTAACTTACCAACAATTTGCTGATACCATGTGTTGTCAAACATCCATTTGTAGTATTCCACCCACTTCGCCCCGCTCGTCCTTGAGAATAGGTCTTGCCCTGTTAGCAGTGAGTAGGGAGGGGTAAAATTCATACTCAAAGAAACTGTAGAGCCTGAGCGAGGAAACTGCACATTATCAATACTATTGCGAGAAATAGTGGTATTAAAAGTGATACTATTGTATTTACCATCACCAAGACTACCTATGCCCCCTTGTATGAAATTGTTTAGGTTATAGTGCTGATAGCCCAAAGAGTTGCTCATGACGAACCAGTCGTCTGGGAAGGTGAGCCTTCGCATCAAACTTGTATTGATACCCGTAATTTGCAAAGAGCCAAGTACCTGATTAGTAGCAGTAATAGTACGACTTACCGAGTGATTGACAGCTACAGTAAAGCCATTAGGCTTATTTCCGCCAAGCCAAGGTTCTGTAAAAGTGATGGAGTAGTTTTGGAATCGGCGACCATTTGCCTGTACCCTCAACGCCAATTTCTGACCATCTCCTTGCGGAATGCCTCTCCAATCTTTGAACTTGAGAAACTTTTTCATCGAGAAATTATTCAACACCAAGCCTACAGTGCCTACAAAGCCAAAATATCCACCCCAGCCGCCTGATAGCTCTATTTGATCGCTTGGGCGTTCCTCTACGCCATAGTTTATATCTACAGTGCCTTCTGACATATTGGGTGCAGGATTGATGGCAATTTTTTCGGGGTCAAAGTAGTTGAGGGCTGCTATTTCTCTTTGCGTACGAATAATATCAGACCGACTAAACTTGGCACCAGGGACGGTGCGAAGTTCTCTGTGAATTACGTGGTCGCTTGTGCGAGTATTTCCTCTCAAATTAATCTTATTAATATTTGCTTGTTCCCCTTCGAATATACGCATTTCTATATCGATAGAGTCTTCATCTACTTGCACTTCAACGGGTTCTACATTGAAGAAAAGGTAGCCATCGTCCATATAGAGTGAGGTTACGTCAGAGGAAGTGGGGCTGTAGTTAAGGCGTTTGCTCATGTCTTCGGGGTCATAAACATCTCCTTTGCTAATGCCTAATACCTGCCCAAGAATCGTATCTGAATAAACTGTGTTGCCAACCCATTTAATATTTCGGTAATAGAATTTTTTACCCTCGTCTATTTTTATTTTGATGCCTACTAATTCTTCATTTACATCAAAGACGGAATCAAAGTCAATACTTGCGTTTCTGTAGCCGTTCTTATTATAAAATGATAGGACGTTATCTTTGTCTTTGTCAAATTCTTTTTGTGTAAACTTAGAGGGAGAAAATATCCTACCAAAGCGTTTTTCTTTGGTCTTTTTTAACTTTCGTTTGATAGTTTTCTCTGGGAAAGCACTTACGCCTTCCATTTCTATCTTGCTGATTTTCACTTTGCTACCTTTATCTATATTGATTTTAAGGTAGGCTTGATTGGCTCGGGCTAAGAGTGTATCTTTCTGGGGAACAATAAGCACTTTGGCGTTTTTAAATCCTTTTTCGGCATAATGATTACGAATTTTATTCTCGGCTACTTTCATCATAGACTCATTGATAATCTTGCCTTTGACGAGTTTTATCTTGTCGTTTAATGTTTCTTGTTGCCCTTTTCGAACTCCCTCAAATACAGTTCGGGAGAGGCGTGGTCGCTCTTTGACTGAAATTTCCAAAAATACCTTATCGCCTTCTACTTTGGTAATATCGAGCTTGGCATCGCCAATAATGCCACTTTTCCAAAGTTTGCGTACCACGTTGCTTGTTTCCTCGCTTGGAATTTTAATTTTATCGCCTTCTTTGAGTCCACACATATTTAAGAGTGCATTTCTATCCAAAAATTCAGACCCTACCACAGTAATTCCTCCGATGATATAATCTTGGGGCTTGGCGTAATCCACTTCTATTTTTCTATTCTTATTGTAACCAAGACCTATTTTTTGTGCTTGTACTAATAAGGGGGCTATGATTGATAAAATGATAAATACTATTTTTCTCATTACAATTCTTCTTAAGATTCGTTGTTTGTGGTAGTTACTGTTTTTATTTGCTCACTTGTTTTGCCAAACCTTCTTTCTCGGCGTTGGAAGTCAAGAATTGCCTCAAACAAATGCTGCTTGCGGAAATCAGGCCAATACAAGTTTTCCATGATATACAGCTCGGCATAAGCCAACTGCCAAAGCATAAAGTTACTAATCCGATAATCGCCGCCTGTGCGAATCATTAAATCTACATCAGGGGCAAAGTGCGTAGATAAGTAGTTGGAAAAGAGGGCTTCGTCTATGTCTTCCGTATGAATTTTGCCTTGCTTTACCTGCTCGGCTATTTTCTTTGTTGCCTCCAAAATATCCCACTTCCCACTATAGCTGATGGCAATGATAAGATGAAGTCCTGTATTGAGTTTGGTAGCATCTATGGCGGTATTGAGTTGTTGCTGAGTAGATTTGGGTAGGTCAGAAACATCTCCGATACTGAATAGCTTTACATTGTTTTTCATTAACGTAGGCAACTCATCTTTGATAGCATCTACTAACAAACCCATAAGGGCTTCCACTTCTGCCCTTGGGCGAGTCCAGTTTTCTGTGGAAAAAGCATACAAAGTTAGGTATTTCACATTTATTTCACCGCAACCTTCAGATATTTCCCGCACTGCTTGTATAGCGTTCCTATGCCCAAAAACACGAGCCATTCCCTTCTTCTTTGCCCACCTGCCATTTCCGTCCATAATAACTGCTATGTGCTTGGGGATAAGCGTTTTATCTATCAAATCTTTCATCTACCTTTCCTTAATTATGCTTAGTGATATGGGGTTCGTAGCCTGACGAAAGCTGATGTTAGCACATGAAAATAGCGAAATATCTAACAATCCAAACTAAAACCGCCCGCAATTTAAGAAAATATTTGTCAAACGTCTTTAAATTTTATGCTAAAACATTTTGAATCGACTGTTGAATTTTGTTAAAGAGAGGGAATTATGGGTTAAAATGCAAATACCACCTTCCAAAAGGGGTGGTATTTGCGATATAACTACTTCCTAATGACCGCTCCTAATTTTTCCTCGAAGGCAGCGATGAGCTTGGTCATGGTCTTATCTATTACTTCTTCTGTGAGGGTTTGATTGGGGTCTAAAAGTGAAAAGCTTACGGAATAAGATTTTTTGTCTACTCCTATATTTTCACCCTCATACACATCAAAAACATTTACGCCCTGTAGCAAACTGCGTTCTGTTTGCATGGCTAAGTTTTCTATTTCTTTGAAAGTGAGTTTTTTATCTATCACCAAAGACAAATCCCTACGCACTTCGGGGAACTTCGGCGGCTCGCTTACGTTGCGTTTTAGGTTTATTTGTCCCATCAGCCTTTCCCACTCTATTTCCGCATAAAAAACTTCTTGCTTGATGTCGAAAGTCTTCGTAATATTTTTGTGTAGCAAGCCAAAGCGGGCTATTTCTTTCTTTTGGAAACTAATAGACAAACCGTAATCAAAAATATCTGTAGAAATTTCTGTTTGGTTTATTTTATTGATATTCAAAAAGTTAAAAACTTTTGCTACTATAGCACCCAAATCAAAGAAATTTACCTTTGCGGCTTTCTCCTGCCATGTTTCGCTCACTTGGCTGCCCGTAAAGAAAATAGATAACTGCTCTCTTTCCAAATACATATTTTTGCCTTCTTCTTTGGTAATTTTACTATAAATCTTACCAAATTCAAATAGTTTCAAATCTTTCTGGCGGCGATTGAGGTTGTGCAGAACAGAGTCTAAGCCTGTGAAAACCAATGACCTACGCATCACTGCCAAATCTGTACTTAGCGGATTGAGCATTTCCACATCTTGTTCGTTTTTGAAAGATGCTAAGTTTTCCCAATGACTTGCTTTGGTAAAAGAGTTCGTCATTATCTGATTAAGTCCGTTTGCAGCAAGGAGTTGCGTTAAGTTCCATTTGATTTTGTCGGCATCCAAGGCTGGAAACTCTGCCAAGAAATCCGAACTATACTTATCCTTGAGTTCGATATTTTCGAAACCATAAATTCGCAAAATTTCTTCGGTAATATCCGCACTTCGCTCTACATCTACTCGGTACGGCGGTACAGAAACTTGTATTTCTTCGCCATTATCGTTCAAAACTTCTATTTCTAAGCCTGCCAGCGTTTGTTTAATCCATTCTCTATCAATTACTTTGCCTATCAATCTATCAATATTTTTGTATTTGACAGAAAAAACTCGGTTAGGAATAGGGTTTGGATAAATATCGATAACTTCAGAGGAAATCTCTCCCCCGCACACTTCTTTGATGAGCAAGGCGGCACGCTTGAGGGCATAGACCGTTCCGTTAGGGTCTGTGCCGCGCGCGAAGCGAAAAGAGGCATCAGTTACTAAGCCATGAACCTGCGAACTTTTGCGAATGTAAGTAGTTGAGAAATAGGCACTTTCCAAGAAAACAGCCGTTGTGTTTTCTGAAATACCTGAATCTATGCCACCAAAAATACCCCCAATACACATTGGTTTTTCTTCGCCATCGCAAATCATTAAGTCGTTTTGGCTTAATTTTCTTTCTACTTTGTCTAAGGTCTTGAAAGGTGTATTTTGGGCTAAAGTTTTGACAATCACCTTATTTTTAGCGATTTTTGCCAAATCGAAGGCGTGGAGGGGCTGCCCCAATTCGTGCAAAATATAATTCGTAATGTCCACCACATTATTAATAGGTGAAAGCCCGATAGATTTCAGCCTATTTTTGAGCCAATTCGGTGATTCTTTGACGGCAATTCCCGAAATAACTACCCCCGAATAGCGTGGGCAGGCTTCAGTATTTTCTACCATCACTTCTATTGGCGAATTGGTATTGTCTATGCCGAAATCTTGCAAAGAAGGCAAGCATAAATCTCTGTTTAACAGCACTTTCAAATCTCTTGCTACACCGTAGTGAGATGCTGCATCAGCATGATTTGGCGTTAAGCCAATGGAAAAAACCTTGTCAGTTTCCAAGTTAAAATATTTGGCGGCAGGCGTACCGTTTGGCAAAGTAGTATCTAAAACCATGATTCCGTCATGCGATTTGCCCAAGCCAATTTCATCTTCGGCGCAAATCATGCCTTCGGAAACTGCCCCACGAATTTTTGCTTTTTTTATCGTAAAAGGCTCTCCTACTGTGGGGTACAAAGTAGCCCCGACAGTAGCAACTACTACTTTCTGTCCTGCGGCTACATTGGGCGCACCGCAAACTATCGGAGAGATTTGCCCGTTGCCAATATCTACAGTAGTGATGCTCAATTTGTCGGCATCGGGGTGCTTCTCGCAGGTCAGCACCTGCCCAATGACCATGCCTTCTAAGCCACCTTTGATAGTTTCGTAGTTTTCAATGCTTTCTACTTCCAAGCCTACATTAGTGAGCATTTTACCAACTTCTTCGGCAGGTTCGTCAAGGGAAATAAATTGTTTGAGCCAAGCAAGAGAGATATTCATTTTTTGAAATTAGTAAATTATATGTTTATTTTTTGGGACTGCAATTTTAAGGAAAAAAAATGAAAGGAATAGATTTAACCCCAATTTCTCCGCTAAAATCTTTGCTGTTATTACTGATGAGTTCGCATTTGGAAATTTTTGCAGTGGCTAAAATAATTGCGTCTGGTAGCTTTATGGAATATCTTTGCCGTATTGCAATCACCTCTCTTACGGTGCTTTCATACCCATTCACTGCGGATTTGAGTTTGCCAAACGGAAGCATCTTTGATTTGACTAAAAATATTCAATGCCTGCACTTCTAATAGTTGAAGTTTTATTTTTTCTTTTTGGCTAAGTTCTTTGTTTTGTTTGACTTCTTGCACTAAAAAGTTTAATAAAAACAACTTTTCATCCACATCAATTTGTTTGATGAGGTCTATAATTTGGGGCATAGTAAGCCTGAGATGATAGGCTGATATATTTTGCATAGCTATCCTTTTTCTCTTTTTAACGTAAGGTAATTTTTTGAGTTCCCAATGGGTTCATAAATTATTTGAAATAGCAAACCTAACTGACCTATTTACGCCACTTTTTATATGTTTCCATTTGTTGTTTTTTCTTTCATGGTCTTTATTTTTATTCGAAAATACTTCCCTAACCGAATCCTCTTTGAAATCAGGGGAGTCGAGCGCATCAAAATTAAAATCTTCGAATAGTTTTTTCATAAACTTGGACTAATTCACCCAAATAAGTGCTTATTTTCCCAAAATTATAAAATTTTTCATAGTTTTAGGCTTGTTTATGAAGGAATGTAATCGCGTGCTTAATTTTTTTTGAAAATGATGAAGAATATATATTTTAATACTGTTTTTGCTTGTTTGTTTTTGCTTTTTTCCTATTCCTCTTTTGCACACATAGGTAGCCCCGGCGTAGTCTATGAGGGTATGGCGGGTAAGTACAAAGTGCTGATAAATATCATGCCACCTGACGTAATTCCGGGGGTGGCGAAGGCAAGCATTGTGATTGAAACGGGTGATATACAGAAAATTACGCTTTTTCCTGTGTATTGGTATGCGGGGGAGAAGGGCGCACCCAAAGTAGATGAGGCTCTGCCTTCCCTATCTATGCCAAATACTTACGAGGGGCAGGTGTGGCTCATGGAGCAAGGCACTTCGAGCATAGCCGTAGAAATAGAAGGTAGCTTTGGCAAGGAAAAAGTGATTGTGCCTTTGGTAGCTATTTCTACTGCCCAAAAAACAATGGACGATAGTCTGGTCTGGACTTTGGCGGGTTTGGGATTCTTGCTTTTTGTGATGATGGTAACTATTATCGGGGCAAGCATGAGCGATGGACTGAGCAAACCTAACGAAGCTCTTTCTCAAAAACTCAAGCGCAAGCGAATAATAGGCATGGGGGTAGCTGGTGCTGTGTTTTTTCTGGCGCTTTGGGGTGGAAAAAATTGGTGGGATAGCTGGGCGAAAAACTATCAGCAATTTACATATAAGCCCTATCAAGCAATTTCAACCATCAAAAACATAGATAATCAAGTGATTTTAGAATTTAAAATAGATTCTAATTCGGTAAGAAATCGCTGGACGAGCTATTTAGTGCCTGACCATGGCAAACTCATGCACTTATTTTTGGTACGGCAAGGCACCATGGACGCTTTCGCACATTTGCACCCCGTCCGCAAAGATTCTTTGACTTTTGAGAGTGTATTGCCGCCGCTACCCGCAGGAAAATACTTGGTCTATGCAGACATAGTTCGCTATCCAGGGCAGCCGCATACTATAGCAGATACTTTAGAAATTACTGAAAATCAAAGCAATATCAAACTTGCAGGTGTCGGCAATGGAAAAGCAACAGACAAAGACGATACGTATGTGATTACGAATGCAATCAATTCGCAAAGCTTGCCCATGAGTGATGGTATCACGATTTGCGGTAGCCCTGGGGTAAAAACCTATTTACAAGATAGCTCAACGGTGATTTGGGAAGAAAACCCAAAGTTGGAAGCGGGAAAATTGTACCCTCTGAAGTTTGCTATCCAAGCACCAAACGGGCAACCTACAAAGTTAGAGCCTTATTTGGGCATGATGGGACACGCTGCCGTCATCAGAGATGATGGCTCGGTCTATATTCACCTACACCCTACGGGCAACTACTCCTCAGCAGCACAGCAAATTTTGCAAGCTCGCATTGCCAATGATGCCAAATTTACCACCAAATTCCCCAATAATCAGGTATTCAAAGATAGTATTGACCGCATTTTGGCGGGCTTAGATTCGCTAAGTGAGGAACAACGCAGTGCTTACTTTATGGCAGAAATGGGACATTCGGCGGCAGACAGCGCACATCAAGACCATGCAAGCGTTTCATTTCCTTATACTTTTCCCAAAGCAGGAAATTATCGGATTTGGATTCAGGTAAAGCGAAATGGGCGGATTCTGACGGGTATTTTTGATGCAAAAGTGAATTAAGCATCACAAAAAATAAAGAGGCTACCCGAAAAGTTAGGCAGCCTCTTTTTATTGTTTTCTAAGTAATCGGAAATTACTCCAAAGTTGTAGTTTCTTCTTTTTTGCCACTCAGCAACTTTGCTACTTCGCCAGAGAAGTATTCGGCAAAATCTGCTATTTTCATCATGCCTAAGTCGCCTTCTCCCTTTTTACGGACAGAAACAGCCCCTTCAGCTTGTTCTTTTTCGCCTACTATGAGCATAAAAGGTATCTTCTTCACTTCGGCATCTCTGATTTTTCTGCCTATTTTCTCGTCCCTCTCGTCCATGAATCCACGAATATCTCTTTCTTGGAGAGCAAGGAATACCTCTTTGGCGTAGTCGTGGTATTTTTCGGAAATCGGCAATACCGCTATCTGCTCAGGAGCAAGCCAAAGTGGGAAATTTCCCGCACAATGCTCAATCAGGACTGCCACAAAGCGTTCCATCGAGCCAAAAGGGGCGCGATGAATCATTACGGGGCGATGCTTTAGGTTATCTGCACCCGTATATTCCAGCTCGAAGTTATTTGGCAACTGATAATCCACTTGGATAGTGCCTAACTGCCACTTCCTGCCGAGTGCATCCTTCACCATAAAATCTAACTTCGGTCCGTAGAATGCTGCCTCGTCATATTCTACTACGGTTTTGAGATTTTTTTCTGCTGCTGCTTCGGTGATTTCTGACTCTGCTCTTTCCCAAAGTTCCTCACTACCAATGTATTTGCTTCTATCTGTCTGATGACGGAGCGAAATTTGGGCAGTATAATCCTCGAAACCGAGTGCGTTGAAAACATAAAGCACCAAATCTATTACTTTTTTAAATTCATCTTTCACTTGGTCGGGGCGGCAAAAAATATGGGCATCGTCCTGCGTAAATCCTCTTACCCGCGTAAGTCCGTGCAGTTCTCCACTTTGCTCATACCTATACACCGTGCCAAACTCTGCATAGCGAATAGGTAAGTCCCTATAAGAATGTGGTTTAGATTTATAAATTTCGCAGTGATGCGGGCAATTCATTGGTTTTAGCAAAAACTCCTCGTCCACGTCAGGCGTTCTGATGGGCATAAAAGAATCTTTGCCATATTTGGCATAATGCCCCGAAGTTACGTATAGCTGCTTGCTACCAATATGCGGCGTTATTACCTGCTGGTAGCCCGCTTTTACTTGTGCTTTCCTCAAAAAACTTTCCAAACGCTCCCTCAATACTGTTCCTTTTGGTAGCCAAAGCGGTAAGCCCGCGCCTACTTTTTCGGAGAAAGTAAAAAGTTCCATCTCTTTGCCGAGTTTGCGGTGGTCGCGTTTTTTGGCTTCTTCCAGCAGTATCAAATATTCTTCTAATTCCTTTGCCTTTGGGAAGGTAATGCCGTAAATACGAGTGAGTTGCTTGTTGTTTTCATCCCCTCTCCAATACGCTCCTGCTACATTCAAGAGTTTTATTGCCTTGATGAAACCTGTATTCGGAATGTGCGCTCCCCTACACAAATCTACGAAATTGCCTTGTGTATAGAAAGTAATGCTGCCATCTTCGAGATTTTCGAGCAAATCTAACTTATAAGGGTCTGCTTTTTGGGTAAAATAGTCGATGGCATCGCTTTTGGAAACTTCCTTGCGAATGTACTCGTTTTTTTGCTTGGCGAGTTCCGCCATTTTCGTTTCCACTTTTACCAAATCGTCAGAGGAAAACGACACGCCATTGAAATCTACATCATAGTAAAAACCATTTTCGATAGCGGGACCGATTCCGAACTTGGTATTAGGATAAAGAGACTCTAAGGCTTCTGCCAAAAGGTGGGCGGAGGAGTGCCAAAATGTCTTTTTGCCATCAGTATCATTCCAAGTGAGTAACTGAACGCTTGCATCTTGGGTAATAGGGCGGGAGGCATCCCAAACCTCTCCATCTACTTTGGCAGCGAGTACGTTGCGTGCCAAACCTTCGCTAATACTTAGGGCAATTTGCATACTTGTTGCCCCTTTTTCGTACTGCCTAACCGAGCCGTCAGGCAAAGTAATATTAATCATTGTTTTAACAATTTTGGTGAAAGCCTTGCCTACAACTGCAAGGCTGATTTTTGGACTGCGAAGGTAGGGAAATTTTAGCTTAATTGTGGCTAAATTTCGTAGATTTCTCAAAATCTCTTAGATTTGGAACAAACGAGCTAAACTTAGCTATCTTTTTTGATAAAAATAAACCAGATGAATGCTATTAATCAGTATTTGGAGCATACCAAACTTTCCCCTATTTTTACCTCTGATGATTGCGAACAGCTTATCAATGAGGCTATTGAAACTCAGTGTGTCGGCGTTTGTGTGCCTCCTTATTGGGTGAAAAAAGCACGCCGCGATTTGGGTAATTCCCCTGTAAAATTGGTTACTGTAATAGGTTTTCCGCTTGGCTATCAGCGAACTGAAGTGAAGATGAAAGAGGTAGAAATAGCCCTGCAAGATGGAGCAGATGAACTGGACGTAGTAATGAATATTTCAGCCTTCAAAACGGGTATGATGACGTGGGTAAAAGGAGAATTAGCACAGTTTGCCAAAGCGTGTCATCAGCAAAACAACTTGCTAAAAGTAATCATAGAAACTGCTTATCTTTGTGAAAATGAAATTATTAGGGCATCAAAACTAAGTGCAGACGCAGGGGCAGATTTCGTCAAAACTTCTACAGGCTTTGCACCCGAAGGAGCAAAGGTCGCCCACATAGAACTGATGCGTGAAAACCTACCGAAAGAGGTCGGAATTAAGGCATCAGGGGGAATAAAAAATTTACAGCAAGCACTCGATTTGATTAGGGCTGGGGCAAACAGAGTAGGTACTTCTTCGGCTATCCAAATCGTAAAAGAGTATAAGGATAAAAAGATTTGAAAGAGCGATGTTTTTTTTTTAATTTAATGATATTTTAAGGAAATTTATCAAAAAATATATGTAATTTCAAAACTGATTGTAAATAACTTTCGTTATTTATGTAAGAGGAATAAAATTTGTTACAAGAGTACTACCCCTTTATAATATAGATAATTACCAAACTTTCAAAATAGATTTTTGCATGATAAATTGTTACAGTTCTTTATAATTTTATTGCCATGAAAAATATAATATTCATTTTAGTTATTGCGTTTTTTTCTGCTTTTTCTGCCAAAGCCCAATACCATAAGCATGACGGCTTGCCGCATTATGTAGATGCAGAAAATCTACGTAAACAAGGACAGTTCCAAAAAGCAGTAGCCGAATACGATAAGGCACTACGCAATGAGCCAAGCAACCACAACTACTTGTACGGGAAGGCTTTGGCGGAATTTCAGAGCCGAAATAGCGAGTCGTCTATTAATTCTTTGGTGAGTTTGTTCAAACTCAAAAATGATTTTGCTCCTGCCTATTTGCTTTTAGCACAGATATATCAGCAAACGGGAGAGTTCGATAAGGCTATCGTTTTCTACGATTCAGCAGCAAAGTATGAGAGCAATGTGGAAAACAAACTGAAATATAAGCTCATTATCACAAACAAGTACATCAAAGACAACAATTTTAAGATAGCTTTTGAGAAAGCACAAGATATGTTTCGTCTTGCCCCAAAAGACTTAAAAATTGTATATTACTATGCTCGTCTTGCTAATGTAAATGCACATTATCAGGAAGTTGTCAATGCTATACTTCCCTTAGATGCCATCATCAAAGCTAATCCTGCCGAAATGCCTAAGTATTTTTATGAGTTAGGATTTGCCTACTTTCACTTAGGGGAGTACGCCAAAGCAAGCCAAGCATGGGACAAAGCCAAAACGGGAGAGTTTATCCCAAAAATAGAAAGGTTTAGTGGAAAGCACTTCATCACAATAGCCACTGCTTACTATAAATTTAGGGACGATAAAGAGGCTCTACACTACTTGGATATTGCCGAAAAAATACAGAAAGACATCGTAGATTCGCACTTGCTAAGAGCGCAAATTTCTAAGAGGGAGTCTTCAAAGAAAAACAAAGAAATTAAGCAACATTTGGAAGCATTAATCGTTTCGGAGGCAAACCCTACAAAGAAGGAAAAGTATATGTTAGACCTGATAGAAATTTACATGGACTCCGAAGATTATGAGCATTGTTTGAAAACAATAGCTACTGCACAGAAAGAGTTCTCTGATGATTTAAAACTCAAATTCTCTAAGGCGATGGCGTACTATAAAAAAGGAGATTACAAAGAATCGGAAGCAGTCATTCAAGATGTACTCAAAAATAGCGGCAACCCTCAGCTCGACTTTGTGTTGTTCTCTGCCTTCAATGCTAAGAAAATGAATAATATACCTTTGGCAAAGCAAGTCTTTACAAGATTACTAAAAAGCCCGTATAGAAGCCTTGCAGAGATAGAACTAAAATCACTCAAATAAAACAAAGCGACTGTTTCTGCAAAGGAGCAGTCGCTTTGTTTTTTTCTGATAACAACCCATAGCCCAATGATTACGCAAAACAATATACCTCAGGTCAGTAACTCTTCCTCTTTTTACCGTGAAACGCAAAACGATTACCTCCCTAATCCTGTTTACGGCAACCACTACAGTTTTTTTCATTCGGGCGGAATAATGAATAATATTGCTTATGAGGCTCATTCACCTGTTTCTGTTTTTGCCAAAACTTTAGACCAAGCATACATCAATATTATTTCTTTTCAGCAGTTTATCCAAAAGCAAATTATCTATTTAGAAACGGCAAATTCTCTATCAGGTCGCTCTCCGTCTGTTGCTACAGCCAAGACGCTATTAAAAGAATTTTGCGACTTATTTATCCATTTTTTTGCCCCGCACTACCAAGCACCCAAAATCATATTTCACATCGAGAAAGATGAAATTACTTTCGAACTCACCCTTAGCCCACAAACAAAAGTTTTCATTGCCATAGTAGAAGAAAATATTACACTCGCCTATCGGTACGGAAAAGAATTGAAAAAGATAGCGGTAAGTCCTCTCAATGTGTTGGAAAATTTATCTGACCTTTTTTCTCAGTATGGCACACAGCACGATTTGGCTCAAAATAGTAGTGCTTTCAGATAAAAATGGAAATATCTCTGCTAATTGAGCAGTTTTTAGGCAGAATCATTGCAAATTTGCTAAAAATTCAAATATTTCGTTTTTAGCACTATGTTATACCTATTCGAAAAACAAAGTTTATTTGCCATTTTAGCAATCCTCTTTTTGAACTTTAGCTGCCAACCCCGCGTAGAAAACCAGTTAGCAGATGCCAAAAAAATGTTTGCCAAGGGAGATTTTGCCGCCGCCATTCCTATTTTGGAGGCAGCAACAGGCACAGACCAAAACAATGCGGATGCGTGGAATATGCTCGGCATTGCCTACTACGAAACTCAAAAACATGAGCAGGCTACAGCACATTTTAACAAAGCTATCAAACTTAACAATCAGAATTACAAATACTTCTACAACAGAGCCAATGCCCAAAGAGAGTTAAACCTACTTTTGGAAGCCATAGATGATTATGGCAAAGCATTGATACTGGAAAGTAATGTTGCTGATATTTATTTTAATAGGGCAGTAGTTTTGGTAGCCCTTAATCGGAAAAAAGAAGCCATACCAGACTTTGAGGCTTGCTTAAAACTTGCGCCCGAATTTGCCAAAGCACATTTTGGATTGGCTTCAGCCCAAATTTCTGTAAAGCAAGAAGTAAGTGCTGAAAGTTGCGAGCATTTGCAAAAAGCATTGGCATTGGGCTACAAAGAGGCTCAAGAAGCACTATATTTGTACTGTAAGAAATAATTAGCACTTTATATTTATGCCTAAAATCCCTTAATACTTAGTAAATATGAAAAAAAACTTTTCTGCTTGGAAAGTGCTTGGTGGTTTGTTCTTTGTATATACTATCTCTAATGGTATTATTCTCAATACCTTACCTGCTTTTTATCCGCAACTCATGGATAATTTCGGCTGGAATCAGTCGGAGGTAACGCGTCCCGCAACTCTTATGTACATGACCATCGCATTTCTTGCCCCTATTGTTGGTATCCTGCTCGACAAGTTTAAGCCTAACAGCGTGATAGCTTTCGGCATCATTTCTCTCCTCATTGCCTTATTCCTCTATTCGCAGGTTGCCTCTTTGCAAATGCTCACTTCTGTTTATGTTTTATTTGCTTTAGGGCTTACATTTGGGGGTATTGTGAGTAGTATGTACCTGATTACCAAATGGTTTAAAAAACATAGAGGTTTAGCCGTAGGTATATTCCTGATGGCATCGAGTGTGGGCGGGGCGATTTTCCCAAAGATAGCAGGCTGGGGCATACAGCAATACGATTGGCGGGTGGCGGCACTCATTATGTTTGGCATTGCTACAGTTTTTACCCTCGTTCCTTTGCTCTTTCTTATCAAAAATGCGCCCACAAAGTTGGGAGAACTCTCTGATGAAGTGGAAGCAAGAGGACAAGAAAAAAATGCTGATTTTGAAGGAATTACACTGAAAAATGCTATGAAAATGCCTAATTTCTACCTTCTTTTATTTGTAACTGCTATTTTGTGGTTTTGCATTACGGGCGTAATTAATCACCAAACCATCTATTTTGAGAAAGATTTACAGCTACCCAAAAACACAGTAACGAGTATATTAAGTGTGTTTTTCATTAGTAGCTTTATAGGAAAAGCACTTTTTGGCTACTTAAGCGACAAATATAACAAGAGAAGCATGATGCTGCTAGCCATACTAAACCTATTGCTCGGTTCCACCATTCTAAAATACATACCATTGAATATCAATTTTTTAACCTTTGTTTTTGGAATAGTATATGGTATTGGCTTTAGCGGTGCTTTTACCATGATACAGGTCATCATTGCCGATTTTTACGGTGGAGTTTCCTACGGCAAAATCTTGGGTGTTTTCACCATGATAGACACCCTTGCGGGTAGCGCAGGCATAGGTATTTTGGGCAAGCTACGTGCAGAAAGTACAAGTTATACTACAGGTTTTGATATGCTCATTGTTTTGTGTGTTATCTCTGCTCTATGCGTAATTATTCTTAAGAAAAGGGGGGAATAAAAATAACTATTTTTGCAAAAAATTATTTGTAAAGTGTTTGAATATCTTATTTTTGTAAAAAATTACCAATTAGCTGAAAACAAAAAATATCCATATTGCATTTGCCGAGAAGTACCATTCATAAATGATAATCATTATTAAAAATCTTTAGAACCCATGAATAATTCTACAGAAGGGGTAACACTTTTAGCTGCTTTTATCAATGACGTAATTTCTGAGGTAAGCAAGCTAAATATAGACATGAAAGACTTGCTCGCATATACTGAAGGGTATGATGTAAAGAACATCTATAACCATGTACCTATCACAATTTATAACGATATGTGTGCTTGGGTAGAAGATAAGTTGGGGGAGGAAACACTCAAAAACATCGGTAGAAATATTGGAGAAACTGTTTATAGCGGCTTGTTATCCAATGGTATTATCCAAGAAGACACTACGCCTTTAGCCCTGATGGAAGGTTTGGTCATAGCAGCATCAGCGATGATAAATGACCCGCAAGACAGGGGCTGGGAAATAATCAATTCCGATAGCAATAGCTTGGAAATGCGCCGCACACAGACTTTCAATAGCAAACTACAGTTAGGCTTGCTTCGGGGTTTGATGGAAAAATGCCCTAAGGTAAAGACTGTAAGTGTTTCTTATACCAAAGAAATAGCCAAAGGAGATAAGTTTGACCAATATTTGGTGAGATGGAGCTAAGGCTTTTTCTATAATGCTGCTCTTACTTTTTCCCATTCGCTTTCATTCTGCTGGTCTAAAAGGTGAAAAATATCTTTTTGCAAATCGTCAAAAGCTTCTTTTGGATAAGATTTGACGATTTTTTTGTCTGATAGATAGTGTATATTATCACAAATAGTGGTGAGCGACTCGAAAATGTGCGAGGTAATGAGTAGCGTTTTTCCCTTGTCTTTCAAAAACTGTATCATCTTGCGAAAAGCAAAACTCCCCTCGATGTCTATGCCGTTAAAAGGTTCATCTAAGATGATAAAAGGCTTATCTTGACTCAGAATAGCCATAAAAGCCAATTTCTTCTTCATGCCCGTAGAGTAGGTTTCAATCAGCTCGTCCAGAGGTAGCTCAAAAACAGCATTGATGGCGGCGATATCAAATTTTTTATGGTATGCTCGGAATATTTGCAGATATTCTTTGCCCGTAAGGTAATGATAAAAATAGTTTTGAGTTTCTAAAAAAGCGACCTCTTTGGGAGTGATTTTTTTTCCGTTCCATTGGATACTCCCCTTCGAAAAATCAATGTTCCCACTAATTGTGTTTAACAAAGATGTTTTTCCCGACCCATTGATGCCTACTAAGCCATGAACTTGGGCAAGTGCTAATTCTAATTCTAAATTTTCTAAAACATTGTCTATCTGATTATAAGAGAGAAAAAGTCCTTCTATTTTGAGCATTTTTTGATATTTTTTTGATATCAAATATAAAAGTAAAAAAATTAAGGTTTCAAATTTTTTGATATTCATTGATAAATATATTTCCTTTGCGGTCAGATTTTTAAATTAAACAGATAACACAATGTCAGAAATTGCTCAAAAAGTAAAAAGCATCATTATTGATAAATTAGGTGTAGAGGAATCGGAAGTTACCTCTGATGCGAGTTTCACCAATGATTTGGGAGCAGATTCATTGGATACTGTTGAACTTATCATGGAGTTTGAGAAAGAGTTCAATATTTCTATTCCCGATGACCAAGCTGAGAACATCACTACAGTAGGTCAGGCAGTTGCTTATTTGGAAGAACATTCCTCAAAATAACAAATTTGAGGGGAGGGATTATTTCTTCTCCTCAATTTTTTGTTACAAAAAAGAACTTTCAAGAAAGATTTAGGCTTTTCATATTTACGTCATTATGAATTTAAAAAGAGTAGTAGTAACAGGTATAGGTGCTTTGACTCCAATCGGCAATACAGTCGATGAGTATTGGAACTCCCTAAAAAATGGTGTGAGTGGCTCGGCTCTCATTACCAAGTTTGATACTACAAAATTTAAGACAAAGTTTGCCTGCGAGGTCAAAAACTTCAATGTAGAAGACTTTATAGATAGGAAAGAAGCACGCAGATTAGACCCTTTCTGCCAATATGCCTTAGTAGCTACGGACGAGGCGGTGAAAGATTCGGGTTTAGAGTTGGAAAAAATAAATTTGGACAAGGCTGGGGTAATTTGGGGGTCTGGTATTGGGGGCATCAAAAACTTCCAAGACGAGGTATCTATTTTTGCCAAAGGAGACGGTACTCCTCGCTATAATCCTTTCTTTATTACCAAAATGATAGTCGACCTGAGTGCGGGCAATATTTCCATGAAATACGGATTTAGAGGCGTAAATTTCTCTACGGTTTCGGCTTGTGCGTCCTCTACCAATGCGATAGTAGATGCTTTTAACTACATCAGGCTTGGCAAAGCAAATGTCATCATTACAGGAGGCTCTGAAATGGCTACTTGCGAAGCGGGCATTGGTGGGTTTAATGCAATGAAGGCTCTTTCCGAACGCAACGATTCTCCTGAAACAGCATCACGCCCCTACGACAAAAGCAGAGATGGATTTGTACTTGGCGAGGGAGCAGGAGCTATCATTTTAGAAGAATTAGAACACGCCAAGGCGAGAGGAGCAAAAATCTATGCCGAGCTTATTGGCGGTGGCTTGTCGGCAGATGCCTATCATATCTCAGCACCGCACCCAGAGGGCTTAGGCGTAATTGCGGTAATGAAAAATGTCTTAGAAGATGCCAACATTGCTCCCGAAGAAGTAGATTACATCAATACGCATGGTACTTCCACTCCCATAGGCGACCCGCAAGAAATAAAAGCGATTCAGCACGTTTTTGGGCAGCACGCATACAAGCTAAATATCAGTTCTACCAAATCGATGACGGGGCATTTGCTTGGGGCAGCAGGAGCTATAGAGGCTATTGCTTCTATCATGGCTATCAAGCATCAGATAGTACCTCCTACGATTAACCACACTACCAATGATGATGAGATAGACTCAAACCTCAACTTCACCTTCAATAAAGCACAAGAACGCAAAGTAGAAGTGGCTTTGAGTAATACCTTTGGCTTTGGCGGGCATAACTGCTCTGTAATTTTCAGAAAATATCACGGATAGTCCATATCAGTTTCAATCTTTGACAAGGTTCTAAAACTTTGTCAAAGATTGAAATTCAAATTCATAAATTAAGGTATAATTATTGCTTACTGACATTTGGTCATTATAATTACTCGAACTTCCCCCCTCATTTGTGCCATTAAACATGGCAATTTATCAAGATTAGCTTGCTTTATATCACTGTTGTTTAATGAGGAAATTTATTCTTTTCTTCTTCATTTTTAGCTACTTACCTACTTTTGCCCAAGATGAGCATAAGGCAGATAGCCTATTGTCTTTGCTCAACCAACATCAGGAAGATAATGATAAAACAGAGATACTCATTAGGTTAGCTTCTTTTTTTTATGACTTGGAGCAACCCCAAAAAGTAATAGAGTACGCAAACAAAGCATATTTGTTGGCAGAGAAAACTAACTATCAGCAGGGAATGGCTGAGGCACTTAGCAAGCAGTCGTCAGCATACTTTCTCTACGGGGACGAAATCAAAAACTTAGAATATGCTTCCAAAGCCCTTCTTCTCTATGAGGAACTCAAAGATAAGTCCCAGATAGCATATCATTTGGGCTATGTAGGGTACGCACATCGCAAATTAGGAAATTATGTATCAGCCTTAGATTATTCGCTACGTTGCCAAAAGGCTTTTGAGGAACTAAAAGACAACTTGGGGGTAGCAAGGGTAATGAGTTCGATTGGAATGATATATTTTGAGCAGGGCAATTTTGAGCAAGCCTATCAAGCCAAAAATTATTCTTTGGATATTTTCAAAAGATTAGGAAATAAAGATGGACAGATAGAAAATTTGAAAGACTTGGGAAATATCCTAAACCACGTTGGGCAGTACGAGCAGGCACTCAAATACCTAAGGCAGGCAGATGAAATGATACAAGGAAATGGAAATAGACGTGATTATGCCGTTTGCCTCAACGATATAGGTAAGGTTTATTTCAATCAAAAAATCTTTCAAGAGGCTTTAGCTTTTTATCATAATGCGTTAGAAATTTTTAAACTTATTGATAACAAAGGAGATAACATAGTTACGCTATGCAATTTGGGAGAAGTATATAACGCAAAAACGGAGCATCTCAAAGCAATCACCTACTATCAGCAAGCAGTACAGCAGGCAGAGGCTTACCGCCGTCTGCCCGATTTGCAAAAGGCTTACAAGGGGTTGGCTGATACGTATTCGGCACTCCAAAATTTTGAGCAAGCCTTTGATTATCAGAATAAATATGTTGCCCTCAAAGATTCTATTTTTACCTTAGAGAGTCAGCAAAAAATGGTGAGTTTGCAGGTAGCTGCCGAAAATGAAAAGCGGGAAGCTGTGCTGAACGCACAGTTTGCCAAAGAAAAACAAAATAGGGTGATTTTTATTGGGTTAATTTCAGTCTTGTTTGTGATTTCGGTGCTTACCTTAGTTTTTTACTACAGCAATTTTAAAAACAAGGAAATTAACACAGTTTTGCAAAGGCAAAATCAGGAGATAGTAAAGCAAAAGGAGGAAATTATAGAACGGTCTGACGAACTTAAAGAGGCAAGCAATAAAATTTTGCAAAAGAATATTATTATTGAGAAGAAAAATGATGACATCACCGCAAGTATTAATTATGCCAAACGTATTCAGAATTCTATGCTGCCATCTATTGACCTCATTAATAGCGTATTGCCTGAAAGTTTTGTTTTCTTCAGACCAAAAGAGATTATTAGCGGAGATTTTTATTGGTTTGCAGATATTGGCAACCAAAAAGTGGTAATGGTAGCGGCAGACTGCACAGGGCATGGCGTGCCAGGTGCGCTGATGAGTATGCTTGGCGATTCCTTGCTCAACCAAATAGTATATGATAAAGAAATTCATTCTCCTGACCTGATACTCAATGAATTGCATAAAGGTATTCAAAAGGTACTGCACCAAGGCTCCAATGAGAACAAAGATGGCATGGACGTGAGCATTTGCACTATAGACCTTAGCAAAAAAATATTAGAGTTTGCAGGGGCGAGCAACCCGCTTGTTTATATCCAAAAAGACATTGCAGATATGCCGCAAGTTCACCATATCAAAGGCGACCGCTTGCACATAGGGGGCAGTTCCCTCAAAAACAGACTTGGCTTTAACAAACACACCATACGCATCGATAAGCCTACCGTCTTTTATCTGTTTTCTGACGGTTTCCAAGACCAATTTGGGTTTGAAGAAGGCGACAAAGAGCCAAAAAAGTTTTTGCCAAAGCGTTTCAGAGAGTTGCTTTACTGCATTCACCACTTGGATATGGAGCAGCAGCAAGAAATTTTACAACTTACCTTGCAAGATTGGCAGGGCAAAAAGCAAAAACAAACAGACGATATTTTGATCATCGGGGCAAAAATAGCTTAGGTAAAATAATAAAAAGATGACAGAAATCATTTAAAATGAAGCCAAATAACCATAACTTTGTACCCAATGACCTTAATCCAAAAATTTTAAAACAATGCTGCCCGACAAGCCCAAAATAGAAGATATTTTTATAGAAGTCAGAGAAGGTGTTTTTACTTTTGATTTAGACGCTCTCGACAAAAAAACCAAACCTAAGAAGTCTGCCAAAGATTGCTGCCATAGCTATAGGAAGGGAAAAAGGTGTAAAGATTGCCCACTTGCCAGAGGGTGGTAAAAAAAAATATAGTGTAATTCTTGTTTGAATCATTCCTTTACACTAAATTTCTTGCTGAAAATATATCTGTTATAAAACAAACAAATCAAACTTAGGCATTTAGACTTTGCTTGGCTTTGTTTTGTATTTTTTTATGTGGGTATTGTTCACTATTTCATTTTTCAAACCTTATCTATTTATGACTAAAAGTTACTTTAAAAGAATCTCATTACTCTTGATTTTCTTTGTATCATTCACAGCTTTTTCTGCCTTTGCCCAAAAAAGGGTATCTGGTACAGTCAAAGACGGAGAAACAGGCTCAGGCTTGCCCGGTGTTACTATTCAGGTCAAAGGGACAACTAAAGGCACAGTAACAGACGCTGATGGCAAATATGCTATTGACGCAAACGATGGTGGAACGCTTGTATTTTCGAGCGTAGGCTATGTTACCCAAGAAATGGCGGTAGGCAGTAGCTCTGTCATTGACATTACTTTGGTAGCAGATGTAAAAACACTTGGAGAAATTATCGTAACGGGCTACGGCTCACAGTCCAAGCGCGATGTAACAGGCGCGGTAGGTACTGTAGAAACAAAACAATTACTTTCTGTGCCTGCGGCTAACGTAGGGCAAGCAATGCAAGGGCGCATCGCAGGAGTAAACGTAAGTAATGACAACTCTCCCGGTGGTGGCGTTATGGTGCGTATTCGTGGCTTCGGAACTATTGGCGATAACTCTCCGCTTTACGTAATCGATGGTGTGCCTACAAAAGGCAACTTAGCCTCTCTTAACCTGAATGATATTGAAAATATGCAAGTATTGAAGGATGCTTCGGCGGCTTCTATCTACGGTGCAAGAGCGGGAAATGGTGTGGTAATTATCACCACCAAAAAAGGAAAAGCAGGTAAGCCTAAGTTTACTTATGATATGTATTACGGCTCACAAAGTGCATGGAAATACTTGGATTTGATTACCAATAGCCAAGACTACGCAAACTTAGTGTGGGCTTCACGCAAAAACGCAGGACAAGTAGCGGCAAACGGAAATCCTAATCATGCCCAATTTGGCAACGGAGCTACTGCAGTGCTTCCTGACTTCTTGTTCCCAGCAGGTGCCAGAGAAGGCGACCCTCGTGTAGCTCAAGACGCAAGTGGCAATTACATCAATTATAATAATAACCCTAATACAAACCCTGCGGCGAGGTATCTGATTACCAGAACCAACAAGCAAGGTACGGATTGGCAGAGAGAAATATTTGGTTCCGCCCCTATCCAAAACCACCAATTAGGTGTTTCGGGTGGTAATGATATGGCTCGCTATGCGATGTCTGTGAACTATTTTAACCAAGATGGTATCATGAAATATACCAACTACAAGCGTTATTCTGTTCGTGCAAATACTGAATTTAATGTTACTAAAAAGTTGCGTATTGGTGAAAACTTCCAATTTGCGTATGGTGAAAGAATAGGGCAACCAAACGGTAATAACAACGAAAGTAATCCTGTAAACTTTGCGTATCGTATTCAGCCAATTATTCCTGTGTATGACGTAACGGGCTATTTTGCAGGTACTTCTGGTGCTGATTTGGACAACTCTCGCAACCCTTTGGCTGAATTGGTGAGAAACAAAGACAATAAGAATAAAGAATTGCGTTTCTTTGGTAGTGCCTACATAGAGTACGACATCTTGCCAAACTTGACCGCAAGAAGCCAATTCGGTATAGATTATAACAATCAGAACCTAAGAAGCTACAGAGCCAACGACATCGAATCTTCAGAGCAAATAGGTGTGAATCAGCTAAGAACTTCTAATAGCTTTGATTACTCTTGGACATGGTACAATACCTTGAACTATAGCAAAACTTTTGCAGATGTGCATAAAGTAGGTGTCATCTTGGGTACGGAGTCTATCAAAACTTATGGTGAAACATTTTTCGGTCAAAGACAGCGTTTTGCCGTAGATGACTTAGCAAACCAATATTTGGATAATGGTAGCTCTGGACAAATCAACGGTGGTGGTGTGCTGGTAGATTGGCGTTTGGCATCAGAGTTTGCCAAAGCAAACTATGGCTATAAAGACAAATACTTAGTGGACTTGACAGTACGCCGCGACCGTTCTTCTCGTTTTGCTGCTGCGAACCGCTCTGCCCTATTTACAGCGGCAAGTTTCGGATGGAGAATTACTGAAGAAAATTTTGCAAAAAACCTTACCTGGCTCAATGATGCAAAGGCACGTATCGGCTGGGGACAAACTGGTAATCAAGAAATTGGGGATTATAACTTCTCTACTATCTATGGTAGCTTGCTTGAGTCTTCTTATTACGATTTGCGCGGCTCTCGTACCTCCGCACTACAAGGCTATGAAATTGGTCAGTTTGGAAATGCAAATGCAAAGTGGGAAACTACTACCTCGCTCAACGTAGGTATTGACGCTACAATTTTCAAAAATTTTGATGTTTCTTTTGATTGGTTTAATAGGGTAACAACTGATATGCTTTTCCCTGTAGAAGTGCAGTTTACTCAAGGTGTGGCAACTAACCCATTCCAAAATATTGGACAAATGACCAACAAGGGGATAGAGTTTGCCCTAAACTACAGAGGCAAGATAGGAAACGATTTCACCTTTAACATAGGCGGTAACTTCTCTACTTACAGAAACAACGTAGATAAAACTACAGGCGATCCTCGTACTCAATTCTTTGGATTTACTACCCGACTCCCACCTGCTACAGTTACGCAGCAAGGCTATCCTCTTTCTTCTTTCTTTGGCTATACCATCGATGGTATTTTCCAAACAGACGAAGAAGCAAGTAAGGCAGCAGTGCAGTTTGGTGGCGGTGCTAATAACAAGGCAGGGCAATTCAAGTTCAGAGATACCAACGGGGATGGCGTAATCAATGCAAGTGATAGAACCATCATTGGTAGCCCTCACCCTAAGTTTTTGTATGGTATCAACTTAGATATGCGTTATAAGAACTTTGGTTTAACTATTTTTGGTTCTGGCGTTTCTGGTAATGAAATCTTTAACTATACACGCTATTGGACGGACTTCCCAACCTTTGCAGGAAATAGAAGTAACCGTATGCTTACACAGTCTTGGGAGCCAGGAAAAACTGATGCCATTTTGCCACAGTTGCGCTCAAATGACAACATCAGTTCAAACCCTTCTACTTACTATTTGGAAAAAGGTGGCTTCTTCCGTCTGAGAAATATTCAGTTCTCTTATGCTTTGCCTAAGACCATGTTGGAAAAAGTTAATATCGCTAACTTGACTGCCTATGTGCAGTTGCAAAACTGGTTTACTTTCACCAAATATACAGGCTTAGACCCAGAGATTAACTTGCGTTCTTCAAGTGCGGCAAATCAAGACCGTCAAATCGGGGTAGATGAAGGTGCTTATCCTGCATCAAGGTCAATTTTGGTAGGTTTAAATCTTAGTTTCTAAACTAACAAATAGTTGCTTTGTTGAACAGTTAGATAGTTGTTTTTATAACTTTGAAATAATTATAAAATGACCTATTCAAAACTATTCGACTATATAACTATCAAACTATTAAAAAAAAATAACTCATAATTCATAAAGAATTTGTAATATGAAAAAGATATTTTCAATTTTATTAACCGTTTCTCTCCTTATAGGTATCTCGACCTCCTGTAAAGATGATTTCTTGGAAGTAGTTCCCAAGACAGGTTTGAGCGAATCTACGCTTTCTAATAAAGCGGGAGTAGCTTATATGCTGGTAGCTGCCTATTCGCTACTTGATGGCGTACAGACTAACGTAGGCTCTCCAAACTCCGATTGGCACGGCTCTGGCGACAACTGGATTTACGGAGAAGTAAACGCAGATAATGCCTACAAAGGCTCTATCTCTGGCGACCAGCCCGAAATCTCTTTTATCGAGCAGAAGCAAATCCAAGCAGATAACACACACTTCAGAGGCAAGTGGAGAGCCGTTTATGACGGTGTGGCGCGCTCTAATGACGTTATTCAGATGGTAGGCAAGGTAAAAGACATGACAGATGCCGAAAAAACATCTGCTATTGCTCAGGCAAGATTTCTAAGAGGACATTATCATTTCGAAGCCAAAAAGATGTGGAACATGGCACCCTATGTAGATGACAAAACTTATAACTCTGCGGATGCGGCAAGTACCAAACTTCCAAATGACAAGGATATTTGGGCAAATATCAATGATGACCTCAAGTTTGCTTACGACAACCTGCCTAATCGCTTTGCGGGAGAGCCAGGACGTGCTACTAAGTGGGCAGCAGCAGCCATGCTCGGCAAAGCATATATGTTTCAAAAGAAGTTTGCAGATGCAAAAACACTTTTCGATGCCATAGTCGCAAGCGGACAGTTTAGTCTAATGGCAAGATACCACGACAATTTCAGGGCAACTACCAACAACAATGCTGAGTCTATTTTCGAGGTACAGTTCTCTGTAAATGACGGTGCTGCTATCTCTAACAATGGAAATCGTGGAGCTACGTTGAATTATCCTTATTCTGGTTTTACAACTTGTTGCGGCTTCTACCAACCCACACAAAATTTGGTAAACGCTTTCAAAGTGGATGCAGCGGGTTTGCCACTGCTTGATGATTTTAACACTGGTACAGACGTAACAAATACTACCACAGAAAATATAGACCCTCGTTTAGATTGGTCTGTTGGGCGTGTAGGCATACAATATTTGGATTGGGGGCTAATGACTCCAGCCTACGTACGCGATATTTCTTATGCAGGACCTTATTCTCCTAAGAAGAACGTGCCTTATGCTGCTGACATTTCAGCAGGCTGGACAGGTAACGGTAACAATCCTCGTTTTAATGCGAATAACTACCGCATGATTCGTTACGCACACGTATTGTTGATGTTAGCCGAAGCCGAAGCCGAACTTGGCAACTTAGAAAGAGCGAGGACGTTGGTAAACCAAATCCGTACTCGTGCCGCAAATCCCGATGGTTTTGTGAAAACTACAGCAGGTGCGAACGCAGCTAACTACAGAATAGGAAACTATACAGCAGCATGGACAAGCAAAGACGTAGCTCTTCAAGCCATACGTTTTGAAACACGTTTGGAATTAGCTATGGAAGGACACCGTTTCTTCGACTTAGTAAGATGGGGAATCGCCGCTCCTACTTTGAATACCTACTACACCGTAGAAGGTACGAAGCGTTCTTACCTGAACGGAGTGAGATTCACAGCTAACAAGCACGAATATTTCCCAATTCCTTTGCAAGAGATTTTGAATAGTGCCTTAAATGGTGCGCCAACTTTGAAGCAAAATCCTGGTTACTAAATTTTTTTGGTAAGGGAGATTTGAAAAAACCTTGACAAAATTCAAAATTTTGTCAAGGTTTTTTTTATCTTTAATAGCTTATTATACCTCTGTTCTTAGCACTTCGAGCGGCGGATTGTTTACCACACTACGTACATTTAACAGACCTATAAGGATAGTAAGTAATGTGATACCAATGAAAACAAATAATGCGGGTAGAATATTGAATGAAAACGCAATTTTAAAAGCAAAATATGCCAAAGCCCAACTTGCTCCCAAAGCCAAGACAATGCCCGAAAGAGAAGCCAAACTTCCTAAGAAAAAATATTCTAATAAATTGATAATCAATACTTGTTTGCGACTTGCTCCTAAGGTTCGGAGCAGTACGCTTTCCTGCATACGCTGATAGCGGCTAATGATGACTGAGCCAACCAAAACCAATAAGCCTGTGAGAATACTGAAAAATGCCATAAATTGGATAGCAAAGGAAACTTTGTTTAACACATCATCTAAGGTCTTCAATATCAGGTCTAAATCTACTACCGAAATATTCGGAAAACGTTGGACTAAAGCCTGTTGGAACTTGGCAGACTGTTCGCTTGACTTCACTTTGGTAACGAAAATGTGAAACTGAGGAGCATTTTCAAGCACGCCTGTAGGGAAAACAACTAAGAAATTTGACTGCACTCTGTTAAAATCTACTTTTCGCAAATGCCCTACAACGGTTTGCATTTCAACGCCCTGCACATTAAAAGTAAGTTTATCGCCTATTTTTACCTTGATATTTTTAGCATAGTTTTCATCAAAAGATACAAAAATAGTGTCAGAAGGAGATTTGACAGGGCGATTCCACTTGCCCGCTACTTCTGTTTCCGAATCCGTAAGCGTATCTCTATAGGTTACTCTGTACTCTCTGTCTAAGGCAAATTTGGGAATTCTGTCTTCTCGCTTTTTATCCATCGTATCCGCTCTGATTTGTGCGGCATTTTTACCGTTAATAGCGGTGAGCCGCATCGTAATAAGCGATACATCTTGGATAGTTGGCAGGTCGAAAGAATCAACTAATTGTTTTAAAGAATCTTTTTGAACTGTCTGAATATCAAAGAGAACCATGTTTGGTTGGTTTGCTCTTGTGCTAAAAGAAACTTGGCTGAGTAGCAAACTTTGAATAAAGTACAAAGTAGTAATCAGTGCCGTTCCCAAGCCAATGGAAAGCACCAAAATAAGTGTCTGATTATTTGGGCGGTATAGGTTTGCCAAACTTTGCCGCCATAGGTAACTCCATGAAGTTGGGAAAAACTTGCGAACACTCCAAATGATGAATTGGGCAAAAGCAGTAAGTACCAAAAAGGCAGCACCTAAACCCAACGTGAAGTAAAGCGACTGCAGCCAGCCGTTAATCTGCAAGCGGGCAAAACCGTAAATAAAGAAAGTAATGAGCAAATAAGTTACCCATCGCCAAATATCCCGACTTACGGGCGTTTCCTCAAAAGAAGAACGCAAAGTACGCAAAGGCGAAACGTTGCGAATGGAAAGCAAAGGCACTAAAGCGAATAAAATAGATACCAAAAGCCCCGTAAGAATCCCTTGGAAAATAGCAAACCAAGAAATAGCATAATTTACTTTTACAGGCAGAAAGTCATTGAAAACCAAAGGCATGATTACCTGAATAAAACTGCCCAAAACCGCACCAACAGCAGAACCTATCACACCCATGACCGCTATTTGGATAAGGTAAATAAGCAATGCCTCACTGCCTTTTACGCCAAGGCAACGCAAAACAGCGACAATACCAATTTTTTCTTTGATATATACATGAACAGCACTTGCTACGCCTACGCAGCCTAAAAGCAAGGCAACAAAGCCCACTAAATTCAAAAAATCGTTCAGGTTTTCAAACGCCTTGCCTGTGCTTTGCTTGCGAGTTTCTACGGTATCATAGCCCAATTTCAAATTTTCTAACTGCGTTTTGTATTGCTCTATGAGCGCGTTTGTATCGGTTCCTTTTTTGAAAACAAAATAAAAATTGTAGTTGATACGGCTGCCTTTTTGCACCAAGCCCGTTTGGACTAAAAACTGAAACGGAATATATACGGGCGGGGCAACCGTAGCAGCAATCCCCGACTGCCCAGGTACACGCTGCAAATCACCTTCTATCAGGAATGCAAGACTCCCTACCTTGACCGAATCATTTGTTTTTGCCCCAAATTGTAAGAGTAAAGTGTTATCAACCAATGCTTTCTGTGCATTGCGGAAAGTGCTGCCCGCACTTGCAGGGATAGTAACAATTTCTCCGTAGAAAGGGAAATCGCCTTCTAATGCCCTCACTTGCACCAAACGAGTGCCATTAGTTTTGGGAAAGAAAATCATAGATGCAAAACTGCTTTCTCTCGCTTTTTTGATTGCCCCTCGCCCAATAGAATCTATGAGCGAATTTGCACTATCTGAAAGTGGCTGATTGCTCCGAATTACTAAGTCTGCCCCAAGCAGTTCTTTTGCCTGCCCGTCAATGTCTTTTTGTATATTTTCACTAAAGGAGTTAATAGCGACCAAAGCGGCAATGCCAAGCACAATGGAAGACATAAAAAGAAATAGGCGAGAACGACTTTTGCGGCTATCTCTGACAGCCATGCGCCAAAGCCATGACCAGCTCATTTTGCGATTGGGAATATTTTGCACCGTTTTCTACAGTTTTCTGATAAATTTGATTTGCGGCAAATATAGAGATTAAAAATTTTATCCGCTATGCTTTTTCCCTTAACTTTGGCTTTGAGAAATATTAAAAATTAGAATGTATGAAAAAAATAACATTAATGCTTTTCCTTGCTTTCACCTCTTGGGTAACTTTTGCTCAAAAATCAAAAATATTATTTGATGCCACCAAAGCAGAAACTGCGGGGAATGCAGATTGGGTGATAGACTCCGACCAATTTGACCTCTCTTTTGGCAAAGGTCGCAAGCAGTCCAACCCGCAGCGTACCCCTACGCCGTCTGCCTCGCAGGTAAAGCAAAGTGCCACTGAAAATTTTTGGAAAGGAGGGCTTTCCGCTTGGGCTATCGACTTGGTGAAGCGTGGCAACGAGGTGGAAACGCTGCCTGCCTACGCCAAAATTACCTATAATGACAAGAAAAACCCGCAAGATTTATCTAATTATCAAGTATTTGTCATTTGTGAGCCTAATATTCGCTTTTCTGCCGCAGAGCAGGAAGCCATCATCAACTTTGTGAAAAATGGCGGTGGTTTATTTGCCATTGCCGACCACGGAGACTCGGACAGGAACAATGACGGTTGCGATTCGCCTTGTGTATTTAATGAGTTATTCGAAAATTATAAGTATGCTTTCGGGCTGGAGTTTGCGGCGGATAATTTGAAGGAAACCTCCTCTAACATAGCTGATGAGCAGGCTTTTACCAATGGAACGTCAGGAAAAGTAAAAAGCATGAAGTTTAGCAATGGCACAAGCATAAAATTACGCCCCTCGGAAAACAAGACAGCAAAAGGCATCATCTATCGGAACGGTGCCAAAAAAGGGGGAAATACGGGTGCGTTCTGTGCTTATGCCACCTATGGAAACGGGCGTGTAGTGGCTTTGGGAGATAGCTCCCCCGCAGATGACGGCTCTGGCGACATCAAAGACAAACTTTGGGAGGGCTGGGACGAAGAAAATGGTAGCCATAAAAATTTCATCATGAATGCGACTTTTTGGCTGCTAAAAAAGTAAGGTTAATGCAAATTTTCAGAATTTAAAGCCTTTAACTTTAGTAAATTTTTTAACCATCTGTAAAACAAAAAACGGCAAATCTCGACTTGCCGTTTTCTATTTTATCTATTCAAGTAAATCATCAGTACCGAAATATCGGCGGGCGAAACGCCACTAATGCGTGAGGCTTGCCCCAGCGTTTGCGGTTTTATTTTATTAAGTTTGTCTTTCGCCTCATTGGAAAGTTGCTTTATTTCTTTATAATTTAACCATTCGCCGAGTTTGATGCTGTCCAAATTACCCAATTTTTCCGCTAATTTTTCTTCTTTTTCTATGTAGGCATCATATTTTACCAATATTTCTGCCTGAATCAGGGCATCTTCGCTATATTTTTTTAGCTCATGCAAGCTGTCAGTCATTGTCATCAAGTCTTTCATCTCCAATTCGGGACGCTTGAGTAGCTGTGCCGCTTTTTGGCTTTGCGTGAGTTCGGCAGACGACATTTCCCTCAATCTATCATTCACATCAGTAGGGGCAATACTTTTATTTTTCAAAAAGTCAATAATCTCTGCCGTATCTTTGAGTTTCTGCTTTACCTTCTCCAAGCGACTTTCCTCTGCTAACCCAATTTTGTAGCCTTTTTCGGTTAGGCGAATGTCGGCATTGTCTTGGCGAAGCAAGATGCGATATTCAGCCCTTGAGGTAAACATACGGTAAGGTTCTTCAGTGCCTTTGCTTACCAAATCGTCAATCAATACGCCAATGTACGCCTCAGCTCTGCTCAAGATGAAATCTTCTTTGCCAAAAGCCTTATTATATGCATTAATTCCCGCCATCAATCCTTGGCAAGCAGCCTCTTCGTAGCCTGTAGTGCCGTTTATTTGTCCTGCAAAAAACAGATTTTCAACAAGTTTGGTTTCCAACGTTGGTTTTAGCTGCGTTGGTGGGAAGAAATCGTACTCTATCGCATAGCCTGGTCTGAACATTTTACAATTCTCGAAACCTACTATTTTCTTCAATGCCTTGTATTGCACGTCTTCGGGCAGCGAAGTAGAAAAACCATTCACATATACTTCTACAGTATCCCAACCTTCGGGTTCTACAAAAATCTGATGGCGGTCTCTGTCAGCAAATCTATTGATTTTGTCTTCAACTGATGGGCAATAGCGAGGCCCAATAGATTTGATAGTACCGTTAAACATAGGTGAGCGGTCAAAACCCGAACGCAAAACCTCATGCACGTCTTCGTTTGTATAGGTAATGAAGCAACTTCTTTGTTTTTGCAAAGAAATAGTTTCATCGGAATAAGAGAATTTGCTTGGATTTTCATCACCTTTTTGCTCCTCCATTGCTTCGTAGTTCAGGCTACGTCCATCTACTCTGGGTGGGGTTCCCGTTTTCATTCTGCCCGATTCCATGCCCAACTCTACCAACTGTTCGGTGATGCCCGTAGCTGCTTTTTCGCCCGTTCTACCGCCGCCAAACTGCTTTGTACCTATATGTATCAATCCGTTTAGGAAAGTACCATTGGTAAGTACGACTGCTTTCGCCCTAAACTCTATGCCGAGCGAAGTCCTGATGCCTACTGCTCTGCCATCTTCTATCAATAAGTTTGGCACCATTTCTTGCCAAAAGTCTATATTAGGATTTCGTTCCAATGCCAGCCGCCATTCTTCGGCAAATCTCATTCGGTCGGACTGAGCGCGTGGACTCCACATCGCCGCCCCTTTGGAACGGTTAAGCATACGAAACTGAATCATTGTCTTGTCAGTAATGATGCCCGACATTCCGCCTAATGCGTCTATCTCTCTCACTATCTGTCCTTTGGCAACTCCACCCATTGCAGGATTGCAACTCATCTGTGCGATAGTTTGCATATTCATAGTTGCAAGCAATACCTTCGCCCCCATCTTTGCGGCAGCATAAGCAGCCTCGCAACCAGCGTGTCCCGCACCTACTACTATAATGTCATAATTTGGATACATCTCTCTCTTGTTTTCTGTTTCTCGTTCTTATCCGTACAGATGCGTTTTTTAAACAAATTGTTGGCTCATATCTCTAAAAACGCAAAATAACTTATTTCTCTTGCAAAGGTACGCAAAAAAAATAAGTTATATATTTTGGCTTGCTTTTTTACGAAGCAAACGAACATTGCGGCACAAAATTAATTTTTGGTGGGCTTGCTGTCCCCGCTAAGTTTGAACGAAATAGGAAGTGTTATTTTTTGCATCACCACTTCGCCTTTGTTTTTGGCAGGTTTCCATTTTTCACCCTCTTGTACTACTCGCATTGCAGCCTCATCACAGCCATGCCCTAAGCCTCTTTTTACTTTGATATTGTGCAAAGTGCCACCCGTATCTACAATAAATTCTACAGTAACTTTACCCTCTATGCCTCCTTTGATAGCCGCACTCGGATAGACCATGTTATCTCTAATATAGCGGTAGTAGGCCTCAAAGCCATGTTGCGGGGTTGCCATTTCATCTACCAATACCAATGCTTGGGTTTCATCTATGCCTTTTGGCTTGCTTTCGGTTTGCTTGGGTTTTTGCTTTTTCTCCACAACCGCTTTGGGCTTTTCCTCTGGTTTTGTTTCTTCCTTTGTGGAAACAATAGTTTCCTCTACGTCTTCTTTGAGAGGCATATCTCCTGTTTCTTCGCTATTGTATGCCAATACAGTCTCCTCTGTGGGTTCAGACAAAGCTATTTCTTCTTTGGACGGAGCAAGTAAATAAAGCGATATCCCTCCCAATAAAACGATACCCAACACAATGCCCAAAAAATTTTGCGTTGTTTTCCTCTCATAATCCCTTGGTGAGTATTTATTTTTTTCCATGATTTTAAAAACACATAATAAAGTGAAATATTATAATGGCTTTGTAGCCAAAGAAGTCATCTTTCAATATAATTGTTGAAAAATATATTATTAATTAATAGAGGGTAATGAAGTGTACGTTTACATATTTATCAATTTGAGTGCCAAGTTTTAAAATAGATTTTCATTTCTTTTTTCTAACTTTGTAATGAGCAAATCTGTATATTTAGACTTTACAAATAGAGATGTTAAAACCTGTAACGATTAGCGAAAAAGCTGCTTCCGAAATAAAGCATATTCTTAGCAATAAAAATATCCCTGCCGACTACGGCTTGCGAATACTTGTGCAGGGCGGCGGCGGGTGCGGCGGTGCAAAATTCCGATTGGGCTTCGACAAGCAAAAAGAAGGCGATTTGGCATATACAGAACAAGAAATTCTCGTCTATTATGAAAAACGCCAACTGATGTACCTTATGGGGCTGCAAATAGATTTTGAAGAAAGAGCAGATGCAAGAGGTTTTGTTTTTAACCCAATGCAGCTCAAAAGAGATTAAAAAAAGAAAAACTATGGACGTAAAAATAGCAGATTCGTGGAAACAAAGATTAGCACCAGAGTTTGAAAAAGAGTATTTCAACACGTTGGTTGCTTTCCTCAAAGAAGAATACAAAACTCAAAAAATATATCCTGCGGGCAAAAATATCTTTAATGCTTTCGAAAAATGTAGTTTCGAGGACACCAAAATCGTCATCATTGGGCAAGACCCCTATCATGGGGCGGGGCAGGCAAATGGCTTGAGTTTTTCGGTGAGCGAGGGCGTACCTTCGCCGCCTTCCCTTGTCAATATTTTCAAGGAAATAGCCAGCGATTTGGGCAAGCCGATCCCCCCGTCGGGCAATCTGGAACGCTGGGCAGAGCAAGGCGTACTATTGCTCAATGCCATCTTAACGGTAAGGGCGGGGCAGCCAGCTTCTCATCATAACAAGGGCTGGGAAAAATTTACAGATGCAGTAATTCAGACGATTGCGGCAGAAAAAGAAGGCGTTGTATTTTTACTTTGGGGCAAATATGCACAAGACAAAGGCAGCAAAATAGACCGAAATAAGCACTGCGTACTTACCGCAAAGCACCCCTCTCCCATGGCTGCCAACGGCGGCGGCTGGTTCGGTTGCAAACATTTTAGCAAGGCGAATGAGTACCTAAAAAGTAAGGGAGAGAGAGAAATAGATTGGTAATATGATTTGCTAATTTCTTGAAAAAAAAAACAATGTTTTTGAAAATGTATTTTTTTTGCTAAATTAACTAAAATTTTTTTAGTATTACTTGCTGAACACTACCCATTAATTTTGGCAAATGAAGAAAAGATATTGGTTACTTACTTTTATTATTTTTTTAGGGTGGCTCTTTGGGCGGTCGTGTGCGGTGAATGTGAGCCAAGACGCCATTAGGCGTGTAAATCTGTACTACGGGGTAGAAGTGGAGGAGATTTGCAAAGAAATAGGAATGCCCGCCGCTTACTTCAAAGCCTTGATAATCTTAGAATGTTCGGCAAAGAAAAATCCGCCGAGCAGGTACGAACACCATGTTTTTGAGAAATTGAGAGCAGTAAAAAATGGCAGAATAAAGAGCTATTCGGGCATCAGAAAAGCAGATTTGGAGGACTATTCCGACCAGACTATTAAGCAGTTAGCTACTTCTTGGGGGGCATTACAGCTTATGGGCTATAATTGTCTCAAGCTAAATATCAGCATTGATGAGCTAAGGGGGAGTAATTCTCTGCGACATTCTATCATTTGGTGCAAGAAAAACTATGGAACATACTTAAAAAACAAAGATTTTAGGAATGCTTTTCATATTCATAACACAGGGAAACCGCACCCACTTTTTTGGGTGGCACAAACGCATGACCCCGCCTACGTAAGCAGAGGAATAGCCTACGCAAACGCGATGGGCGTGCAAAGAAATACTATAACTACAATCTTATGTTTGTAAACCAAGTGCAAGTAAGGGTTCGCTATGCCGATACCGACCAAATGGGCTATGTTTATTACGGCAAATACGCTTCTTTCTATGAAATAGCAAGAGTCGAGGCACTCAGGAATATTGGGGTGAGCTATAAGGCATTAGAGGAGCAAGGGGTAATGATGCCCGTTTTGGAAAATCATTCTCATTATTTGCAGCCTGCACAGTTTGATGACCTACTCACTATCAAAGTGAGTATCAGGCAAATGCCTTCAGCAAAAATCATTTTTCATTATGAAATATACAACGAGGCAAGCCAACTCATTCATCGTGGCGAAACAGTGCTTGTATTTATCAGTAAGGCAACACGCAAAATAGTGCGTCCACCGAGCCTTATTTTGGAGGTATTGAAGCCATATTTTGGACTATAATAATTTTTTTATGCAAAGTATTTGATATTTCAATATAAACCACTACCTTTGCACCGTAATTTAACGAATTAAGCCAAATACATCATAGAGGGATGGCAGAGCGGTTTAATGCGGCGGTCTTGAAAACCGTTGACTGTAATAGGTCCGGGGGTTCGAATCCCTCTCCCTCTGCAAGCGATTCAATGAAAACTTGGGTCGCTTTTTTTCTCAAAATACTTCGGCGAGGTAGCTCAGTTGGTTAGAGCACAGGATTCATAACCCTGAGGTCGGGGGTTCGAGCCCCCCTTTCGCTACAAAACCGCATTTGGAACTATTCCAATGCGGTTTTTTCTTTTTTGCCACAAAATTTGCCACAGAATTAGGGCTTTATAAGTGCCGTTGCCCGAGTCCCTCGGACGACAAAGTGGGAAAATGCCCTTCACATTTCTGCAAAGGGCTTGGAGTTTATTTTTCTTTCCGTTTTTTCTTTACCTTTTCTTTGGTAAATAAATCGGCGGTGTATTTTTCGTATAGCTCAAAGAGGAAAACCATGCGGTTTGCTTCGCTTGTAAATGGCTGCGGTCTGTATGCTAAATCTACGGCTTTGTCTAGCTCGTTATGTGCTTTTACTAAGGCTGGTGGCATATTATTTGGGTGATAAAGGTCTGCCAAAGAAGCATTTGGAAACAAAGCCCTTGCATCTAATACTTTTTGTGCTGCCTTTTCTATAGCTATTATTTGCTTTTTATCTGGATTTTCCGCCCAAGGAAAGTTATTGTAAACTATTTCATTTGAATAACGAAAATCACTTTTTAGGCGACCGCAAGTATATTTTACCCAAGCTATATGCATCGCAGAAGTTAAGACTCCAAAATGATATATAGTTGCGGTGCTATTTACTGATGAACACGAATTAGTAAGAATATCATTTTTATCAAAAAAACCTAATGGAATATATTTTCTGTTTTCTGAAGTTGTATTAGGTATTAAAATATATTTCCCAGACGGTTGCCTAATCTCACCAAACAGCATGGGCGTGTTGGCTAGTTTATTAGTTGCTTTTCTGCTACTTGCTAACCTATATTTTTCCACTAATGCCATTCTTTTCATAACTTCAGGCAACTTTTTCCTTTCTGCGGGGTCTGAATCTACCAGCCACAAGCACCAGCGTTTTTCATTGTTTAGAAATTCATGCGCTGAAATTATGGGCTTTATGTATTTTTCAGCTTGCGGTTCTTTTTGTAAAAATTCGTTTTTTTCTTCATCAGTAAAAAGTAAATGACCTCCGTCATTAGGCATATTCCCAAACACAATTTTAGGTACATTGCAAATTGGTGTTCTTCTTTTTTCTATCAAAATATCTTTTGCATCTACCAAATAAGGATTGATATTTCGTGCTTTTATTTCATGTGCTGCACCTTTAATATCCTCATAATCAAAAATTACCTTGCTATCTGTATCATAATTTGCGAAGCCAATAATGACACAATAAACTGCCGCATTTCCTTTGGCTTCGTTACTCCATCTGAAAGTGCGGTGTGCAAAATGAATTTTGATATGGTATTTATAAAGCATTTGTCCCCAAAGAATAGCCGTTTGTTCGCCTTGAACAATGGAGTTTGTAGAAACAAAACCTACTTTGATTTTTGAGTCTTGAATGTACTTTGCCGCCTTGATATACCATGCTGTAACATAATCTAATACGCCACTGCCATCAACATTCTCAAACTGTTTGATGACTTCATCACGCTGATTTTGTTTCATTATTTTTGAACCAATAAAGGGCGGATTTCCAAGAATAAACGAAAGTTCATCTTTTGGGATAACGCTTTCCCATGCTATTTGGAGTGCGTTTCCATGCACAATGTTAGGCGATTTTTTGAGAGGTAGTCGGGCAAAATAATCTCCAAACCTACTGCTAATGAGCATATTCATTTGGTGGTCAATGAGGTACATAGCTACTTCGGCTATTCTTGCAGGAAATTCCTCGTACTCTATGCCGCACATTTGGTCGATATCTATCAGTATTAGCCCTCGAATGTCTAATACTTGCTGTCCTTTTTGAATGGCTGCCAAGACTTCTATTTCCAATAAACGCAGCTCTCGGTAAGTAATAATTAAGAAATTTCCACAACCGCAAGCGGGGTCAAGGAAATGCAGTTTACTTAGCTTTTTATGAAATTCGGGCAGTTTGTTTTTGTTTTCTTTGATAGATTCAAACTCCTGCCAAAGTTCATCTAAGAAAAGCGGTTTTATCACTTTGAGGATATTGCTTTCGCTGGTGTAGTGCGCACCCAAGTTGCGGCGTTCTACGGGGTTCATCACACTTTGGAACATAGAACCAAAAATGGCGGGCGATATTTTACTCCAATCTATGTAACAGCACTCCAATAATGCCCGTCGCATTTTGCTATCAAAGCTCGCCATTGGCAAGTTTTCGTCAAACAATTTTCCATTGACGTAGGCAAAATCTGCCAACTGCTCATCAAGGTTTTTGAAACGCTTTTCTTTGGGTGTGTTGAGGACTTGGAACAGCTCTTGGAGTTTGGCGGCAAGGTCGCTGCCATCTTCGGAAGTGCGCTGCTCTATGTAGTCTTGGAATTGTTGCTTGTTAAATATGCTAGTATCTTCGGCAAAAAGGCAGAATAAAACCCTCACCAGATAGACTTCTAAGGGGTGTCCTTCATAACCAATTTCTTTGAGGCGGTCGTGGAGCTTGCCCATCAGTTCGGCAGCTTTGATGTTTGCGGGGTCTTGCTCTCTGAATATTTTTTTGGGATAACCTAAAATGTGTCCAAAATGCTGCACATTTTTTACCAATTCATTGATTTTGAATTCAATGATAGTATCTTCTTCCAAGTCATAAAGCCTAAAATTTTCAAAGTCAGAAATGAGAATATACTTTGGGAGTTCGTGCTGCCGAAGCCCATGCAAATATTCTTTTGCTTGGGTGTAGGCTTTATCGAGGTTTTTGCCTCTGCTTTTCATTTCTATTAGGATAGTGCCTTTCCAAAGCAGGTCAATGTAGCCATCTTTTTCGTCAAGTTTTTTTACCCTATATTCAAAACTTGCAAATCTTTTTCGGCTGATGCCAAAAACATTAAAAAATTCCACTAAAAAAGGTTTAGCGTCCGCCTCTTCATTGGCTGTATTTTCCCATTCTTTGGAAAAAAGAACGGCTCTTTCTCTGATTTCATTCCAACTTAGTACCATGTTTTTGAGATAATGCTTTGTTTTTTGTAAATATTTGGTTTTTATTTTGGAAAAGCAAGGTTGTGGGGGGATTTTTTGTTTTTTGGTGGGGTGGTATGGCAAGACTTGTCAGTGAGATGCTGGCAAGGGCAAATTTACAGAAGTAATTTTTCACAGCAAAGTATTAGCAAAGGAATCAATCGTATCTTTCAGGAAGTGCTTGCATATATGTCGGTATAGCTTTAGTTCCATAGGTTATTTAGCATTCTTTTGTTGTTCCATTGCTTTGGGAGTCATTAAAAGAAAAGGTAATGCTTTTTCATACTTTAATTCATCATAAAACAAACCAATACGAGATAGGTTATTGTAATAGTCATTCAAATTGTTGTAATAGAAAAGTTCACTATTGATATACCAAGCATTTGAGCCTAAATGATGGCTCAAAAACCACTTTTCCAGAAGCCTTGCTGTCCTACCATTGCCATCATTAAAAGGGTGTATTTTTACAAATACCAGATGAATCAAAGAAGCATAAAAGAAAACCTCTATGGTGGTTAAATTGCTTGTGAGTAACTCATCTACCTCCTGCCAAAATCGTTCAAATTCTCTTTTTACAATGGTCGGAGAAGCAGCTTCATATTGTATGCGCTGCGTTTGTTGTTCCATAATAAGCATATTCCCACTTCTTACTACGCCCCTTTGTGCTTCTGGCAATAAATGCAGGGTTGCTATGCTGTGGGCTTTATAGAAATTTGACAAAGACAAGTTGTTATCTCTTGCAAATTCATAGGCTATAAATAAGTCATTAGGCTTTTCGGTAAGATTAGGCAGGTATTCGATATTCAATACTTTATGCTTTACATAGCTATCTACTTCAAGGGTTTCGCCCTCAATGCGTGATGAAGACATTACTGATACGGCAGTAGCAAATTTGAATTTTTCAGCAGTCCATTCCCTTTTTTGCACTAAGCCAAATGCCTCTACTAAATCAACATCTAATAGAGATACATAAGTCGCAAATAGGTTTTTGTTGAATAATTTTTCCATAGTGCCTACTGATTAAAAATGTCTGCGTGAATTATGTCTTTGTTGTTGTGGGCAACTTGTTTTTCTATGTTGCTAACCAGTTTAAGGGTTTTATTGATGATGGGTTCAAGGCATTGTTCATCTTTGCCATCAATGAAATTTTGAATCTCTTTGCGTTTCAGATTGTACATTCTGTAAATTCCAAAGTCCAAGTCATTGGCATTGAACTGGAACATTTCCTTTAGTAAAAACTTTAACAGGTCTATTGAATTTTCCTTATTCATTTCTTCTTTTAGTATGGATTCGCTAATTTATGTTTTTAAGTGTCTTAAAAGCTATATTTTTTCAAATGTATAAAAATCCAATAGGAACGCCCATTTATTGCAGGATTCATTTCTGGTATCAGAAAATCAAGTCCTATACTAATTTGTTGCCCTCATCAGGAAAAATGACCCAAGGTTTAAATGTTTTTGCCTCTTCAAAATCCATCATAGCATAAGACATAATAATCACAATGTCGCCAACTTGGGCAAGACGTGCCGCAGCTCCGTTAAGACAGATAGTGCCGCTCCCACGCTCTCCTTCTATAGTATAAGTCTCAAAACGTTGCCCGTTGTTGTTATTTACAATTTGTACTTTTTCGCCTACTATTATGTTCGCTGCATCTAAAAGGTCTTTGTCAATCGTGATGCTACCTACATAGTTAAGTTCTGCTTGTGTTATTTTTACACGATGTATTTTTGACTTCAAAACATTAATCCACATTTTGCGATTGGTTAGATTTTTATAAATTAATTAAAATATTGTCTATCAGGCGAATACTACCAAGCGTGACTGCTGTGCATATTGCTAAGTTGGTCGTATTAGCAGGAGATAAATCATCAGCATTGACAATTTCCAAGTATTCAACTTCAAATACACCAAAATCGTTCAAAAGTGTAATGGCAGCATTTTGAGCATTTTTGAGCGATTCCCCACTTTTTATTTTGGCATAGGCGAGCAGCAAAGCCTCGTAAATTTTAGGAGCTATTTGTCGTTCTTTCTCACTTAGGCGAATATTCCGAGAAGACATCGCAAGTCCATCTTTTTCCCTCACTATTGGGCAGCATCTCAACTTTGTTTCAAAATTTAGCTGACTGACCAACTGCTTAATGATTAAAAACTGTTGCAAATCTTTTTGACCAAAATAAGTATGCGTAGGCTTAACAATGTTTAGCAGTTTAGCTACTACCACTCCTACACCTTTGAAATGCCCTATTCGGTGCGCCCCCTCCAAAATAGTTTCTAAATGTCCGAAATGAATACTCAACGATAAAGGAGCAGGGTACATTTCGCCTTCGGAGGGCAGAAAAACAATATCACAACCTGCTTGGGAGAGCATTTCCAAGTCTTTTTCTACGGTTCGCGGATATTTTAATAGGTCTTCGGCATTGTTAAACTGTGTCGGGTTTACAAAAATACTGCACACGGTTAGCCCATTCTCTTGTTTGGCACTTTGGATAAGGGATAAATGCCCATCATGAAGCGCACCCATAGTAGGCACAAAACCAATAGATTGCGTTAGAAAATGTCTGTTTATTTCAGCTTTTATTTCTGCAATGGAGTGGCAAACCTGCATAGGAAAGAAATAGTTAGGAATAATTTGGGTAAAATCGTCGCAATATTAATGTTTTTATGAAAAATCCTATTGAATTATTCATTTTTTTTTCGTAATTTTGTGTCGAGTTTGGAATATTAACAAAAAATACAAAAGCAATATGTCAAAGTACAAGATTCTCTATGTTTCCAGTGAGATAGATCCTTTCCTGAAAACAACCTACGTGTCTGACTATGTACGTAAGCTACCTCAAGCGATGCAAGAAAAGGGGATGGAAATCAGAATATTAGTACCAAGATTTGGACTAATCAACGAGCGAAAAAACCGACTGCATGAGGTAGTAAGGCTTTCTGGTATTAATATTTCAGTAGGAGATGAGGAAAAGCCATTGATTATCAAGGTCGCTTCTATTCCAAATGCCAAATTGCAGGTATATTTTATAGACAATGACGATTATTTTCATCGCAAATCCGTATTTACAGACAAGGATAATAAGTTTTATGAAGATAACGATGAAAGAGCTATTTTCTTCTGCAAAGGCGTAATAGAAACTATCAAAAAATTGGGATGGTCGCCCGACATAGTACATTGCAACGACTGGATGACAAGTCTGATTCCAATGTACCTCAAGACTACCTACAAGAATGACCCCGTTTTCAAAGATGCTAAGACCGTATTTACCTATTTTGACAATAATTTTGCCCACAAATTTGACCAGAGTCTGCTCTCCAAAGCCAAAATGTTTGACATTGACGATAATGCCCTCAAGCCATTACAGACAGCTGATTATAGCGGCTTTATAAAGATAGGGGCAGCATACGCCGATACAGTCATTAGAATCAATAATAGCACCTCTGATGGGCATCTGGAAGATGTATTACCCGCAACTACTAATCCGAAGTTCTCCTCGATGGAAGATGATGATTCAGACGACTTTTCAGAAAGGCATTACCATATTTATAACGAATTGGTGAATTGCTAAATAGCTGATAAATAAAGGAAAAATAAAAAAAGCAGGATTGGGAGTTTCCCTATCCTGCTTTTTTATGTTAATTTCTTACTTGAGGAGAATAGCACTGCTAAAATATTGAATATTATACCTACATTTGCAAGGAATTTTTCAAAAGCACTAAGAATGATAAAAAATATAGTTACCTCTGGGCTATTGCTTGCAGCAAGCCTATTTTTCTTCGCCTGTGATGATGCAACGAAACTTGGGCTTGACATCCAGCGTACTGACCAACGGCTAAATACTTTATATACAGACACTTTCACTGTAGAAAGTAGTGTAAAAATCCTTGATACCATCAATACTACGGCAAGTAATACATCCGCAAGAGGCTTGATAGGCAAAATGACTGATAGCAAGTTTGGAACGGCAGAGGCGATGGCTTTTGGCAGTTTCCTGCTTCCTACGGATGGCATTAGTTTCTTAGACGACCAAAAAAGACCACCTATTTATGATTCCTTAGACGTACTCTTGGATATTACGTATGCCTACGGCGACACGAGTCAAGCGGTAAAACTAAATGTGCATAGGCTTAAAGAACCTATATTGAGCAATAAATACAATTATTATAATACAGATAAACTGCCCATAGGAGAGTTGGTAGGGACGGCAAGTGTGAAAGTAAAGGCGGGGACGGCTATTAGAATCAGACTGAGCGACCAGTTGGGGCGTGAAATCATAGACAGAAACGGTGCTGATGATTTGAAGATACAAGCAAATTTTGACCAATTTTTTAAGGGGCTTCGCTTTTCTGCCGAAGGCATAGATAATTTGGTTTTTGGCTTTGACCCTAACTCTGCAAACTTTACAAGAATGAGGGTGTTCTATAGAAACGAACTTACAGAAACAACTTCCAAAATTAAGAATCTTTATTTTACAGGGGTTAACGGTGCTGGAAGCTTATTCACAAATATTCAGACTGATTTTTCTAAATCGCCATCGCTGAGCAAACTTACTAAAGGTCAATTTTTACCGACTTCACAGCTTGGTAATCAGGGCTATATTATGGGTGGGGCGGGCGTAGTAACTTTGCTCAAGTTTCCATCTGTTTATGGTTTCAACAAAGACAATAATGTGGTCATTAATAGGGCTGAGCTTGTAATGGAGCCTACAGATGATAATTTTTTCAATGTAAATAACCGACCTATTCCAAGCCTGAACTTCATTAGGGCAGATGCCAACGGCAATATTGATAGGTACGTAGATACTTCTAATTCAAGTGGTTTAAGTGGCGTTCCCAAGTATTTATTAGTGGAAAGAGGCGACCCGCGAAACCCAAATAGTGTTCTTTTTATGTACTATTTGGAGAGTGGCAGAACCTACCAACCCATCGTTATTACTTCGTACATTCAGGCACTGATGAACCAAACTATTGATAACACAGGTTTGTTGGTATTGCCGCAAAGATTTTTCTCTACTACTTCGTTGGAAAAAATAACCTTTGGAGATAGCAAGTCGCCTACCAAACCAATGAAGCTAATTATCTATTATACATTGATAAATCGCTAATAGGGGGTGCTATGGTATGCACAGATGACATCTTCCGCCAAAGATTGTCGTCTGTGAAGTAATTATTTTCACAAAACACGTTAATTACTTGACAAGGGGGTACTCAATTTCATACCTTTGTGGTCATATTTTTTTTAACCCATATACATGAAACTTTCCGCATTTAAGTTTGATTTGCCAGATGACGCTATTGCGTTACATCCTACCCTAAACCGTGATGAGTCACGCCTGATGGTTGTTCATAGAAAAACAGGGAAAATAGAACACCGCTTGTTCAAAGATATTTTAGAATATTTCAATGAAGGCGATATAATGCTGATGAATGATACGAAAGTATTTCCAGCGCGTCTTTATGGAAAAAAAGAGAAAACGGGAGCAAAAATAGAAGTTTTTTTATTGAGAGAGCTAAACTCCGATGCTTACCTTTGGGACGTACTGGTGGATCCTGCACGCAAGATACGCGTAGGTAACAAATTATATTTTGGTGATAATGACTTAGTAGCGGAGGTAATAGACAATACTACTTCGCGTGGGCGAACTATCCGATTCCTTTTCGACAAAGGAGAGGTAGAATTTAGAAAGCTAATTAATGAATTAGGTGAAACGCCTATCCCCAATGATATTAAAAATCAACGACCTACAGAAGCCGAAGACAGAGTGCGTTATCAGACTATTTTTGCACAGCACGTAGGAGCTGTTGCAGCACCTACGGCAGGTTTGCACTTTACCCCGCATTTGGTCAGAAGACTACAGCTAAAAGGAGTAGAGATAGAACCAATTACGCTGCACGTTGGCTTGGGAACTTTCCGAGAAGTAGATGTCGAAGATTTGACTAAACATAAAACGGACTCAGAAAACTACAATGTACCAATAATGACTGCCGAAAGAGTAAACGAGGCAATTATGGCAAAGAAAAATGTATGTGCCATAGGTACTACAGTAATGAGAACTTTGGAAACTTCCGTTACAGCTGGTGGAAAACTCAAAGCAAGTAGCGGGTGGACAGATAAGTTTATTTTCCCTCCGTATGATTTCCGAGTTTGCAAGTCCTTAGTAACTAATTTTCACAAGCCAATGTCCACTTTGCTAATGATGGTATGTGCTTTTGGGGGCTATGACTTGGTGATGAAAGCGTATGATATTGCTATCAAAGAGCGTTATCGTTTCTTCTCTTATGGTGATGCAATGCTTATTTTGTAAAAATAAAATAGATAATAAATAATCTAAATAGCAAAAAGATGTAATAAGCTGAAAGTTCAACTGATTTTCGGCTTATTTTTTACAAAAAAATTCCTAATATGTTGGACAGAACAATTCCGCCTCCTATAAAATCTATTACAGATTTTATACTCACAAAGCCTTCAAATTTGCTACTACAGAATGGAATGCCCGCGCATTTTGTTGCGGCGAGAGTGCAACCCATTGTAAGTGTGCAGCTTATCTTTGAAACAGGAGGTAGTTGGTTTGTGCCGAGCGTAGATGTCAATCACTTCACAGCAAAAATGCTTTTGGAAGGTACGCAAAAACACACTTCTACACAGTTTTCTACTGAAATAGATGGCTATGGAGCATTTTTGGAAGTAGGGACAGCAATGGATTATGCGAGTTTGGATTTCCAATGTTTGAAAAAGCATTTGCCGCGTTTGCTCGAACTTGCTTGCGAGCTACTTACACAGGCAACTTTCCCCGCCCAAGAGTTAGACAAACTCAAGACTATAGCTATTCAGAATATAAAAATCAATAATCAGAAAACAAGTAATATAGCTTCAAACGAGCTAAGGGCTATGCTTTTTGGGAAAGACCACCCGTATGGTTACACTATGACCGAAGAAAGTATTGCCCAAATAGAAATAGAACAGTTGAAAAATCATTACCCCCTTAGTTTTTTCAAGCAACCTTTTAGGTTGCTTGCGGCAGGAGATATTTCAGAAGTAGAAATAAAGCATATTGATAATTTTTTAGGAAAATTAGCCATTAGTGATAGAGCGAAAAAAGAGGTGGTTCATGAGAAAAAATATACAACGCAGTCTATTTATATCGAGAAAGATAATGCCGTACAAACGTCTATTCGCTTAGGCAAGCACGTCCTTAGTAGGAAAGATGACGACTTTGTGCCGTTAAACGTGCTAAATACCATTCTTGGAGGATTTTTTGGCTCACGACTAATGAAAAATATCAGAGAAGAAAAAGGACTTTCTTACGGAATTAGTTCAAGCCTTGGGATGCTGAAAAATGCAGGCTATATGGTAGTAGGCACAGATGTAAAGAAAGAGCTAAGGCAGCAGGCACTTGACGAAATTTATAAAGAAATTCGCAAACTTGCCGTAGAACCTGTAGGTGAGGACGAGCTAAATTTAGTGAAAAGCTACATAAAAGGTAGTTTCATAGGCTCCCTCAATACTCCTTTTGCCTTAGCAAGTAGGTACTTAAATATATACACCCACAACCTCCCCGAAGATTATTATGACCATCAAATTAATAGAATAGACCAAGTTACCTCTGAAAAACTGTTGGAATTGGCGGCGAAATATTATCAAGATGATTTTACAGAAATAATGGTGGGCTAAAAACAGCAAAACATATTTGCCTTAAAGCGGTTTATATTCAAAATGACAAATAATTCATAACCAATATTTTTCTATGTTAAACCATCAATTCAGATTAGCACAACGCCCAGTAGGTTTCCCTACGCACGATACTTTCCAGCATACAACCGAGGAAGTACGTGAGATACAAGACGGCGAAATTTTAGTAAAAATCCAATATATTTCTCTTGACCCCGCTATGAGAGGCTGGATGAACGATGCTAAATCGTACATTGCACCCGTAGCGATAGGTGATGTGATGCGTGCGGATACGGTAGGCGAGGTAATTGCTTCCAAGAACCCAAAGTTTGCAGTGGGCGACTTTGTAAATTACTCTTTCGGAGTTCAGGAATACGGTATATGTGATGGCAAAGGAGTAAGAAAATTAGATACTTCTTTGGCTCCCCTGCCCGTATATTTGGGCGTATTGGGCATGGCAGGCATGACGGGCTATTTCGGGCTTTTGGAAACGGGCGCACTCAAAGACGGAGAAACTGTAGTAGTATCTGGAGCAGCAGGAGCTGTAGGCTTAACAGTAGGGCAGATTGCAAAAATCAAAGGCTGCAAAGTCATTGGGATTGCAGGAGGGGCAGAGAAATGCAAGATGGTAGTAGAGGAGTTTGGCTTCGATGCTTGCATAGACTACAAATCGGAAAACATCAAAAAAGCACTACGCACACACGCACCCGATGGCATAGATGTTTATTTTGATAATGTCGGCGGAACTATATTAGATGACGTGCTTACGCATATTCGCAAAAAAGCACGTATTGTTATCTGTGGAGCAATCTCTCAGTACAATAATACTACGGCGGTGCAGGGCCCTTCCAATTACCTATCGCTTTTGGTAAACAATGCAAGAATGGAAGGATTTGTCATTTTTGACTTTTTAAAGCAATATGCTCAGGGCTTGGAGCAAATGGGGCAGTGGGTAAAAGAGGGGAAAATAAAGCCTCAAATGCACATCGCTGAAGGTTTTGATAGCTTCCCTGAAACGCTTTTGATGCTGTTCGAGGGCAAAAATACTGGAAAATTAGTTTTGAAAGTAGCCTAACGGCAGATGGGCTTGAAGATGTAATCTTTTTATCAAAGGTTACATCTTTACCTCATGAGTGTTTCTAACAGTTTTTGTACTTTTTTGCCCTGCTCTGTTTTCCCTTCAAACACATTCTCGAGGGCAGCCTTGTCTTCTTTGCCCATTTCAGAAACATAATCTATTTCTTTCAGGGATGCCTTCTTCAAGCCCATGTGCCAATTTGGGAACAGTCTTTTCTCAATCATACCTATAGAAATTAGGTTCACGTTGCTGTGCCTATTATCGTGTTTTATTTTATCATACAAAGGCAATAATTTGGAGTATTCTCCTTCTACATATTGCACAAACTTCATATCAGAATAAAGCAACAATCCTGTAGTACCAGAAATTGGGTTGTTTTTTTGGCATGATGCCAATATATTGTCCAATTCAGCGTCTGTACAGTTAGCATTACGAGAGCTTACATAAAGGAGATGAGTCAGCATAGCTTAAGTGTTTATTAGTTTATTGAATTAGTTTCTTCTACCCTCACTAATGCAAAATAAAGAATTTTTTTGTAATTTATCAAATATTTTCAATAATGACTTTGGATACGTGACAACTAAAATTTTATAATTTCTTGTTTTTTAGCTGCTCTACCGCATAGTTTGCTGCTCTTGCCGTTAGTGCCATGTAGGTCAGCGAAGGATTTTGAGTAGAAGTAGAAGTCATACAAGCACCGTCAGTTACGAATACATTTTTGCAAGCATGTATCTGATTCCACTCATTGAGCAGAGAAGTTTTTGGGTCTTTGCCCATTCTCACACCGCCCATCTCGTGAATATCAAGCCCTGGTGCTTGCTTAGAGTCATAAGTACGGATATTGGTAAAACCTGCTTTGGTGTACATTTCTGTAAACTGCTCGAAAAAGTCTTTCGCCATTTTTTTATCATTGTCATCATAATCTATCGAGATTTTGAGTTGTGGCATCCCAAAAGGGTCTTTTTTGTCTTTGTCCAAAGCTACATAATTGCTTTCTTTTGGGATAGTTTCCCCCATCATGTGCGAGCCGATTCCCCATTTGCCCAATTTTGGATTCAATAAGTTTTTTTTCAAACTTTCCCCTAAACCGTCTTGGTCTTGGTATGTCCATCTATTTGCCCCAAACCCTGCGGCATAGCCTCTGAGGAAGTCCGTTTCCTGCTTGAATACATTACGGAAGCGAGGAATATAACCTCCTGCGGGTTGCTGACCTTTGGTTCTAAAGTCTAACATTCCCTCATACTCTGCCGAAATTCTTGCACTGTAGTTATGAAAAGCAACAAATTTTCCCAGTAGCCCGTTATCATTGCCCAAGCCGTTGGGGAAGCGATTAGATATAGAGTTGAGCAAAATGAGATTGGTATTGAGTGCGGCTGCATTTACAAAGATAATTTTGGCGTAATACTCTGTCATTTCCTTGGTTTGTGCATTGATGACTCTTACGCCCGTTGCTTTGCCTTTTTTCTCATCATAAATCAGAGAATGAACCACAGAGTCGGGCATTAAGGTCATTTTTCCTGTTTTGGCTGCCCAAGGAATCGTAGAAGCATTACTGCTGAAATAGCCACCAAATGGGCAGCCCCTTTCGCAAATCGTTCTGTTCATACATGGATTGCGACCTTGCTCGGCAAAAATGGGCTTTTGCTCTGTGATATGTGCCTTCCTGGAAATGATTAAATGACGGTTTTTGTACTCATTTGCTATTTTTTCCTTGAAATGTTTCTCTACACAGTTTAACTCAAAAGGTTTTAAAAATTCGCCATCAGGCAAAATGTCTAATCCATCTTTATTGCCCGAAATTCCCGCAAAGGTTTCTACATAGCTATACCAAGGAGCCAAATCGTCATAACCAATAGGCCAAGGCACTGCAAAGCCATCACGAGCAGGACCTTCAAAATCATATTTGCTCCACCTTTGTACTTCCCTTGCCCAAAGGAGTGATTTACCGCCAACCTGATAGCCACGAATCCAGTCAAACGGCTTTTCCTGCACGTAGGGGTGTTCAGCATCTTTGACAAAAAACTGCGTAGTTCCTTCATAGAACGCATAGCACTTGCTAATGATTGGGTTTGCCTCTTTTACCTCCAAAGGCAAGCGTCCCCGATGCTCAAACTCCCATGGTTTCATGGTCGTAGTTGGGTAGTCTGTGATGTGCCTTACGTTGCGTCCGCGCTCCAAAACAAGCGTTTTTAACCCTTTGCCCGTCAACTCTTTTGCCGCCCAACCGCCGCTAATCCCTGAGCCAATTACTATCGCATCATAAGTGTTTTTTTTGATGCTATCTATATTTATATTTGCCATTTTAAACCAAAATTAGATTGAACATTGTAAATCCTTAAAAATTAACCATTTGCTGAGGCACAAGCCTCAAATTTATCGGGTATCATCTTGTAGCCGTAATGATTCACCATGACATATTCTGAGGACAAATATCCCTGAATAGTTAGCCCTTTCACAAGCCCGTAGAACTTATTTATGGGGTTCGTTTTATCCTTGTCTATCTGCTGTAACGCCTCCGTACGCTGCTGGGAGCTGCAATCCACAAATGATTTGCCATATACCTTTTTCATCTGCTCGTCGAGCATTCCAAAGCCCTGCTGGAATATCTCCTGCGAAGGTTTATCGAGGCAATCTTTTACTATTTTTTGAATAAACTGAGGCACGCCAAGTGTTTTTGCTCCTGCGGTATCTGTGGTCGGGATAATGGTTTCTACCATTTCTGCCAATAGATTTTCATTTTCCAACGACAGTTGCAAAGTGTGATTGCTCAGGTCTGTGCTGCGCCAACTGTCAGCCCAAGCAGGGAGAGTTATCACACTTCCTATGCTCAAGCCCAAATACTTCAAAGTTTCTCGTCTTTTCATCATCATAAATTATTTGAACATGAAATTACAGATAAAATACATGAAATTACAAATATCACTAAGTTTTTATCGAAAATTAGGTGAGCCTAAAAATCCTAATCCTATCTCACCTAAATCTTTTAAAAAAACTTAACTATTATTAATTTCTATTTATAAAAATTTCAGATTATCACAAATGATGCTTAAATTGGGTTTTGGAAAATAAATTTGACTATGGAAAAACCTGATATTGACGAAATTAACCTGCTGAAACGGCAAATAGAGGAGGAAAGAAATAAAAGAATAAGGGCTGAACAAAACCTATATTATACCAATGTGATGCTCAATTCATCTTTTGCAGGTATGATAACGGTTGATATTAGCCAACGCATTACCTATGTCAATAATGCTTTTCTGAAACTTTTTGGAGGCAATAGAACAAACTACGTAGGGGCAACCCTCAAAGAGGTCATTGCTTGGGAAAGTGCGGACGATATAGACACAATCATAGAAAGCATATATGCCGAAAACGGCAGAAAAGTACATTTGAAATGCAAAAATAGGGACGGAGCAAGTCTTTTAATACAGTTTGACGGGCAGGTGATGCTTTCATCAAAAGGAACACCATTTCAGATAGTGATTAATTTTGTAGATAAAACAAAAGACCTACAAGAAAATGATTATCAGTGGTTAGAAATTATTTTGAGAGAGAGCGAACTTCGTTTTGAAAAAGTTTTTCACCAAAGCCCCACAGGTATTTTGCTTGTTGAAAAAAACAATCCTCTGAAAGTAAAATATGTAAATCAGACTTTCTGCGACTGGACAGGCTATGCCCAAGAAGATTTTTTTGGCAATGATGACCTAATGAAAAACTTACGCATAAGGCAGGTACGTGATATAGGTGAAGCGGAGGAAAACTTCAAAAAGCAGGTAAGTCGCTATAGTCATTTGTTTGATACAATAGTGATTCGTAAAAATGGGAACTTACTATATACTGACCTAAAAACCAATGAGTTAGAATATAATGGTTATACTTATCAAATACAGTATTTTATAAATGTTGGCGAGAGAATTAAGGCGGCAGACATCATTACACAGTGCCAAAATCTGCTACAAACCACCCAACGCAGTGCCAAAATAGGCAGCATCGACGTAGATTTTGCGGGAAACCAAATGTCGTGGTCAGAAGAAACTTTCTATATTTTTGAGATACCACTGCACAACAGAATAGCCAATTCAAAAATTTTCTTTGAATGTATCCTTCCCGAAGATGCCGAAAGGGTAAAAAAAGAAATAGACGATGCCATCAGTAGGAAAGTAGGATTGGATTTGACTTACAGAATTTTTACCCCCGACAAAGAGGTAAAGCACGTTTGTTTTAATGCACACCCCGTTTACCATGTAGAAAATCAGTCGCTTAGGTTTGTAGGTACTATCCAAGATATTTCTGCAAATGTGGCGTGGGAAGAAGAAATTGAGCGTATAAAGACATTAAATACAGCCAACACCCAAGATAACTACTTGCACAAAGAGCTTGAAAATAAGGTAGAATATCAAAACTTGCTCCTGCAAAATATTTCAGATGCCATTATCTATTTGGATAAAAATTGGGAAATTGTAGATTGGAACGAGGGTGCCACAGATATTTATGGATGGGAAAAAGAAAGCGTCATAGGCAAACAGATAGACAAGATATGCTTTACAGTCTATTTGCAGGGCTACACTCCCGAAATTATCATCAAAGAACTATTGCAAAATGGAAAATGGAAGGGACAGATAAAACAAAAAACACGCTTTGGCAAAGAAATTACTGTTCAGGCTTTTTACCGAGTGATTATCAATAGCGAAAACGAGATAGTAGGTTTTGTGATGTCTAATAAGAACATGACTGAATTTTTGCAAGTGCAAGAGCAAGCAAACAAATGGGAGATGACCTTGCAACTCATCTTTGAAAACATACCTGGCTGGATAATGCTACAAGATAGAAGCCTGAATATCATGGGGTGCAACAAGAATTTTGTAAGTGCGATGGGTGAGCGAAATCAGTCAGAACTTATTGGCAGAGGCTACAATGACCTGCCTGTTTCCCCCGAATTTGCTTATCAGTCATACCAAAGTTCGCTCAAAGTACTAATGGAAAACCAACCGCTTTACCATGTTACCGAGCCACTTATCAGCAGGAACGGAAAAACATATTGGTTGGATACTACCAAAGTACCACTCCGAGATACCAACGGGGAACTGATGGGCGTGCTTGTTACTGCCGAAGACGTTACTGAAAAGCGAGCCATCGAGGAGCAGCTAAAGGAAAAACAAGCAAACCTGACCTCTATCATAGAGAATACAGACGATTTGATTTGGTACATAGACAAAGAGCATACTTTCAAGGCATTTAATACGGTAATGTATGAAAAAATAAAAAGTGCCTTTGGAATAAAGATACAATATGGTAAAAATGCGATGGAAATTCTGCCCGAAGAATATAAAATTCAGTGGAGGCAAATTCACGAGTATGTAATGAAAGGCAAAAAGTTAGTTATCGAAAGAGAAATTGATTTGCATAATAATAGGCAAATGTGGTTAGAATTTTCTTGCAATCCCGTCGTCAATGACAACGAAGTTACGGGGGCTTGCTACATAGCCCGCGACATTACAGAGCGAAAAGAAAATGAAAAACTACTGATAAACACGCAATTACAGCAAGAGAAAATCAAATCTTTGGCAATCATTCAGGGGCAGGAAGACGAAAGACGCAGAGTAGCTATGGAACTGCATGATGGCGTAGGGCAGATACTCACCGCGCTACAAATGCAAGTGAATTACCTGAAAATGCAAGAAAACCTCCATGCACCAGAGCAAGAATTAGTCCCGATGGCACAGTTAGTAGATAGTGCAAAGCAGGAAGTTCGCCGCATTTCTTACAACCTTATGCCGAGCGTGCTAAACGATTTCGGTATTGCCGATGCCGTACAAAATCTATGTACGGTCATGTCGCACAATACCAATATAGAAATAGATGCCGACATAGACCTTAACGACATTCGTTTCCCTTCACAAATAGAAATTGGCATTTTCCGCATTGCCCAAGAAGTCATCAATAATGCCATCAAATACAGCGAAGCCGACTCCATCAAAGTACAACTTTATGACGAGGAAACACAGATTCGTTTGGAAATAACAGACAATGGCAAAGGTTTTAATGTCAATGAAATAGCAAGAGGAAATGGCTTGGCAAATTTATCCCAACGCGCCAATTTGCTCAATGGCACACTCTCTATCGAGTCAGAGGAGGGCAAGGGCTGCAAAGTTACGGCGGTTATTCCTTACTTATTGGACGAGGTAGAAGACGAAGCCATCATAGAATTTTAAAAATCTGTAACTATTCAAAAAGCAACAGCATTGAGTAGTTCTCGTAAAAAAAACATAGACAGCTAACAACAATTTTAATTAAAAAAATGTTCGTACTTACCCAACAAAATACCATAGCAAATCACTTCTTGGCAGAACTTCGCAGCCGAGAAATGCAAAAAGACAGGCACAGATTTCGGCATAACTTAGAACGTTTAGGCGAAATATTAGCCTACGAACTTTCCAAAGAGCTTGATTTTCAGCCCGCCAAAATCAATACGCCGCTTGGCGTAAGCGCGACAAACCTACTAAGCAAGCAACCCGTTTTAGTGTGTGTGATGCGTGCAGGTTTACCTTTTTATCAAGGGTTTCAAACCTTTTTTGCCCAAGCAGAGAGTGCCTTCATTGGCGCATTCAGAGGCAAGCCGAATGCAGACCATGAGTTTGAGATAGAAATGCACTATGCCGCCATCCCCGATTTAGATGGGAAACCGCTCATCATCATAGACCCAATGCTTGCTACGGGTAAATCCATAGTTTCTTCTTATCAGACCTTGCTTCAGTACGGTATGCCTTCACAAATACATATAGCAGCCGTAATAGCAAGTAGAGATGGTGTAAACCACTTATTGTCAAATATTCCTTATGCAAACCTTTGGATAGGTGATATAGATGAAGAGCTAAATCACAAGTTTTATATTGTACCAGGACTTGGTGATGCAGGAGATTTGGCTTTCGGAGAAAAAATATAAGTTGATTATACTCATCTAATCATCAGACTATTTTATTTATAACTATTTAATAATGAGTAGCTTAGTTAAATTTATGTTTTATAAATCAATGCTTATCACTACTTATATTTTTATTTTTTTGAAATAATCAAAAATAGTTTCAAAAACATTTGGAATATTATTTTCCTTTCGTACCTTTGCAGTCCCAAAACAATAGCCAATTAAAGGATACTGTGCTTGTTATAAAACATAAGTGTAAGTCCAACTGAAAAAGCAAAAGGTTTTTAGTTTGAATTTAAACGGTTTACCGTTTTAATTGTTTGAGGTAGGCAGTATTTATTGTGCTGTCATTCTGAGATTTTTGTTGTCTAAGAAAATTATTGTTCAAAAGCCTTGCGAAAGGCGAAAAATTTTAGTAATTTATGTTACAGCCGAAAAGAACCAAATATAGAAAACAACAAAAAGGCAGGATTAAAGGTATGGCAACAAGAGGTCATACGCTTGCTTTTGGCGATTATGGTGTGAAATCCATGGAACAAGGCTTTATTACTTCTCGCCAGTTAGAAGCAGCTCGTATTGCAGTAACGAGAGCGATGAAAAGAGAAGGTCAAGTTTGGATTAGGATATTCCCAGATAAGCCAATGACAAGAAAGCCTGCGGAGGTTCGTATGGGTAAAGGGAAAGGTTCTCCTGAATTTTGGGTAGCCCCAGTAAAACCAGGAACAATCTTGTTTGAATTAAAAGGTGTAAGTGCGGAATTGGCAAAAGAGGCTTTGAGTTTAGCTGCTCAAAAACTGCCACTGACCACGAGGTTTATCACTAACAGAACTTTGGCAGTTCAAAACTAATTTGAAGTCATGAAAAAGTACGATAACATCAAGAGTTTGTCTATAACTGAGTTGCAGGAGCAAATCAACGATAGCGAAAAAACTTTACAAAGATTAAAGTTCTCTCATAGACTTACTCCGTTGGAGAACCCAATGCAAATCAGAGGCTTGCGAAAGCAAATAGCACGTTTGTACACATTATTAGCTGCAAAGCAATCATAATAACAGAAATAAATCGTAGCATTTGGTATTATGGAAGAGAGAAATTTTAGAAAAGTAAAGTTAGGCTTAGTAGTAAGCAACAAAATGGATAAGTCTATTGTCGTTGCAGTTCAAAGGAAGCTGAAGCACCCAAAATATGGGAAGTTCATGCAAAAAACTACAAAGTTCATGGCTCACGACGAAAAGAATGAGTGTAAAGAGGGAGATACTGTAAAAATAATGGAAACTCGCCCCCTTAGCAAATCGAAGCGTTGGAGATTGGTAGAAGTAGTTGAAAAGGCGAAGTAATCTTTCAAAGTTTAAATTTTTTAATAGCTAAAGTGAAATTTAGCAAAAACAATTTACAGACATGATACAGCAAGAGTCCCGACTGAATGTAGCAGATAACAGCGGTGCAAAACAAGTCCTTGTTATTCGTGTACTTGGAGGTACAAAACGTAAGTATGCTTCCATTGGTGATAAGGTAGTTGTGACGGTAAAACACGCACTTTCATCAAGTTCTTTAAAGAAGGGTACTGTTTCCAAAGCCGTAATAGTAAGAACAAAAAAAGAAATACGTCGTAAAGATGGTTCTTACATTCGTTTTGATGATAATGCGGTGGTGTTACTTAACGCCCAAGACGAACCAAGAGGTACACGTATTTTCGGACCCGTTGCACGCGAATTGCGTGAAAGGCAATTTATGAAAATCGTATCTCTTGCACCTGAGGTTCTATAATTGAATTGCGATTATGAAAAAGGTTGAGATTTCAAAACACAAAAAATTCCATGTCCGCACAGGCGATAAGGTAATGGTTATCGCAGGGAATGAAAAAGGTAAATCAGGAGTTGTTGCCAAAATCAATAGAGAAAGCCAACGCGTTATTATCGAAGGGTTGAATATGGTTACAAAAGCTGTAAAACCCTCTAATGAAAACCCAGAAGGCGGCTTTATTAACAAAGAAGCAGGAATCCACATCAGTAATGTGATGTTGATGGATCCTAAAACTGGCAAAGCTACCAAAGTCGGCAGAAAGTTAGACGAAAAAACAGGTAAGCTGGTCAGATATGCTAAAAAATCAGGTGAAATTATTAAAACTGGTAACTAATGGCAACTCCAAGATTTAAAGAAAAATACTTGAAAGATGTGATGCCTGCATTACAAGAAAAGTTTAAATACAAATCTGTAATGGAAGTACCTAAATTGGTTAAAATAGCCATCAACAAGGGTATTGGTCAGGCAACTGCAGACAAGAAGTTAGTAGATGTAGGCGTTGAAGAACTTACAACTATATCAGGTCAGAAAGCCGTTGCTACACGTTCTAAGAAAGCAATCTCTAACTTCAAACTGCGTGAAAATATGCCAATCGGTGCAAAAGTAACGCTCAGAGGTGAACGTATGTATGAGTTCTTAGATAGATTAGTTTCTGTTGCTTTACCTCGTGTACGTGATTTCAAAGGTATCAACAACAAAGGTTTTGATGGCAGGGGCAACTACACCTTAGGTGTGCGAGAGCAGATTATCTTCCCAGAGATTAGTATTGACAAAGTAAGCAAAATTTCTGGTATGGATATAACTTTCGTTACTACTGCCAAGACCGATGAAGAAAGTTTTGAACTATTGAAGGCATTAGGTATGCCTTTTAAAAAATAAAAACGAATTGACTTTGTTATGGCAAAAGAATCAGTGAAAGCACGCGAGCGTAAAAGAGTGGAGTTAGTAAAACAACTCGCTGAAAAACGCGCTAAGTTGAAGGCAGAAGGCGATTATAAAGCATTAGATGCTCTTCCGAGAAATTCCTCAAAAGTAAGACTGCACAATCGTTGCAAACTTACAGGGAGACCGAGGGGATACATGAGAAAATTTGGTATCTCAAGGGTGATATTCAGAGATATGGCCTCTGAAGGTAAGATTCCCGGTTTGACAAAAGCAAGCTGGTAGTCTTCTAAGGAATCTTAAATGATAATTTGTAACTTAAAATGTCTTTGTATTGTTAGCGAATATCAAAAAAGTATAACAATATAAAAACTATTGCTAAAGGAGTAATATAAAGTATTGATACAATGACAGACCCAATAGCTGATTATTTGACAAGGCTAAGAAACGCAATCAAAGCAAGACACAGAGTTGTGGAAATTCCCTCTTCAAAGATAAAGAAGGAAATTACGCGAGTGCTTTATGAAAAAGGTTTCATTCAGAGTTATAAGTATGACGACTCTGAAGGGCAAGGTGTTATAAAAATTGCTTTGAAGTACAACCCAGTTACTAAGCTCTCTTCTATGATTTATTTGGAAAGAGTAAGTAAGCCCGGTTTGAGAAAGTATGTGAAAGCAGATGCTCTTCCCAGAGTACTCAACGGATTGGGCATTGCAATCATTTCTACATCAAGAGGTTTGATTACCGATAAGGAAGCCAAAGAACTTGGTGTTGGTGGAGAGTTGCTTTGTTATATTTACTAAGCACTTGGTGTTTTTAACAATTAACGTAAAGGTTTACACCGTTACGTAGGCTTTAATAAACGAATTAAATCTTATAAAGAAATGTCTCGCATTGGTAAAAAGCCTATTGCTATACCGCAAGGTGTATCAATTGATATATCGAAAAATAATCTCGTTACGGTGAAAGGTCCAAAAGGAACTCTCACCCAAGACGTAGATGTAGATATCAAACTTAGCGTACAAGACGGCGAACTTACTTTGGAAAGTCCCACCAACCAAAAGCGGCATAAGTCGCTTCATGGACTGTATAGGTCTTTAATATCTAACATGGTCGAAGGCGTAACAAATGGGTATCAAAAGAAGCTCGAACTTGTGGGCGTTGGTTTCAAAGCATCTAACGTAGGTCAGATACTTGAATTGAGTCTTGGTTATTCGCATAGTATCTATATGGCAATCCCTACTGAAATAACAATAGCAACTGAAACGCTGAAAGGCAAAGCTCCTGCTATTACTTTACAAGGTATTGACAAGCAGTTGATAGGTCAAGTAGCTGCAAAGATACAATCACTCAGACCACCAGAGCCTTACAAAGGAAAGGGTGTGAAGTTTGAGGGACAAGTTATCAGAAGAAAAGCTGGTAAATCAGCAGGTGGTAAGAAATAATTTTTTTAACGCAATAGAACGATGGTTACAAGTAAAGTCCTTAGACGTACAAAAATCAAGAAAAAAATTCGTGCCAAAGTTGTTGGTACGGCAACGCTGCCTCGTCTATCTGTTTTTAGAAGCAATAAAGCTGTTTATGCTCAATTGATAGATGATGATAAGCAATGCACTTTGGCAAGTGCTTCCTCTTTTGAAATTTCAAAAGATAAGCCTGCTAATATTGCCGTTGCGAAAGAGGTAGGTAAAAAAATAGCTGAAAAAGCATTAGTTACAGGTATAAAAGCTGTTGTTTTTGATAGAAATGGGTATTTGTATCATGGCAGAATAAAAGCTTTGGCAGATGGCGCACGAGAGGGAGGACTTCAATTCTAATCTAATCTAATCATTAAAAAAGATGTCGCAAGTAAATATAAGGTCTGTTAAGGCAAGCGAAATAGAGCTTAAAGAACGTGTAGTAGCGATTCAAAGAGTGGCTAAAGTAGTAAAAGGTGGTCGTAGATTCAGTTTTGCTGCTATTATAGTTGTGGGTGATGGCAATGGTGTAGTAGGCTATGGTTTGGGCAAAGCAAATGAGGTTACTGATGCAATAGCAAAAGGAATTGATGATGCAAAGAAAAACCTCATTAAAGTACCTATAATGAGAGGAACAGTACCTCATGAAATTCTCGGTAAGTACGGTGCTGGCAAAGTCTTGTTGAAGCCTGCAGCAGCAGGTACTGGCGTAATTGCTGGCGGTGCTATGCGTGCCGTTTTAGAATCTGCCGGGGTTACTGATGTATTGGCAAAGTCTAAAGGTTCTTCTAATCCTCATAATGTAGTGAAAGCTACTTTTGATGCGTTAAGTAAGATGAGAGACCCACGTATGGTGGCTCAGCAAAGAGGCGTAGCTTTATCAAAAATATTTAAAGGTTAGTAAAAGTCATGGAAAAGGTAAAAATTACACAAGTAAGAAGTATTATCAAAAGACCAAAAGACCAAAAGCTAACAATGCAAGCACTTGGTTTGCGTAAAATCAATCATACAGTAGAAAAAACAGCTACTCCCCAAATTATGGGTATGATTCGCAAAGTTGCTCACCTGATAAAAGTAGAGCAATCGTAAGTCGGAAACTGATGATTAACATTTAACATTGAAATTGTTATGAAATTACATACATTGAAGCCAGCAGAAGGTTCTGTAAAAAACAATAAACGCTTAGGTAGAGGTCAGGGGTCTGGCAGAGGTGGAACTTCTGGCAGAGGTCATAAGGGTGCGCAGTCGCGTTCTGGTTTCTCAAGAAAGTTTGGTTTTGAAGGTGGTCAGATGCCTTTGCAAAGAAGAATTCCAAAGTACGGATTCAATAACCTTAACAGAGTCGAATATAAAGCTATAAACTTAGATGTTGTTCAGCAGCTTGTTGAAAAAACAAATACTAATAAGATAGATTTGGAATTATTGGTGCAGAATGGTCTTGCTTCTAAAAACGATAAAGTAAAAGTTCTCGGTAGAGGTACACTTAGTGCAGCAGTAGAGGTTGTCGCTCATGCTTTCTCTTCTTCTGCTATTGAATTGATAGAAAAAGCTGGTGGTAAAGCAATTAAGTTTTAATCATGAAAAGATTTATCAGTACAATTAAGAATATCCTCTCCATAGAGGAGTTGCGTGGGAGAATCATTACCACTATGTGGTTGTTGATAATTTTTCGCTTGGGCAGTTATATTGTGCTACCAGGTTTAGATACTGCGCAATTGACAGGCGGGGCTACGGGAGGATTCTTCGATATTATTAATTCCTTCTTAGGAGGTGCGTTTTCTCGGGCTTCTATATTTGCCTTAGGTATTATGCCTTATATCTCTGCTTCTATTGTAATCCAGTTGCTTACTATAGCTGTTCCGTATTTTCAAAGAATTCAGAAAGAGGGAGAGTCTGGTAGAAAGAAAATTAATCAGATTACAAGAGTGCTTACTATTGTAATTACATTCTTTCAAGCCTCAGCCTATATCGCGGGAACTATTCCTTCGGAGGCTATTATGATAGATAGATTCTTCTTTACAGTATCTGCAATGGTTATATTAACTGCTGGCACTGTTTTTTGTATGTGGCTCGGTGAAAAAATCACAGATAAGGGCATAGGCAACGGGATATCGATGCTCATCATGATTGGTATAGTGTCTCGTTTTCCCGGCGCTTTGATAGCAGAGTCTATGTCAAGAGGTTCTTCCTTGCTTTTGCTATTTCTCTTGGAATTGATAGCTTTGTTTTTTGTAGTAATGGGAGTTATATTGCTCACACAAGCAGTCCGCAAAATACCCGTACAGTACGCGAAGCAAGTAGCGGGAGCGAGAGGTGAGTCAGGATCTGCTAAGAAGCCTGTAGTTGGTCAGCGTTCTTATCTTCCTTTGAAGATAAATTCCGCTGGTGTAATGCCGATTATTTTTGCCCAATCCTTGATGTTTTTACCTTCATTGATAGGCAATGTTTTCGCTGACACAAGCGATATTGCGAACTATATAGCTACTAATTTTGCAGATTTTACCTCTTGGCAGTATAATTTGTCATTTGCTGTTCTTATCATCTTATTTACATTCTTCTATACAGCTATCACTGTAAATCCGAAGCAAATAGCTGATGATATGAAGAGAAATGGAGGTTTTATTCCTGGTGTGAAACCGGGAGAGCCTACTGCTGAATATATTGATAATGTGGTAGATAGAATAACACTACCAGCAGCATTGTTTATCTCGATGGTTGCTATTATGCCTGCCTTTGCAAGTATGGCAGGGATTTCACAAGAGTTTGCTCAGTTTTATGGCGGTACTTCTTTGTTGATTATGGTAGGTGTAATCTTGGATACTTTGCAGCAGATAGAAAGTTATTTGTTGATGAAACATTACGAGGGCTTGATGCAGGCTGGTAATGTTAAAGGCAGACAAAATGTAGTAACTGCTTAATATTTTGAATATTTTCTTTTGTATTTTATAAAATTATCTCTATCAGTCGTTAAAAAAAGTATTATGTCAAAACAAGCAAATATAGAGTTAGATGGTGTAATAGTAGAAGCCTTATCAAATGCAAGATTTAGGGTAGAGCTTGAAAATGGACATCAGATTCTCGCTCATATTTCTGGCAAAATGCGAATGAACTACATTAGAATCTTACCTGGTGACAAAGTTAGGCTCGAAATGACTCCATACGATTTGACCAAAGGTAGAATAGTTTATCGTTACAAGTAGGAATTGTTATTATTGCTTTATGTAGAATTTTCACATTAAATTTTGTAATAAGATGAAAGTTAAAGCATCTATTAAGAAAAGAAGCGTTGATTGTAAAGTAATCAGAAGAAAAGGAAAACTTTATGTTATCAACAAGAAAAATCCAAAATACAAACAAAGACAGGGCTAATTAAACCGCTTATTTTTTATGGCAAGAATTGCAGGTGTAGATATTCCAGATAATAAACGCGGAGAAGTGGCACTAACTTATATCTTCGGTATAGGTCGTCCTTCTGCGAGTAGAATCTTAGTAAAAGCAGGCATCGATGTAAATAAGAAGCCTTCAGCTTGGAATGATGCGGAATCCAAAGCTATCAGAGATATTATTACGACTGAGTTTAAGGTTGAAGGCGAACTTCGATCAGAGGTTCAGTTAAATATCAAGCGTTTGATGGACATAGCTTGTTATCGTGGGCTTCGTCATCGTAGAGGTCTTCCAGTGAGAGGACAGAAAACGAAAAATAACGCAAGAACTCGCAAGGGCAAGCGTAAGACAGTAGCTAACAAGAAGAAAGCAGCAGCTAAAAAATAATTTTAACGTTTTTTTGATATGGCAACAAAGCAAACTCAATCTCCGAAAAGAAAAGATAAAGCTAAAAAAAGAGTCGTACAAGTTGAATCTGTTGGACAGGTTCATATTAGGGCTTCTTTCAATAACATTATCATATCCATTACAAACATGGCAGGTCAAGTAGTTGCTTGGTCTTCTGCGGGTAAAATGGGTTTCAGAGGTTCTAAAAAGAATACTCCTTATGCTGCTCAATTAGCTGCGGGAGACTGCGCTAAGGTAGCATACGATTTAGGAATGCGTAAAGCAGAGGTTTTTGTAAAAGGACCAGGAGCAGGCAGAGAATCAGCGATTCGTACTATTCAAGGTACAGGCATAGAGGTTTCTATTATTAGAGATACTACTCCTTTACCTCATAATGGGTGCCGCCCTCCTAAGAAACGAAGAGTATAAATCTTACTTTTTTAACTTATTCACAACAGTAATGTTGGAAGCTGAATCTCGATAATAAACTTTTGAGACGCAACATTTGAAATTCTAATTTAATTTTACAATGGCAAGATATACAGGTTCAAAATCTAAAATCTCACGAAGATATGGTGAGCCGATTTTAGGTCCATGCAAAGCACTAAAAAATAAAAGTTACCCTCCAGGTCAGCATGGCAGAGGTAAGAAGAGAAAAAGTTCTGAATATGCTACACAGTTAGCAGAAAAGCAGAAAGCGAAGTATTTGTATGGCGTATTAGAAAGACAGTTCAGAAAAACATTTGAAATTGCCTCTCGCAAATCAGGTGTTACGGGTGCAAACTTGCTCAAGTTATTAGAAGCAAGATTGGACAATACAGTATTCAGATTAGGAATTGCGCCAACGAGAAGAGCTGCTCGTCAGTTGGTAACGCACAGACACATTACAGTAAATGGTGAGGTTGTGAATATTCCTTCTTTCTCTCTCAGACCGGGTGATGTAGTAGGTGTTCGTGAGAGGTCAAAAACATTGGAAACAATCACTAAATCTCTTTCAGGTAAGGCACACAAGTTTGCTTGGCTTGAGTGGAGTGCTGGAGATATGTCAGGTAAATTTATAAACTTCCCTGACAGAGAGGAAATTCCTGAAAATGTTAAAGAACAACTTATTGTAGAATTGTACTCTAAGTAGAAATACTAAAAAAGTGAGCTTTTTATAAAGTTTAAGTTCACTTTTTTAATTAATTTGTCTTTTTAATAAGAGTTCAAGAAAAAAGAAAAGCAAATTATCAAAACTTTTCTAATTTTGTCACTCCATTCAAATTATTCATTGAATCAAAAATAAAGGAGTAAACTATGTCAATTTTAGCATTTCAAATGCCTGATAAGGTGGTGATGGAAAAAGCAGATGATTTTAAAGGTCTGTTTGAGTTTAAACCACTGGAGAAGGGTTATGGTGTAACTATTGGTAACGCACTTCGAAGAATCCTCTTGTCTTCGCTTGATGGCTACGCTATCATAGGCGTAAAGATATCAAGTGTATTACACGAGTTCTCGACCATAGAGGGAGTAGTAGAAGACGTTTCTGAGCTAATTCTTAACCTAAAAATGGTGAGAGTTAAAAGGCTCGTAGATAATCCCTCTACCAAAGTTACTGTCCAAGTGAGTAAGTCTGATGTATTCAGAGCTGGCGATATTGGGGATTTTACCTCTGATTTCCAGATATTAAACCCCGACCATGTAATTTGCCATTTGGATTCTTCTACAAGTTTTGAAATAGAACTTTTTTTGGATAAAGGCAGAGGCTATGTCCCAGCAGAAGAAAACAAACCAGCAGACCAAGCATTTGGCTATATACCAATAGATGCTATTTTTACTCCTATCAAAAATGTAAAATATAGCATTGAGAATACAAGGGTAGAGCAAAAAACTGACTATGAAAAGTTGGTTATAGAGGTAGAAACAGACGGTTCTATCCACCCTGAAGATGCCCTAAAAGGTGCAGCAAATATTTTAATTAAGCACTTTATGTTGTTCTCTGACCAGACTATGACGTTTGAAACGGCTAAACCTGAGGAGGAAGAAACAGTAGATGAGGAAGTATTGCACATGCGAAAGCTTCTCAAAACGGCTCTTACTGACTTAGACCTTTCCGTACGTGCTTATAACTGCCTAAAAGCAGCTGATATTCGTACATTAGGCGACTTGGTACAGTTGGAAATTTCTGACATGATGAAGTTCAGAAATTTTGGTAAAAAGTCTTTGACCGAATTAGAAGCCTTAGTATCAGATAAGGGTTTGGTATTTGGGATGGACGTAGGCAAATACAGACTTGATGAAGACTAATTTAGATTCTTAACGATTTTTCAAAAATGAGACACGGCAAAAAAATTAACCATTTAGGTAGGACATCTTCGCACAGAAGTGCGATGCTCTCTAATATGGCATCCTCTTTGATTTTACACAAGAGAATTACTACTACAGTAGCTAAGGCAAAAGCACTGAGAAAATATATAGAGCCTCTTCTTACAAAATCAAAGTTAGATAATACACATTCTCGTAGAACTGTTTTTTCTTACTTACAAAATAAAGATTCTGTAAAGATTCTATTTGATGAGGTATCACAGAAAATAGCAACGAGACCAGGCGGATATACAAGAATTATTAAACTTGAGAACAGACTTGGGGACAATGCAGAAATGTGCATGATGGAATTAGTGGATTATAATACACTTTTACTCACCGAAAAGCCTGCAAAGAGAACAAGACGTAGCCGCAGAGGTAAGGGAAAGAACACTACTACTGAGGTAACTCCTGTAATAGAAAGCAAAGAAGCAGAGAGTTAGTAATCGGGTGTTATAGATACTTTTAATAATACACAATGGTTTAACAACAAAGTTAAGTCGTTGTGTATTTTGTTTTTTTACCATAGAAAAATTATGTTTGTATTTGCAAGTTAAACATTAATGCACTAATGACTCGTCGCTTAACCATAGAACAATACTTAGAAGGCATCAGATTGCAGGATAAATTTGTGTTAAGCAGAGCTATAACTTTGATAGAGAGCGAGTTAATTTCAGATAATGAGCTTGCATCGCAACTTATAGAATTGCTTCTTCCTCATACGGGTAAAGCAATTAGGATAGGTATTACGGGAGTGCCGGGGGTAGGGAAAAGCACATTTATTGAGGTTTTTGGTAGATTAATCACAGGAACAGGTAAAAAGTTAGCAGTGCTTGCCATAGACCCAAGCAGTAAGCAGACCAGAGGGAGTATTATGGGAGATAAGACTCGCATGGACGAGCTTGGGCGAGATAGGTTGGCTTTCATCAGACCGTCTCCTTCGGGAAATTCTTTGGGGGGGGTGAGTAGAAAAACCAGAGAAACAATGCTACTATGCGAGGCGGCAGGTTATGATGTAATTTTGATAGAAACAGTGGGTGTGGGGCAGTCCGAAACGGCAGTACATAGCATGGTTGATTTTTTTCTTTTACTAATGCTTGCTGGGGCAGGTGATGAGTTGCAAGGCATGAAAAAAGGAATTATGGAGATGGCAGATGCTGTAGTAATCAATAAGGCTGACGAGGGCAATGAGCGCAAAGCACATTTGGCGAAAGTAGAATATCAGTCTGCACTACATTTGTTGCCTCCAAACGAAAATACATGGTCTCCTAAAGTGCTAACTTGTTCTGCCCTAAGGAAAATAGGTATCGAAGAAATATGGGGTATAATTAATGACTATCAGATAGTTACCAAAAATAATGGTTCGTTCTACAAAAAAAGGCAAGCACAAAATAAGGCATGGATGCACGAAGTTATTAAGGCAGAATTAGAGAGACAGTTTTATAATCATCCTCAGGTCAGAGAGATGCTTCGCGACAAGGAGGAAAAAGTAGAAAACAATGAAATTCATGCAGTAAATGCAGCAATGGAATTGCTAAAAATAAAAATTTAAAAACTAATAATAAATAGGTGTTTTTTTTAACTTATTTTTAATAAAACAATTGCTTTTTTCAAAATCATTCCTTACTTTTAAGCTCATTCTATATAATTTTTTATTTTATACCCTAATCCCTTGGTAAGCTATGACATTAGACAGTTACAATACAGAAGGTTTTTTTGATGAAATGTTTACGTCAGACCACCAACTTAAAACGGGGTACGTGCCTTTTGTCAATTACATAAAGCACCTGACAATAGAGGATTTGGCACACAAACAAGTGGCTGCCGAACATTCTCTGATGGCTTTGGGAATTACTTTTAATGTGTATAGTGCCGAAGGGGGTACTGAGCGAATTATGCCCTTGGACATTATCCCGCGCATCATAGAGGGCAGAGAGTGGGACAGGCTTTCTGATGGATTAACTCAGAGAATCAAGGCATTAAATCTATTCATTCATGATGTTTATAATCAGCAACAAGTTTTCAAAGATGATGTCGTTCCAAAATCTTTGATAGAGTCAAGCAAGTGCTTTCTGAAGCCCTGCATAGGATTAGAACCTCCTAAATCAATTTGGTGCCATATTACGGGTACTGATTTGATTCGCGACCAGCATGGGGTGATGCGTGTGTTGGAAGATAACCTAAGATGTCCTTCGGGAGTATCTTATATGCTGGAAAACAGAGAAATACTAAAAAGAACTTTTCCAAAAATTCTTGATGAAACTCAAGTACGCCCTATAAACGGCTATACAATTAGCTTGAGAGAAATGCTTGAGCATATTGCTGATAAGCCTTCCCCAAATATTGTCGTCTTGACACCGGGCATCTATAATTCCGCCTATTTCGAACACGCTTATTTAGCCCTACAAATGGGCGTAGAACTTGTGCAAAACTCAGATTTGGTAGTAAAAAATGGATATGTGAATATGCGAACTACCAAGGGACTCAAGCGTGTAGATGTAATTTATAGACGGATTGATGATACTTTCTTAGACCCACTCACTTTTAACCCTGATTCTCTTTTGGGTGTGCCAGGCATTTTCGAAGTCTATAAAAGAGGCAGAGTTGCGCTGGCTAATGCACCGGGTACAGGAGTTGCTGATGATAAAGTTATCTATGCCTACGTGCCGAAGCTCATCAAATATTATTTGGGAGAGGAAGCCATTATTCCCAATGTAGATACTTATCTGTGCGAAAACGAGTTAGATAGGCAGTACGCATTAGACAATATTGCAGATTTGGTAGTGAAAGAAGCCAATGAGGCAGGTGGTTATGGTATGCTGATAGGTCCTAAAGCAAGCAAGCAAGAGCATGACGATTTTCGCAAGAAAATATTGGCGAACCCTCGCAACTATATCGCCCAGCCTACAATTCAGCTCTCGCGTGTGCCTTCTTTGGCAACCGATAAGATAGAGGGCAGACACGTAGATTTAAGACCTTACATTCTTTATGGTAAAGAAATAGTAATTACGCCCGGTGGACTTACGCGTGTGGCACTTCGCAAAGGCTCCTTGGTCGTAAATTCCTCGCAAGGTGGCGGTAGCAAAGATACTTGGGTACTATATTAATTTAAAACTCATCATTCATCATTCATAATTTTTTGATTATGCTTAGTCGTGTTGCAAATTCCATTTATTGGATAAATAGATATATAGAACGTGCTGAAAACTATGCACGATTCATTGGGGTAAATGCAAATTTGGCATTGGATACTGCAAATATTCCCGATGCGATGCAGTGGATGCCTTTGGTCGCTACTACGGCTGACGAGGAACTTTACAAGGATATTTATGGCGAGCCGAGCCAAGAAGATATTTTCAATTTCTTAACTTTTGATAATAATAACTCCAATTCGGTGTATGCGTGTGTGATGAATGCCCGCGAAAACGCACGTACTATTCGTGAAAATATATCGATAGAAATGTGGGAACATATCAACGGTTTTTACCACAATGTGAGAGATACTGCCAATAAAAAGCAAGAAATACTTCCGAATCCAAGAGAGTTTCTAAAAAGTGTGGTGCAGGGAAGTCAGTTGCTTTCGGGCATAGAGGATTCTACTATCTCGCATACTGAAGGGTGGCACTTTGGAAAATTAGGGAGATTTCTGGAGCGAGCCGACAAGACAGCACGCTTACTCGATGTAAAGTATTTTATTTTGCTTCCTTCTTTAGATGAGGTTGGCTCTGTATTAGACCTTATCCAATGGTCGGCAGTGCTAAAATCTGTCAGTGCCTTTATGATGTATCGCCGAAAGTATGGGCAGTTACTACCAAACAAAATTGTTGAATTTCTCATCTTGGACAAAGATTTTCCGCGTTCTGTTTATTATTGTACGGCGAGTGCGCAGGTGATGCTCAAAAACATACTCAGAACGCATAGAAGCTCTGTAAAAAATCCTGCTATGCAAAAATTAGCTATGCTTAATTCAGAACTTTATTATACAAATACCAAAGAAATAATGAAATTCGGTATGCACGAATATATCGACAGACTCCAAACGATTATCAATGAGGTAAATGACGAGATTCATGAAATGTTTTTTGCGGTAAAAGACTAAGCGAAAATAAATTCCCAAATTCGTACATTTTTGACCGAAAATGTATCTATAATTGCGAATTAGAAATTTTAAATACTTGATTATAAAGTGTTTGTAGTTTGGCAAACTCATTGATATACCATAGTAACAAGCCATTTTTATATGGTTTCTAATTCGTAATTAAACCAAGCTAAAATCATGACACATATATCCGTACCTATTCCGAGCAGCTCAGAAAAGCAAGATATTGAGATTGAAGTAAAAATTAATGGTATAAAGCAACAGTTACACTACCGAGTGGAGTTGTTCTATTGGGAAGACTGCCGATATACGGCGATTGATAGGGCTGACTGCATCAAAGAACATCTGGCAAAGTACGACCAAGATTGGCAACTCTACTACATAGGCGCACCTACTAAGTTGTTTGTACCCGTAACTTTTGTGAAGAGGGGAACCCAAAATTTGTTGCTCAACTCATACGCTACCTGAGCAGTTAAAAATAAAAGCAATATTTCATAAAAACTTAAAATAATGTCTTTCACTCATTTAGACGATGCTGGCAATCCCGCTATGGTAGATGTCAGTGAGAAGCAAATTACCAAGCGAACAGCAAAAGCACAAGCAGTTGTACTGCTCAACGGGGAGGTACTGAGGCATTTTTCCAATAATGATATTCAGACTAAAAAAGGAAGTGTTTTCCAAACAGCCATTCTTGCTGGGATTATGGGCGCAAAAAAAACAAGCGAACTGATTCCGCTTTGTCATAGTTTGGGCTTAGAAAACTGCCACATACATATCCAACTTAACGAGCAGAATGAAATTATTATTAATTGCATTGCTACAATGACTGCCAAAACGGGAGTAGAAATGGAAGCCCTCACAGGGGCGAGCATAGCAGCACTCACTATTTATGATATGTGCAAGGCTTTTTCCCACGAAATTGTAATTAAAGAAATTAAATTGATAGAAAAAACAGGTGGAAAAAGTGATTATTTAAGAAAATAAGTAATAAGAATAAGGTTACCTATTGATGTTTTCGGAGATAAATAGGTGATTTTTGTTAAATAACTTACATTTCCAAAAAATAACTTTTTAGAAAATTGTCTAAAAAACTTAATAACAACGAATTAAAAGCAATTGGTTTCCATGAGGAAGAACTCTTAGACCAAGCGGGCAAACTTGCCAAAAGTCTAATCAAAAGCAAAGATTTTGACAAAGAAAGTATCTTAGAAAAATATAAAGAGTTACTTGCTAAACCCGATGCTTTCCTAAATGATGAAATTTTTGGAGAAATAGCCAAACTTACTCAGGAACTTCAACCCATAGAAAGTACAGAAAAACAAAAAGCAAATACTTTTGAGCTAAAGGCAGAAGTACCTTTTTACGCTATTTATGGCATAGAAAATATTGACAAAGAGGCGATTAATCAGATGGATAATGCCATGCGACTGCCTGTAGTAGTAGCGGGTGCGCTCATGCCCGATGCTCATTCGGGGTATGGCTTGCCCATTGGCGGGGTGCTTGCTACTACTGCTAACGTAGTGATTCCGTACGCTGTAGGGGTAGATATTGCCTGCCGTATGTGCTTGTCTATTTTTGAAATGGACAATCATTATTTGGAGCTAAAAAGTAAAATGCTAAAAACTTATCTGGAGGAAAACACGCTTTTTGGCATAGACGGAAAACTTCCAAAGCCAATGGCTGATGATGTTTTTGATAAGCCCGAATGGAATGCTACAAAGGTCATCAGAGATTTGAAGCATAGGGCAACCTTGCAGATAGGGACTTCTGGAACGGGGAATCATTTTGTAGAATGGGGACTTATTGAGATTAGCAGCGAAATGCCTGAGCTAAAGCTGCCTATTGGTAAATATTTGGCTTTGCTATCTCATTCAGGTTCAAGAGGTTTTGGGGCAAATATTGCGAACTATTATTCTAAATTAGCCTTAGAAAAAACCCGCCTCCCCAAAGAAGCTAAGAACTTAGCTTGGTTAGATTTGGCTACCGAAGAAGGGCAAGAATACTGGATAGCGATGAACTTAGCAGGAGATTATGCAGCAGCTAATCACCATCAGATTCACTACAAAATGGCAAAATCTTTGGGCATAAAGCCTCTCATCAGAATAGAAAATCACCATAATTTTGCATGGAAAGAAACCCTCGAAGATGGCACACCCGTCATAGTGCATAGGAAAGGGGCTACGCCTGCGGGAAAGGGCGATTTGGGCATCATTCCCGGCTCTATGGCACACGCAGGATTTGTAGTCAGGGGTAAGGGCAATCCGTCTTCTATTTATTCAGCCTCGCACGGAGCAGGCAGACAAATGTCGCGCACCCAAGCCATCAAAAATATAAGCAAGCAAGAAATTAAGAAAATGCTATCGGAAAAGGGAATAACGCTCATTGGCGGCGACATAGATGAAGCACCTATGGCTTACAAAGACATTTTCAAAGTGCTTGAAAGTCAGCACGATTTAGTAGATATTTTGGCGAAATTTACACCAAAAATAGTGCGTATGTCCGAGCCTGATGCCAAAGGGAGAAGAGAAGATTAGAGGTATAGCTTTCTCAAACCTATGCCCCTAATCTGCCTAATATTCCAAAATATTTGCTACTGTAAGCAACATCACGAATACTCCTATCAAGACTGCAAATATTTGTTTGAAAGTAACATTCTTCATAATTCTATTTTTAAATTGTTAAGAAGTTTAAAACAAGACCAAAACCAAGCAAAAACAAATATATTTTGTTTTGATGAGTACAAATCTAAGGCGTTCTATCTACTTATGCAAGCAAATAAGAACGTTCTAATAAACTTCTAATCTGAGAGTGTAGCAGACCTTACAGGCAAGGATTAACCAAAAAATGACTACTTGTTTTTATCCTACAAAAAGAATATCTATCTTTGGAAAACATCACATCTGTAATTTCGTTAGTCTTTTGTATGTATGTCTCTTATTAATCAAATTGTTTTGATTTTTACAGAATATAAACTCAATATTCCATGAAACGATATTTATTTTTGCTCGCGTGCTCATTTTTTGTTATTTCTTATAATGCTAATGCCCAAGTTTATAATATAGCTGCGGGCGATGTAACAGGACTAATTACTGCCATAAACAATGCAAATATTGACGGCACAAACAGTGTGATAAACTTAGCAGCAGGTAGTACTTACTCTCTTAGCACTTCCGCAGATGTGAATGACGGAGGAAATTATTTGCCTTCTATCCTTAATGACGGAGGCTCTTTTACTATCAATGGGAACGGGGCTGCTTTAGTTGGAGTTGGAACACTACGAATCTTGAGGGCTGTGGCGGGTACAAATATATTTCTGAATAACCTAACCATGAGCGGCGGTTTTTCCAATACAGTGGGCGGCGGGGCAATTCTTGCCGTAAATGGAACGCTGTCTTTGACTGAATGTACCGTTAATAATTGTAGTAGTTCCCCAAATAGCAGTGCTATTTTCTTGGCAAGTAATGTGGCACTTACGATGAACAAAACTACTGTAAGTAATAGTGCAGGCAGTTCGGGTGTCCTTGTTGTTGGTAACTCATCTTGTAATATCCAAAACAGTACATTTTCAGCAAATGGAAATTACGGTATTCAGTCCTCAAGCCCTGCAGCCAGCTCAAGCATTTCCAACTGCACCATTAGTGGGAATACCATAGGAGGCATATTTTGGGATATTGCTACTTTATCAGTGCTGAACAGCACGATTGTAAGCAATGGCATAGGATTGACAGCAAACATAACAGGCGGTACCATTAACTACCAAAACTGTATTTTGGGCAATGGTACAAATGTAAGTGCTTTGGCAGGTGCTGTCATCAATAATAATGGGGGTAATGCCCTTAACGCTGGTTTTCCTACATGGCTTACTGGTTTGGCAGACAATGGAGGAGCTACCCAAACTCATGCTATCAATACGGGTACTGCACCTGCGGTAAATATAGGGGTCACTACACCCGTTACTCCCCCTACTACTGACCAAAGAGCAACATCAAGAGTAGGCGGAATAGACGCAGGGGCTTTTGAATTTGGTGGCACGCTTACTTCTCTTACCGTAACTACTGAGGCTGACGCAGGTACTGGCTCGCTAAGAAAAGCCATAAACGATGCCAATACTTACTTCACAGGCGCGCAAACCATTAATTTTAATATACAAGGCGGAGGAAACACTGTAAAAACCATTACCCTTCTTTCACTTCTTCCGACTATTAGCCAGCAAATTACTATAGATGGCTATACTCAATCAGGCGCAAGTGCCAATACTTTATCAATAGGCAATGATGCGATATTGAACATAGAGGTAAATTTCGCAGGTGCTGGTACAAATATTCCTGGTTTCCGATTGAATGCTGCCAATAGTATTCTTAAGGGCTTGATAATTAATAGGGTAACAGGTGGGTCTTCAGCTTATGGAATATTTTTAAATGCCACTGGTTGTGTAGTGGAAGGTTGTTTTATTGGGACAGATGCCACAGGTACAGTTGCACAAGCTAATGATTACGGCATGGGCATAGGAGCAGGAAACTGCACTATTGGTGGAACAAGCCCTGCCGCTCGCAACCTTGTTTCAGGAAATAATAAGGCAGGCATTACGCTTGGGGCGGGTGTTGGTGTTTCAGGAACAGTGATACAGGGAAATTATATTGGGACAAATAAAGATGGCACATCAATCTTAGGAAATGGCAGTAGTGGAATTGACGTGTATAATGCCTCTACTAATAATACGATTGGTGGAACAAGCGCAGGGGCAGGCAATGTCATTTCAGGAAATGGGTTTGGACCGACATCCGGGGTAGGTATTTATTTAGATACGAATTGCAATACTAATACCATACAAGGGAATTACATAGGTACAAATGCAACGGGAACCGCAGGGATTGGTAATAGAAGAGCAATTTATATCTTTAGTGGTACAAATAATACCATAGGGGGCAATACTCCAGCGGCAAGAAATGTAATCTCTGCGAGTTTTCTCACTGGAATTAGGATTTTGGGGTCAGGAGCAATAGGAAATACCGTACAAGGCAATTATATAGGCACTGACGCAAGTGGCGCAAGCAGCCTTGGGAATACGACGGATGGTATTATATTAGAATTTGGTGCGAATAATAATGTGATTGGTGGTGCTACTGCCTCCACTCGCAATCTTATCTCAGGAAATGGTGGAAATGGCATTTCAATTAGTAATTCAGGCACATCCAACAATCAAATCAAAGGGAATTACATAGGTACAAATATAAGCGGGACTGGGGCAATCCCGAATGGTACAAGTGGTGGTTATGGCATAGTTTTATTTAACAATGCTTCAGGCAACCTCATAGGAGGGACTGTCGCAGGAGAAGGAAATCTCATCTCAGGAAACACAAGCATAGGTCTTGCCATAGACTCATCTACCAATAATACTATTCAAGGAAACTACATTGGGACAGATGCCAACGGGACTGCAGCTTTAGGGAATGGAACGGAAGGCATTTACCTTCAAAATAATGCAAACAATAATCTTATAGGAGGGAATGTTATTTCGAAAAATTTGAATGGAATTACGGTGAGTCTTAGCTCTACTGGTAATGCTATTCGAGGCAACTATATAGGTACAGATAAAAATGGTACAGGAAACTTGGGAAATAATTCTATTGGGATAATAGTGGAAACAAGCACAAGTGGAAATACCATTGGTGGTACTAACGCAGGGGAAGGAAATACCATTGCCTTTAATAATTATGTGGGAATTTTGATGAAATCAGGGAGTGTGAACAATCCTATTTTAGGAAATGCTATTTTTAGTAATACAACCTTGGGTGTAGATTTGAACGATAATGGACAAATAAACCCCAATGACCTTGACGACCCCGACACAGGCGCAAATAAACTCCAAAACTTCCCAGAATTTACGAACTTTGCAGTCCCATCGGGTAGTGCAGTAGATATCACCTACAAAGTGCCTTCTGCCACTGCTAATTCTGCCTACCCTATCCGAGTAGAGTTTTTCAAGGCAGATGCGGGAAGCAGACAAGGTAGAACTTATTTGGGTTTTGATACCTATGCACTTGCGGAAGCAAACACAAATAAAACCTTTACTTTCACACCCTCTACGGCCTTGGTGATTGGCGATAGAATTGTGGCAACTGCGACCGATGCCAATGGAAATACTTCTGAATTTTCGGCGGAAGTAATAGTAGGTTTGCTCAATGCAGGACTTCACCCTGACGACTATGCCGCCCTTGTTGCCCTTTACAATGCTACCAATGGAGCAAATTGGTCGAATAATACAAATTGGCTTATAGATGGAGATGCAGCTACTTGGTATGGAATATCACTTACTGGCTCTCTCCCCAATCGCAGAGTGACAAATATAAGTTTGAGCAACAATAATTTAGTAGGAACCTTACCCATAGAATTAGGCAACTTGGCAAGCTTGCAATATTTGCTACTGGACATTAATCAGATTTCTGGCTCTATTCCTACCCAATTAGGCAATCTGACTAATTTGATAAACTTACTTTTAGATAAAAACCAACTTTCTGGAAGTATTCCTGCCTCTTTGGGTAATTTGACTAATCTGACATTTTTGCGCTTGTATGAAAACCAACTCACAGGCTCAATTCCTATTGAATTAGGTAATTTGACTAATTTACAGCAATTATTTTTATATACTAACAAACTGACGGGAAGTATTCCTACTCAATTAGGTAATTTGACTAATTTGCAAAGTATTGCCCTGAATGATAACAAACTGACAGGAAGTATCCCTGCCCAATTAGGTAATTTGACTAATTTGACAGCATTAACTTTAGGGATTAATCAACTCACAGGCTCAATTCCTGTTGAATTAGGTAATTTGACTAATTTACAATATTTAGAACTTTACCAAAATCAGCTGTCAGGCATTATACCAAACACATTAGGTAATCTAAATAATTTGATATTTCTATCTTTATTTAGTAATAAATTTGATGGAATGGGGGACTTCTCTTTGAAGCCTTTGGTTGCACTCACTGATTTTGATGTTTCCAATAACAAACTCGAATTTGATGACATAAAGCCCAATGTTGCAAAACTTGGTTTGCCAAAAAATTATTCTCCACAGGCATTATTAGGAACGGCGCAGAGTTTTGCTTTATTGAGTGGAGCATCGCAGACTTTTACCGCAAGCACACCGCAGCCCGTAGGTACTACCAATACTTACCAGTGGTACAAAGACAATGTTAATTCTCCTATTTCGGGAGCTACTTCTGCTTCCTATACCATTAGCAGCTATAACCCTACTACAGATGCAGGTAATTATTTCTGCCAGATAAGCAATAGCAGTGTGCCTTTTCTCATTTTACAGACCGAAAATTTTACCGTTGCTACCAATGCAAATGGCGTTTTTCAGCAAGATTATGATGCTCTTGTTTCTTTGTATAATACTATTGGGGGGGCAAATTGGACAAACGGCACAAATTGGAATACAAGTGCAGATGTAAGCACTTGGTTTGGCGTTACGGTGATAGGCAACAGAGTAACAGAGGTTCGCCTTCCTAATAATAATCTGATAGGAGATGCGGGTAATATCATTGCCCCTATGACTTCACTCAAAGTATTGGACTTGAGCAATAATCAGCTTTCTAGCATAGACCTAACGCCTGATGAAGTTTTAGGCACAGCACCTTTGGAAGTGATTCATCTGAATAACAACGCATTAACAAATAACATAGGTAGCCTTATATCCACATTGCAATACTATACTGCTACTCTTAGGAGTGTTGATTTTAGCTTTAACCTAATCAGTGGCAATTTTAATTACGATAGTTTCAAAAATTTTGCCCAAATACAAGCCATTAGCCTACCTAATGATAGAAGAGGCTTTAACCTTAGCAACAACGACATAAGCAGTGGATATTTGGAAACCGATAGAGGAAATTTCCCCCTGAATACCCTCAATATGAGCAATAATAGACTAAGATTTGAAACGATAATACAAGGGCTTGGGGCGAATTTGTTTTTCACAACTATTAGCTTGTATGCCCCGCAGAAGCCAGTTTTACTCACGCCAAATACGGCACTTGGCTCGGTGGGCATAAACTTCAGCTATAACAATACAAATTTTGATATTGGCATAGCGGGCTGCACCGTTACCCAGCAGTGGTTCAGAACTACAGATTTGGTCAATCCTGTAGCTACTACGTCTAATCTTACTTTTTCGCCGTTCGCACCTGCAAATGCAGGCACATACATCTTAAAAGCAACAGCGACTTGCGTACCAGGGCTTACGCTCACTACCGAAACCTTGACTATCGGAATTTCTCCGTATGACTTCGTGGTGGATAATAATGGAAACAACGACAATGGAAACTATGGAGTGGGCAACCTTACACTCAGAGAGGCAATCCTCTTGGCAAATGCCAGAGCAAATGCCTCTACTATTGGCTTTAATTTGCCAACTGGTAGCGAAATTATTGATATTAGTTTTAATAACTTACCTCCGCTAACGCAGTCTATAACGATTGATGGTACTTCGCAAGCGGGCTACGCAGGCACGCCTGTAGTAGTTATTAATGGAAGCAATATTAACTACGGACTTAGCATGGCAGCTACTAACTGCAAGATATATGGCTTGGAAATCAGAAATGTGAGCAATGGTTCGGTAGGCAATGGCATAGAGATTAATTCTTTAGCTACTAACTTTGAAATTGGTACAGCTGGCAAAGGCAATTACCTACACGATAATTTGTCTAACGGCATATTGATAAATACAGGTAGCTATGATGGTAAGATAGTGGGTAATACAATTTCTGGGAATGGCAGTAGTGGAATTGCTGTTGGAACAAATGTTGGTAACGTCAGTAACGTTACGATTACGAATAATAAAATAGGTACTGACCTTACGGGTACGGTAGTAAGTGGGACGCAAGCAGTAGGCATTGCTGTTCAAAGTGGGTTTACAAGCACTAATATCAGCATAGGGACAGCAGGAAATGGAAACATCATTGGCGGTAGCCCCTTTGGTGGGATTACCCTTAGTAATTCGGGTAGTGTAAGTATTGTAGGCAATTACATTGGCACAAACCAAAGTGGTGCTAATATTGGTAATAATACTGGTATTTATGTGGACAATGTCTCCAATGCTACAGTCATAGACGGTAATGTAGTCAGTGCCAATATTGGAGCAGGTATTCTTGTCAATCAAGGAAATAATCATCAAATTATTAATAATAAAATAGGCACGAACCCCGCAGGAACTGCCGCCTTAGCAAATGGGCAGGTCGGGATAGAGTTTGCGGGAGGAAGTGCAGGACTGATACAAAACAACCTCGTTTCTGGCAATGATACGGGAGTAGGCACAGGTATTCTGATAAACTCACCAATAACCAATGGTACTTTAATCTACGGCAATAAAATAGGCACTGATATTTCAGGAACATCAGCAATCCCCAACCTCGAAGGAATAAGAATAGAAGGCGGTGCTAACAATATAAAGATAGGTAATGTAGCGAATGCCTCCAGCAGCAATACGATTGCTTATAATACCAACTTAGGAATTACCATAGACCAAGCGGGAACGGACAACAATACTATAGGGCAAAATTCTATTTTCTGTAACGGCGGCACAAATGCAGACAGAGGCATACAAATAACGAATAGTGCAAATGCAAACATCATGGGGCAGTTAAGCCCTTTTACTGTAGTTACTGACAATTATAGCTGTGCCATTGCCGCCCCTACTGTAGATTTAGTCATCACGCATGGTACTATGGGGGCTAACTTTACCTTAGACCTTTACAAAATAGATGAAAACTGTGGCACTAATCAGGGCAAAACCTACATTACCTCGCTTGGGACGCTGTTTTTCCCACTTGGCACTGCTACCGTTACAGTTCCTCTATCAGATTTTCAGATGGAAGATGGTACAGGTTCTTACGTACTATTGGCAAGAGATGTCGCAGGGAATAGCTCGCAGTTTACAGATATTTTTACCGTATATAATAGAGGAACAATCGTCAGTATAGAGAACTTGGGCTATGCCGACTGCAGAGGCTACAACTACAAATATGAAATTACCTTTTCAGACGACTCCCCCGACGGAGAGTATTATCTCGATATTTTCAATAATGACTATAACGACCTCACAAGCGTAAGCGTAGTAAATCACAAAGTTACCTTTAATGCACCCGTTTTTAGTTTAGTTAATAATCCGCCTATGGGTGGCATTTACGATATTCAAGGCATTGCTCCTTATTTTGTACTTACGCAGTCTTTGAACTGCCTGCCAATTACGCAGCCATTTAGCTTTACGCCCGTTACTTCTCCATTCGCTTTGGCACCGCCTGTCATTCTTTCGGCAAGTGCGCAAAACCCTACACGCTGCGATGAACCCAATGGAAAATTGGTGATAACAATGCAAAACCTACAGCAAGACCAATTTTATTTCATAGACATCAATGGAGATGGAAAGCCTGATTTTGACGCTGTTCAGGCAGACAATGACCAACTCGTCATAGACTACATAGGCGGAGGCATAGAAATTACAAGCCTCTCCGTAAGCCAACCTGCGCTGTTTTGCTCAAGCAACGTGCTAAATTTTAGCTATAGCTATCCCGAACTGCCTCTGCCCGATGCTACGCTTTTGGTCTATCCCGACTTGGAGTTTATAGACAAGGGAAAATCTACCAAAGTAATTGTAGAAGAAACTGAGCAAGGCATCGATTATCAGTTGCAGCGAGCAGATACAAAAATGTTAGTAGGTGAGCCTATTAACGGCAACGGAGGTAGTATAGATTTACTAACTGAAGAGTTGCAAACAACACTTACGTATCGAGTATTGGCGAAAAATAAAATTACGGGCTGCTCCGCACTTTTGGAAACAAGTGCGACCATTGGCGTAGATTCGAAGTGCATTGCCCAAGCAGACTCTCTTATCCTGATAGACCTTTACCGCAGCGCAGGCGGCGCAACATGGTTCACGCCTTGGGATTTGCAAAGTCCTGCTTGTAAATGGTTTGGTGTAGAGTTAGTAGGTGATAGAGTAGTGAGCCTTCGCTTGGCAAATAATGACCTTACAGGCTTATTGCCTGCTTCGCTTGCAAACTTGCCGAAACTCAGAAGTCTTGATGTAAGCAACAATTTTCTTGGCTTTACGGCTATAGAACCTTTGGTAGGCAAAATTATAGACTTTGTTTACGCCCCACAAGGAGAAATATTTTCACCCGAAAGAGTCAGGGCAAGTCAAGGAAGCACTATAAGACTTTCCTCGCTCACAGGCGGTGCTGCCAATAAATACCAATGGTTCAGGATAGTAAATAATCAGGAGATAGCCCTCAAAGATGGCGGAAATATAAGCGGTACAAACGCCCCTATCTTAGTTTTTCGCAATATTACTATAGCGGAAGAAGGAGATTATTTTTGCGAAGTTACCAGCCCTATTGCCACAGAACTCGTCCTTAAGCGTGCAGATGTAACACTTGCCGTAGTTCCCGAACTAAGTGCGATTGACATTGCCGAACTGATTAAATTTTTCAATGCTTTAGATGGAAAAAATTGGAAAAAGCCTTGGGATTTAAACCAACCAATAAGCACTTGGGAAGGCTTAGTATTCGAGGGAGGGAATCTCATACAAATAAACCTGCCCGAAAATAATTTGCAGGGCGAACTCCCTAATAACTTCAACGCACCCATATTCGAAGACTTGGTTTACCTCAATTTGTCCAACAACAAGTTATTTGGCAAACTACCCGAATCTTTGAAGGCTTTGCAAAAACTAACTTATTTGGATTTGAGCCAAAACGACTTAGAAGGAGAAATCCCTGAATGGATAGGAGATTTTCCTGAACTAATTACACTTTGGCTTTCCTATAACCTATTTGAAAGCATTCACCCAAATATTGGTAATTTATTCAATCTGAGAAATTTGTTCCTCAATGACAACGAGATAGAAACTATCCCTGACGAAATTGGCTTTTTACTCAATTTAGAAATTCTCGATATTTCAAATAATTATTTAGAAGAACTTACCGAAGAAATTGGTAAACTGCTGAAGCTAAAATATTTGAGTATCTCCGATAATTTCCTCATCGATTTGCCGCAAAGCATTGTATTATTGATTGATTTGGAAGAATTACTCGCTTTTAATAACTACTTGTTAGACCTGCCGCAGGGCTTGGAAAAATTAGAACGTTTGAAAAGCCTTGAGATTGATTTCAATAGTTTAGATTTTGGCGATTTGGAAGACCTCGTAGAAAAACTCCAAAAATCTCACCCTAATTTGGAATTTTTCTATGCACCGCAAGACCCGATTGGCACAGAGCAGGAATTTGATGTACCACTTGGCACGCCGTTCACACTGGAAATAAAAGCTGATGGTAAAAATAATACGTATCAGTGGTACAAAGATGGCAAACCAATTAGCGGGGCTACTGCGGCTATCCTGAAAATAGAAAGTGCAAGCAGAGAAGATGCTGGTAGTTATATGGTATTTGTGAGCAACAGAAAAGCAAATAAATTAATTTTGGAAAGTCAAAGCTATATCGTCAGAACAAACTGCGTAAGTGCTATCACAGATTTGTCAATAACCGTTATAGGAAGCGTTATTTACTGTGATAACGAGCAAATTACTACCATTTTGGAAGCACCAAAAATGGCGGACATTGTAAGTTATCAGTGGTTTTTGGACAAGGTGAGGATAAATAACAATAGCAGTCGCCTCAATGCCAGAGATATAGGTAGCTATAGCGTAAACTTAGTTACCAAAGAAAACTGCGTAAATACTTCTAACACAGTACAGATAAAGCGATTCGCACCGCCGCAAGTAAGCATAAAAGCAGACAAAGATGTGCTAAGTGCCGATAGTCGCTCTAATGCAGTAAGCTATGAATGGTTCTTAGATGGCATCTCTATCCCCAAAGAAGCCACAGCCCAGCTCACAGTTACAAAATCGGGGAAATATGCCCTAAGAATCACGGATGCCAATGGCTGTAAAGGCGTTTCACCTATCTATAACCATATTTTGGTAAGTACGGAAGACGAAACTTTCAGTGCAAACTTGCGGGTATATCCTAACCCCACAAATAATTTGTTAAATGTAGAGAGCAAAACAGATAAAATTTTAGCTTTGCAACTGCATGACATCACTGGTAAAAAAATCAATGTGAAAATTGACCAGCATCAGCAACAAGAATTTACCATAGCACTCGACCAATTAGCGGCAGGCGTTTATCTATTAGAAGTCAGGACAGCTAAAGGCTCTACTTGGAAAAAAGTAATCAAAGAATGATAAGAAAAGCAACACAAGAGGATTTAGCATTTGTTTATGGGCTTTATATGCACCCACAAATTAATCCTTATTTACTTTATGACGAAATGACTTTGCGAGAATTTGAGCCTATTTATCAGGAACTTATCCACAAAGGCGTGAAGTTCATATACAGTGAAAATCAGCGAGATATAGGTATGTTCAAACTCATACCACTTACCTACCGCACTGCCCACATTGCTTATTTGGGCGGTGTTGGTATTCACCCCGACTTTGCGGGCAAGGGGCATGGGATAAAAATGATGAATGAAGCTATCGGACTTGCCAAAGAACGTGGCTTTAGGCGGGTAGAACTTAGCACCTACGTAAGCAATGAAAAAGCCATTGGGCTGTACGAAAAAGCAGGTTTTGTCAAAGAAGGCATCATGCGAAAGTTTGCCTATCTCAAAAATGAAAACACTTACATTGATGAAGTGCTGATGTCGTATATTGATTTTTAGTAACTGTTTTCTTGCGGAGTGGCTTGAATATTTGTACCTTTCTTAAAAAATCAAAATAACACAAACCCAGATGAATAAAAATTTGCTTTTCTTCACTTTTGCACTTGTTCTTGCCTTGTTTGGCAAAGCCCAAGCTCAGCCAGAGCCACCACTCAAGCTCGCAAAACTCAAGTATAATGGCGGCGGAGATTGGTACTCCAATAAAACTTCCTTGCCAAATCTGATAAGTTTTTGCCGAAAAAATCTGAATATTAATTTGGATACTGAAGAAGCAGTGGTAGAAGTAGGCAGTCCCGAACTATTTTCCTACCCATTCGTTCACATGACTGGGCATGGCAATGTAGTTTTTTCTGAAGCAGAAGCGCAAAACCTACGGAAATACCTCATTTCTGGCGGATTTCTGCACATAGACGATAATTACGGCTTGGATAAATTCGTTCGTGTAGAGCTAAAAAAAGTTTTCCCCGAATTGGAATTAATAGAATTGCCTTTTAATCACCCTATTTATAACCAAAAGTACAAATTTCCAAAAGGACTTCCCAAAGTGCATGAACATGACGGCAAATCTCCTCAGGGCTACGGACTGATTTACGAAGGGCGTTTGCTGTGCTTTTATAGTGTAGAGTGCGACCTCGGCAACGGGTGGGAAGACCAAGTAATCTACAATGATTCCGAAGAAGTGCGTCAGAAGGCTTTGCAAATGGGAGCAAATTTGGTGGCTTATGCTTTTACCCAATATTAGCGTATTTTTTTATATCTCCCAACTTCCCCTACAAAAAATAAATATGCTTTGTCTGAGAAGTTGGGAAATAAGAGGTGCTGTCCTTATTTTTTAGGCATTTTTACCTTGATAGACCCCGCCATTTTTACTGCTTCAAATGCATTGACTACCCCGCCTGTTGCCGAGAGTTCGCCAAATTCCACTAAGCTATCTCCCTCTTCTGCACCGGGTTTTTTCACTTTTGCTTTGGGCATTTTCACTGACGATTTCACGAGAATATCTCTAAGCTGTGCTGCCGTAAGGTGTGGGAAATAAGACAATAGCAAAGCAGCTACCCCCGATACTACGGGAGCAGCCATGCTTGTTCCGTCCAAATCTTCATATTTTTGATTGGGAGTAGTGGAATAAATATCTACCCCGGGCGAGAAAATATCTACTGATTTTTTGCCGTAGTTCGAGAAAGTCGCTACCGCATCCTCTCCACTTTTCCAAGAAAGTGCGCCAATTTCTAACCAAGTGAGTGCGCCCGTTCTTTTATCAGCCTCCTCTTTTCTTGGGTAATTTTCTTCTGTATCTACGTTTTTGTGGTCATTGCCCGCCGCATGAACGAGTAAAACGCCTTTTTGCTCTGCGTACCGAATCGCAGCATCTACTATAGCCTTATCAGGAGAGAAACTTTTGCCAAAACTCATATTGATAATTTTTGCACCGTTATCTACCGCATAGCGAATAGCATTTGCAATATCCTTATCTCTTTCATCGCCATCTGGCACTGCCCTGATTGACATAATCTGCACATTTTCAGCTACTCCGTCTATGCCCAAACCGTTTCCACGCTTTGCAGCAACAATGCCCGCTACGTGCGTACCATGTTTGGCATCGGGTCCTTTTACATCTCCGTTGCCGTAGCCTTTTTCGGTTTTATTGTCGTAGTTATCGCCTACAATGTTGCGTGGGTCGTAGTCTAAGCTCAGACCATATTCCAGCGTATTGTTTATCTCCTCCAAATTTTCTAAAATCATGGCTTCACTTAGCCCGCCCTCAATCACTTTGATAGCAACTTGCTTGGCATAATTAATTTTTTCATCTTTTGACTTTACCTCATTTAGCATCTCTATAGTGAGCGTGTCAGTATCCAAATAGGCTTTCATAAGGCGATTAACCGACTTAACCACCATGTAGTTTTCCGTCCAGCCCTCTTTGTAAGATTTATAATCTTGGAGTTTTTCCTCATAAGATTTTTTTGCTTTTTGGTAAATCTCAAAATCTTTCTTATCGGCAGGGCTAATATCAGCTTCTTTCTTTCCGTCAAATTTGCTTTTGAAAGCCTTATAGATACGGGTAGCTTCAAAAGTATCATGCACAACGTTCTTGCCGTCTTTGCCTCCGATAAAATTCCAGCCATTTACGTCATCAATGTAACCATTTTTGTCGTCATCTATGCCATTATTAGGAATTTCCCCCTTGTTTACCCATGCTTTTTCTTTCAAATCATCATGGGCAATATCCACCCCCGAATCAATGATGGCGACAACTACGGTTTGTGAGGGCTTGCCTTTTAGCAATTCCTTATAAGATTTTTCTGTGCTTACTCCTTGCACTTTGTCCTGACCTGCATCCAAATTGAACCAATTTTTGGGTGCTTTGTCTTGAGCATTTAGCTGCATACTTGTTGCTGCAAATACACCTGCAAAAACGATAGCTTTGGCAATGAAACTTTTAAAATTTTTATTCATTATTTCTTAATTATATTATAAAAAAAAGATTTGAAAGACTTTATGCTATTTAAAAAATCAAATTTAAAAATCTTTTTTCAAAATTTTAAATAGATTGTAGAAAAACCCTAAGTTGGGCTATTTCTTCGTCAGTAATTGCGGGAAAATTGGCAATGCGAAAGGTCGTATTCTTCCAAATTCCGTAGCCGTTCCCAAGAATCATACCTGCTTGTTTGGCTTTTTCTTTGATATTTCTAATGAAAGTTTCTTCATCTTGGATAGCAATAACGGTAGAGGAGCGAACTTTTGGGTTTTTTACCAAAACATCAAAACCATGTTTTTCTAAAAAATGATACCAATTTTTTGCATTCCTTTCTGTTCTTTCTCCTATTATTTTGATGTCATCTATTTGCGATAAAACCTGATTTAACACATAGATATTCAGCACGTTTGGTGTATAGTTTGTTTGAAAGTGCTGCATATTTTCTGCCAAAAAAAGCAAGCTATTATAGTATTTTCTATCATTGATTTGTTGTGCTGCTGCCAATGCTTTTGGCGAACATACCATCAAGCCCAAGCCCGCAGGCATCCCAAAGCACTTTTGGACAGAGGCAAACCAAACATCAGCATTTTCCCACTCCAGTTCTATCCCCGCCATGCTCGAAGTTGCATCCACAGCAATAATTTTATCCCGATATTTTTCCGAAATAGCCCTTATCGTCTGTCTATCTAACTGCGTACCGTTTGAAGTTTCATTATGTGTGAGGCAAATTACCTCAAAAGTAGCATCATTAGCTACCTTGCTAATGTCTAATTCTTCTTGTAAACTATAAGGAAAAAAACTGCTTTTTTGGTGAATCTTATGACTATATTCAGCCCATTTTTGCCCAAAAGCACCGTTAAAAATATGCAAACTGCCCTTTTTTACAAGAGATTGGGCTATAATTTCCCAAGACTCTGTTGCCGAAGACACAAAAAATACGCTATAATCTTGGGGAATATGCAATTTCGTTTTTAGAAGCATAACTGCTGATTGAACGATACTTACAAAATCAGCACTGCGATGATTCATGCTCAAAATTCCGCTATCATAGGCATCAGCAAGGTAGTTACGGACTTGAGGATATAGCTTTGAAGGACCTGGATAAAAATATAACATAGAGAGTTAAGTAATTACTTATGATTAAAAAAAGTATCTTTTGAAAGCCAAAAATTGCGACTATAGAACTGTTGGAACGTCCAACCTTTTTGGACTAACAAAAGTGGCAAATAAACATGACTTTCTTTGATAGAAAGTGCCTCATAATACAAATTGTCGTCTGTCAGAATGAGTGTTATTTCCGAAAAGGGCGTATTCGAGGCTATGCCCAAATCTGCGAAAGGAATATTTGTGATGACCTCCGCCGTTGTCTGTGTCCTCGCAGAAAATGCCAACCTCATTTTTTCCTTCAAGTACCATTCCAAATTTTGCTTGGGTAATACCTGCAAATCTGCCTTGTACTTTCCCTGCGATACTTCTAAGGCGTATTCTAAATATTTCTTAAATACCTTCCCACCTTCGTGGGTCAAATCTTCTATATTTAATTGATGCGGAAAAATACTACTTATCACCACTATTTGCTCTTTTGCCCGCGTAACTGCCACATTCATACGGTTTTCACCCCCCTGAAGATTAAGGCTACCAAACTGCATTTTTAGCCTTCCCGCCAAATCAGGGGCATAGGTAGTGGAAAAAATAATAATATCCCTTTCATCACCTTGCACATTTTCGATATTTTTGATGAAAATCGAAGGCGGCAACGCTATTTTTTCTTTCTCCAAAAGGTCTTGAATCAGTAGTTGTTGCTTGTAATTAAAGGTAATGACACCAATGTCATTTTTGCCTTTTTCCAAGAATTGCCTGATTACTTTTACCACTTCTTGTGCCTCTATCAGATTGGTGTTTTTTTCCCAAACTCCCGCTACTTTGAGGTAAGAAATAGCGGGTTCGTTTTTGATAAACTCTTGATAATTGGGTAATAATTTGAGTTTATTGTTATAAAAATATTGATTAGAAAAGCCTATCAAATCCAAAGACTTGCTGCGATAATGCCCTGTAAGTGAAGTAACTGGGAGAAAATGTTTGCCCAAATCGAGCAGGGATTCTGTTTCTAAAGCTATGCTGCTATCTTCTTCGTCGAGGTCTTCCCCCCAACGGATTTGGTACAAATCGTTAGGGGCTAACTGCTTGTCATCACCTACAATTACTACTTGCTTTCCTCGATACATAGCAGGAATCCCTTTTTCCGCAAAGCATTGAGAAGCCTCATCAAAAATCACTAAATCAAAGAGTTGCGACTCCATGGGGAAAATAGCAGATACGGTTTCTGGTGAGCAAAGCCAACAAGGAATGAGTTTGAAAACTTCGTCCCTAAAATTTAAAATGAGTTTTCGCAAAGCCCAAGTATTGCGTTTTTTATTGACCTGATGTTTGAGTTCTCTGTAGGAAACAATATTTTTCAAGCGATTGTATTCCAATGCTTTGCAAGCAGATTCGTAGGTGCGAACCAGCAAAATTTCCTCGCTTAGTCTGCCTATTTCTGTTACCGCTTTTTGTAGGCTCTGTTCTATTTGCCCAAATTTTGGAGTAGAAACAGCTTTGAGAATAGGGTGCTGCCTTTCGATGTGTGCTATCCATGCAAGGCGGAGGGAGTTGGAGAAAATAGTAGAGAAACAATTGGCAGGTAGTTCCAAAATATTGGTAAAACGATTGGCAGGGTCTTCGACCACTGACAACGTTTCTGCCGTTGTCTGTGTCCCCACAGACAACATTAATTTTTCAATTATTTTTACTTGTTGTGCAGTGAGGCTTGCTTTCAATTCATCAAACTCACAAAGCAGTTCAAAATCACGCACTAAAATTGTCGTCCATTCTTCTGCTAAATGTGGTTTTTCCCATAAAGTTGCAATTTGTTTTTCTGTCAAATACTTCTTCCAAATTTTGTACTTTTCAAAGAGAAAGGTACTATTTTGGAGCAACAAGTTAGTTTGAGTTTTTATTTCTTGGTAGTATGAATTTAACTTTTGCTCATCTGTTTCTTCCTTTAAAAATTCTTCCAAAGTATTAGGTCTATGTATTAAAAACAATCTTTTTAAATACTTACCCCAACCAGATAAATTTTTTAACAATTTATTTGCCTTATGTTGTAAAATAATAGCTTCTTTACAGTTATTAAATACAAATTCAAAGTCTTTTTTTTCAATACATTCTGCTAAATCAGAAAGATAGAAAGTATATAACCAATACTCGTCCTCACTTAATAAAAAATCTATCCCTTCTATTGTGTAATTCCCTATTTTCTGCTCAAAAATTATTCTTTTATCTATTTTTTGAATGAGCAATTCTGCATTATTTTTATTTAAAATAAGATGATTGTCTTTTGCTAATGTTTTTAATAATCGTTTTTCTTTCGCAAATAAATTCCATTTAATAGCTTTAAGAAATGATTTTTGATTTTGAATGTAGTCCTCTAAATATTCCTTATATAAAGCTAAATTTTCCCAATGAAGTGTTTTTTCAATTTCCTCACTTTCAAGAGATTCCAAAATTTCCTTTTCACGTTTTTCAATTTTTTTAATATCTATATTGGGCTTATCAAGAATCCTTTGGAAATAAGTTAGAACATCAAGATTAGCTAACTTATCCACAATCAATCTGATTTCTTTTGATTTTTCTTCAATCTTTTCTGCAATCTGAGGATTAAAATTGAGATTCTCTTTTTTGGGGATAGTATAGTCTATCGATAATTGCTTTCTTACTCTCACAATTTCCTCTATCACCTCCTTTATCTTTTCCAAATCTTCATTTTCAAATTTGGTAAAAGAAACCCTATCAAGCCATTGATAATCAAATTTTTCTAAATTTTCTGCATATTTTTCGTACAAGTCTAATTTCTGCAAAAAATCTTGATGGGCATTATCAAAACGAAAGTTGTAGGTAAGGTCTGTAACTTTTGGCAGGCTTATATGACTTAGATTTTTATCGGAAGTGAGATAGAGTTCTTTGATGGATAAGCCACATTCAGAAGTATCAAAAAGTGCGGACTTAAACTCGTCTAATAGTCTGCTTTGTTGCTCTATTTGACGATTTGCTTGCAAAAAACCTTCCTCGTAGTGCAGTGATTCCAAACTTACTTTTTGTTCAGATTTTTCATATACCTTTTCTATTTGCTCGTTAAGTTGCTTATAAATATTTTTCTTATCATACTGAAAATCATGCACTAAGGCTGTAAAATGCTGTACTTGTTTCTCGCTCAATCGTTGGTTTACCACGTCTAAGGCGGCTTTCTTTTGGCATACGACCAATACGGTTTTGCCATTGGCGATGCTATCGGCTACTAAGTTACAGATTAGCTGTGATTTGCCCGTCCCCGGTGGTCCCTGCACTACTATAGATTGCCCGCTTTTGATGGTTTGTAGGGCTTTTTCTTGGGAAGCGTCTAAAGAATAGGGGTAAATATTATTTTCGGTATTGATTTTTGCTTGCCCAGATGCAAATAGTGGCAAAAGTTCGTCCGTAGGCGTGCCTGCCTCCCTGAGCAAGAAGTCGTAGTCGGGGGCAAGGTAAGAATCTGCTTGCGGAAAAATACCTAAAACGGCTTGGGCTTGCAGTTTTAACCTGCCTGTCTGATGGAAAAGGTCAAACTCGCTTTTGCCCTGTTTAGTAAAATAATGCAAGGTATTTGTGAAATTATCAGAGTTAAAATTAATTTCTAACTCATTATTTTCCAAATATTTATATAAATCTGTTCTGAATTGTGTGCTGTCTTTGCGGCACTTTGTCCAATGTTCGTCTTCAAAGTTTTGGTCTAAGAAGTCTTCTTTGAATTGCGTTTTATTGAAAAAATTATAGGCTAATAAAAAGGTTTTATTGAATATCATACTTTCATTTTCACGCATTTGCAAGTACCAACTGCCATTTTCTAAGAGAATTTCTACGGGAAAAAAAAGTAAGGGACAGCGTATGAGGGTATCGTCTAAGAGTTTCCCTTCCACAATAGGGTAGCCAACGAATAAATTTTTTGCACCATTTTCTTCTTGAATAAATCTATCTGTGCGTTGAATATTTTTGAGTATTGGGCTTACTTGGTTGGCAAACTTATCTCTGCTGTCTATTTGTGGGCAAAGCAGGGTTTTGCTGATGCCTTTGATGAGGTTTTCGATAATGGAAAAAGAGGGCTTGTTATTTAGAAAATCGAGGGCGTGTAGGTCTAAAAAATTCTTTTGAGATAGCCCAAGTAGCAGCAATGATTTATTGCGATTGGAGAGGTTAGTTAAGCGTTTTTGGTATGTTTTGAGGATATCTGCCACATTCAAACAACTTTTTAAACACCTGTTAGGGTCTCGACGGGGTCGCCTCGACCGCTAGCAGGGTTCTTTTTGTAGAGTTATTTTTACTTTTTGAGTGCTTTCGCCATTGTTTCGCCTATGTTAGCGGGCGAATCTACTACGTGCAAGCCACAATCTCTCATAATCTTCATTTTTGCTTCTGCGGTGTCGTCTGCCCCGCCTATGATTGCCCCTGCATGACCCATTCTGCGTCCCGGAGGAGCTGTCTGCCCTGCAATGAATCCTACTACGGGCTTCGTACCGTTTGCCTTAATCCAATAAGCAGCTTCTGCTTCCATGCTACCGCCGATTTCACCAATCATGATGATTCCTTCTGTTTCGGGGTCAGCCATGAGTAATTTTACGGCTTCTAAAGTAGTTGTTCCTATAATTGGGTCGCCACCTATGCCTATGCAAGTAGATTGCCCAAGTCCTGCTTTGGTGATTTGGTCAACTGCTTCGTAAGTAAGTGTACCAGAGCGAGATACGATGCCTATAGTTCCTTTTTTATGGATAAATCCCGGCATAATGCCTACCTTCGCCTCTCCTGGTGTAATCACTCCAGGGCAGTTTGGTCCTATTAAAGTAACTTTTTTATTTTTGAGATAGTTTTTCACCATCATCATGTCTTTGATAGGAATACCCTCTGTGATACAGATGATAACACCGATGCCCGCATCGGCAGCCTCCATGATGGCATCGGCAGCAAAAGCAGGTGGCACAAAAATTAAGGAAACATTGGCTCCTGTTTTTTCCACCGCAATCGCTACAGTATCAAATACAGGACGGTCAAGGTGCATTTGCCCACCTTTGTTTGGTGTAACCCCGCCGACCACATTCGTACCGTACTCTATCATCTGTTGGGCGTGGAAACTACCCTCTGTGCCTGTAAAGCCTTGGACTATTACTTTGGAATCTTTATTTACTAAAACACTCATTGTCTTATATTTAAAATTTTTTATATGTTTTTGAGCTATTGGTTATGTTTGTTCGTTGAATAATTTTGCCAGAAGGTAAAAAACATTTTATCTCTTTCTTTGATAGTTATTCTCAGAAATAGGTTTCGCAAAAATAAACTTTTCTATTACAATTCCTCAAAATCTTGATTAAAATATTTGCTAAAATATTTTATAAAAACAATTTCTTACTAACTTTCGTCTTTGGTACAATCTTAAACTTCGGCATCAAAATGCTTTTAGCCATAGACATTGGTAATTCTAATATTGTTTTTGGAATTTATAAAGACCACAAATGGGAATACCTTTGGCGGACGCTTACACATACACAAAAAAATTCGCTTGATTATGAGATAATTTTGCGGAATTATTTTTTAGAAGCCAATCTGAGCATGAGTGCTGTAGATAGGGTAGTGCTTAGTAGTGTAGTGCCTTCGCTTACAGGTGTTTTGCACGCTACAGTGCTTAGTTTCTGTGGTAAAGAGCCTGTTATTATGGGGGCAAATACATTTCCTCATCTGAAAATAGGTATTAATAATCCGTATGAGATTGGCTCCGATTTGGTAGCAAATGCCATCGCCGCTATCCATCGTTTCCCGAATCAGCACAGCATAGTGGTAGATTTTGGCACTGCCCTTACCTTTACTACTATTTCCAAAAATAGGGAAATTCTCGGCGTAGCTATATCCCCAGGTTTGCAGACGGCTATCCGCTCTCTTGCTCAGAATACTGCAAAACTGCCTGAAGTATCTTTGGAAATGCCGATGTCGGCTATTGGGAAAAATACCGCACAAGCCATACAAGCGGGAGTGCTTTTGGGCTACGTTGGCTTGGTAACTTATATGATAGAGCAGATAGAAAGCGAGTTGGGTGAAAAGTGTAAGGTAATAGCGACAGGAGGGCTTTCCTCTATTTTGCCTCCCTTGAAACCCTATTTTGACCAAATAGATGTGCTTTTGACCTTAGACGGGTTGCGAATAGTAGGCGAGGGTGCGTAAATATCGGTGTTGTCATCAATTTTAAAAAATAGTCTATGTACGAAAGAATAAGAGAGCAGACCATTAGAGTTTATGACACCAAGACTAAGGAAATTAGTTTTCATAAAGTTATTGTAGAAGAAGGTCGTTTAAATGGACATATTGCTTGGAGTTTGTATTTTGCCAAATCTAATGAAGAAACCTTAGAAGTAAGAGATAGATATTTCTTATCTGATGCCCTCAATTATATTAGGGAAAATTTAGAGGGAGAAAACAAACTCATTGTGGTCAGAGGAGCAGACCGAGATTGTGCCTCATCAGGTATGCAAGCAGATATGACCGCAGGGAGTTCGGTTTCTAAATTAGAAATGACAGACCGACTAAATCGAGGCGAAAAAATAAATATGCAGGATTATATGTTTGGCGTATTAGAAGATTCGAGAATAGAGTGTGTAACAACTATTCAAAAACAAGAAAAATATTATGCCAACTGGTTAGCAGGTAATTTACCAAAACGTAACAAAGGAATGAAAACAGTTTGGAAATTTGAATTAAAAATGGAAACTCTACAAGAGATTTCAATGCCTTTACAATCCAAAATACTTTCGGTAGGAGTTATCCAAAATATTGGGTATTTATGGGCAGAAGTATCAGAACCTATGGATGAAACCCAAAAGGTAAAAATTTTGACTGTGCCTACGGGGGCAGAATTTCAAGGAAATACGGAATTTATCGGTACTTTGATGTATAAAGAAGGAGAGTTAGTACAACATATCTTCAAAGTTATTTGAAAATAATAAAAAACTGATGACAACATTGGCTTGGCGAAAAGCGGGGCTGATGTGCTATTTTGTAGTGAAGTGCTTTTTAGTGGCTTTTGCGGTAAATGAAACTTTTGTGCTTTCAATTCCCCTTCTTCATAAATAATTTTCCGTTTTTTAATAGATTTTATTTATATCTTTGGTAATAAATCAGATAAGTTCCAAGAGAAATATGAATATCCAAATTATTTTACAAAAGTTCGAGCAAGTTCTTGCATCTATCTCCCAAGAACAGCAAGAAAAATTAGCGGCGGAATTAGCAAAGATAGTTCCTCAAAGCCCTGATTCCTTGCTTGATTGGCGTTCTTCGTGGGCTTATAATTTTGACACGAACCAAATAGAAGTCAAGTTCCATATCAAAGTCCACTCTTTTGAGTCGTTGAGTATAAGTTCTCTGGCTGAAGTTCTGCCTCTGTTTTTTGTAAATGAAGCACTATTAGCTTCGAGTGAAGATATATTGGAAAAATTAATTTCAGAGGGAATAAGCCCCTATCAGTTGGCTTGCTGGCAAGTTGTTTTTTTGGAAAACAATACGGCTTTTTTGCGCTTTTCTATATCAGCACATCTCCAAAATTCGCAAGAAAAATTTTATGAATTATCGACTATTTATGCTAAAAAATAAAACCAATGAAGCCTTATCTACAACTTATGCGACCTGCCAACATTGTAACTGCGGTTGCTGATATTATGGCAGGCGTTTCTCTTTGCTACTACGTACCCAAAAATGCCTCTTTGGTGGGTGGCGTACTCAAATCTACATGGAACTTGCTGAGTTTTCCTGTTTTTGACCTCCCTTACCTCATCTTGGCTACTATTGGTTTGTATGGTGGTGGGGTAGTTTTGAATGACTTTTTTGATGCAGATTTGGATAAGATAGAAAGACCCGAACGCCCCATCCCAAGCGGAAAAGTGAGCAAGCAAGAAGCAGGATTATTTGGGCTTGGCTTGTTGGTAATGGGGGTGGCATCTGCCTTCAAAGTATCCATGTTGAGTGGCTTTATCGCTCTTTCGGTGGCTCTCTTAGCTGTTTTATACGATTACAAAGGCAAACATTATGCTTTTTTTGCCCCAATCAATATGGGAATGTGCAGGGGAGGGAATTTGCTTCTTGGGGCGAGCATTGTAGCCTCTAATGTCTATCATTTTTGGTTTTTGGCTTTCATACCTATAGTATATATAGCCGCTATCACGATGGTAAGCCGAGGAGAAGTGCATGGTGGCAATAAGGATAATTTGAAATTGGGCTTGCTGATGTACGCTGCGGTAGTGATTTCGCTTGGGTTACTCATGTTTTTTTACTCAAAAGATTTTTGGGCAGTTCCTTTTTTGTTGCTCTTTGCTTATTTTATTTTCCCTCCGTTAGCAAAGGCGATGAACGAACCGCTACCCGCCAATATTATGCAAGCCGTTAAGAGTGGCGTGATTTCGCTCATTATTTTAGACGCTACTTTGGTAACAATTTTTGCTAATTGGTATTTGGGCGTGGTAGTGCTATGTTTTATTTTCTTATCCCGCCATTGGGCAAAAACTTTTGCGGTAACGTAAGAAATCAATAATATTTGTCTATTTTTGCACTACAATCAACCTCCATAACCAAGTTTTTGCAATATTTTGCCAAAATTTATTAATTCAATTTTTTTATGACAAAGGAAATCATTTCTACAAATAGTATTTCGAAGGTATATAGAATGGGTAGCGAGGTGATTGAAGCTCTTAAATCTGTTACTATTTCCATTAACAAGGGTGAATATGTGGCGTTTATGGGTCCGTCAGGCTCTGGCAAATCTACGCTTATGAACATTGTTGGTTGTTTGGATACCCCTACGGGCGGCGAATACGTGCTAAATGGCAAAGACGTAAGCAATATGACCGAAAATGAATTGGCAGAAATTCGCAATAAGGAAATTGGCTTCGTTTTCCAAACTTTTAACCTCCTCCCACGTTCTTCGTCGCTTGATAATGTGGCTCTTCCGCTAATCTATGCGGGCATAAGCAGGTATGATAGGGACGAAATGGCTATGCAAGCACTCATAAATGTGGGACTTGGCGATAGGGCAAAACACAGACCCAACGAGCTATCGGGCGGGCAGCGACAAAGGGTAGCTATAGCAAGGGCGTTGGTAAATAACCCAAGTATTATTTTAGCTGACGAGCCAACAGGTAACTTAGATACTAAAACTTCTTATGAAATCATGGATTTATTTGACCAGCTACATAAAAAAGGCAATACGATAATCATGGTAACACACGAGGACGACATAGCCCACTATGCCCACCGAATTGTTAGGTTGCGTGATGGCTTGGTAGAAACTGACCTCAGAAATGAAAATATTACTAATCCTGCTTTGGAGAAAGCAAGGCTCGAAAAGGTAAAATCTTCATATTAAATCATTGTTACTTTTGTGTTAAAAATACTTGTTTTGCAAAACATCTCATTAATTTTGCCAAGTCCTCAAAAGTAAAAAACTAATTATTAAGAACTGAAATATGTTTGAATTAGAAACGACCTTGTTGGTACTCCTTATCATCACACTTTTAGCCGCTTTCGGTTTTGAGTTCGTAAACGGATTTCACGATACCGCTAATGCCGTAGCTACTGTCATCTACACCAATTCTTTGCCACCTGTACCTGCCGTAGTTTGGTCGGGTTTCTGCAACATGATGGGCGTAATGCTCGGCGGCGTAGGAGTTGCGATGGGTATTGTAGAGTTACTTCCCCCAGATTTGCAAATAGGCTTAGGGGCAAAAGAAGGAGTATTGATGGTAATGGCTCTACTCACAAGTGCTATTTTATGGAACTTAGGCACATGGTATTATGGTATTCCCTGCTCAAGTTCGCACACGCTTATCGGCTCTATAGTAGGTGTTGGTTTGGCTTACTCGATGTTACCCAATCAAGCCTTTGGCTCAGGGGTAAACTGGGGCAAGGCAGGCGAAATAGGTCTTTCTTTGCTTATTTCTCCGCTTATTGGTTTCACACTTTCTGCCCTATTACTCATTATCACAAAAAAAATTATTAAAAATCCTGACCTCTACAGAGAACCGCAAAAAGGCAAACGCCCGCCTACATGGATAAGAGTGGTATTGTTTCTGACCTGCACAGGCGTTAGCTTCGCACATGGTAATAATGACGGGCAAAAAGGCGTTGGCTTGGTCATGCTTATCCTCATATTTAGTTTGCCTACTATCTACGCCATCAACTTAGAGTCAGAGAATTATAAAAAACTACCAGCCTTAGTACAGACTATCGAGGGAGGAATAAAAGATGCCCAAGTCGCTATTCCTCCTACACAAATAGCAATACTTAACAATAGTATTGCAAATCTTAAAAATCTTTTGGTGGATAACAATAAAGAGAATACAAAATTGTTGCGTGTAGAAATTTCTAACATTGTCAAAGCTCTAAAAAGTGCTAAAAATCAAACAACAGATTTGAAAGTAGCGGGCGAACAAATACAAAGCACCATTCATTATTCTCCTTTTTGGGTAGTCTTAGCTATTTCTCTCTGCCTTGGCATGGGAACGATGATAGGCTATAAACGCATCGTCGTTACTATAGGAGAAAAGATAGGCAAAACGCACATGACCTATTCGCAGGGAGCCGCCGCCGAACTAATAGCCGCAGGCACTATAGCTCTATCATCTGCCTATTCTGTCCCTGTAAGCACTACTCAAGTGCTTTCTTCGGGCGTAGCGGGGACTATGCTCGCAAATGACGGCAAGCAAAACTTGCAAATGGGAACTATCCGTAGTATTTTCTTGGCATGGGTACTTACTTTCCCCGTTACAGTAGTGATTTCAGGGGTTTGTTTCTTTTTGTACCGCTTCTTATTTTTGTAAATAACGTGAACTTGGGATTATTTTTAGGCATAATTTTCAAAATACACATTTGGTTTGTTAGGGTAAAATTGATACGCTATTAGACAAGATAAAATAT
>REAZ01000025.1 GCA_004294445.1 Cytophagales bacterium
TGCTCTTTTTCATCTTCGTAAAAATTTAGTGTTACAAGTTAAATATATTTTCCTAAATTTCTACTTCTAAATGGGTGCTGATAGGGAGGGGTAGGACAGAATGTTCGGGCTTTTCCTATTGTTAGAATTAATTGAACCAATGAATTATAAATATTAGAAATTCCTTTTTTTGCTTCAGCCCAAAGTAAATTTTCTTGTTCAAAAAGTTCTTTTTTACTTTGGTGCATAGCAACACAAAAATCTACATTTCCAATTATTTTTGTTGTATCATAAATCCAGAAATAGTCTTTTGCGACCTTATTTTTTAATTCTTCTTCTCTAATATTTATATCGTATGACATTTTATCTTTTTTTATTGTTGTCTAATTTTTATAACCGCTAACATCCATATAAACTTAACCTTTACGCTTATTATCTAAAAACTTTTGTTTATTCTTCCTTTGGGGTTCTATTTTTTACGCTCATACTCCCAAATAGTAGTTTTCTCCGTAAATATAGAAGAAATTTCTAAAATCTAAAACAAACCACCTCTTCTTAAGAAAAGAGAGGTGGTTTGTTGCTTTGGGTTTGTCTATAGCTCCAAAATATTGAAATAAACTTCGTAGATGAGCTTACTTTTCAATGATCATTTTGCCCGTAAATAACTCCTTCCCGTTGTAGGCTTTCAGCACGTAAACACCTCTTTGCAAATTGCTTAGGTCTAAACTTATTTTTCCTGCACTTGCATTTTTGGCAGTAAATACTTGCTGCCCTATGGCATTGAAAACGCCAATTTCGAACTTCCCTATGGAGTTTTGAGGAAGTTCTAAGACTACGTTGCCTTGCGAAGGGTTAGGATAAATAGTAGCGGGTTTGGCTTCAGGCAGGTTCGAAAACAAGCCTACAGGCGTTTGCTGATTGGGGTAGGTAATACCCAAATCTACCGTCCAGATACCTCGTCCGTGCGTAGCAACAACCACTTGTCCGTCTCTGACCTTCATATCCCAAATATGTACTGCGGGCAAGCCGTTGTTGGCATATTTCCAAGTTTTTCCATTGTCAAGCGATTCGAAAAGCCCTATTTCTGTGCCTACCCAAAGTTTTTGCTTGTCGGGGAAAGGCAAGATGCAAAAAGTGGCTACATCTGGAAAGCCGTTTTCGCTTTTCGTCCCTGTAGCCCCGAAGCCCGAAATATCTTCCCATGTTTGCCCCAAGTCTGTAGTCCTCAATATTTTAGGACTGCGATATTGAGAAAAAGTAGCGTAAGCAGTTCGGCTATCGTTAGGGTCAGGGACTATGGTCGTGATATTGCCGAGAGCTTTGGAAAACTTAGCGACTGGTGTAAAGTTAAAACCGCCATTTTCAGAAACGAAAAGTGAGCTTGTATTACTCATTCCGCCGCCTGCCCATACGATATTGGCATTTACGTCTGAAACTTCGATGTCCAAAAAGCCCGCCCATTGGTCGCTCATAGGCACGAGCGTCCATTTGTCGGCAAAATCTGTGGAACGCCAAATGCCTGATGTGCTAACAGCAAAAACCAAATTAGGATTGGCTGCGGAGTTGGCTATTTTGGTAAAAAAAGGAGCTTTGGTATTGTCTGTGCCTGTGTCTGTGAGTCCGCTAACGGAGTTTGCCCATGTAGTTCCGCCGTTGGTAGATTTGATAATGACGTTCCTTTGGTTAGAGCCAAGCATGAGGTTTGGGGTTTGCGTGTGCCAAACTACTTCAAAGCCATCTCCGCGTACCGTAGCAAATCGCTCATTGTAGGGCGTGCTAAGGCTTGCCTGCACCCCTGCGGGCGACTGTACCGTTTGCCCGTCTTGAGGTCCTGCAAGGTATTCGTTAGCTCCTACTTTCTTTACTGCACTGTAGTATTGATTGGTATTCATGCCCTTATCTTTGGCAATAAAGGCTGTTCCCTCATTATCGGTATAGGCAATGCCGCCGTCATTGGCAGTAATCCAGCGAAATTTCTTTTGTGCAGCATCTGTAATGTAGGTTACAAAATGGTGGTGGTCGACATGAACTTTGCCGTTGAGCATCCCTCCTGTTCGGTTAGTTGTTATTTCGGTGATGCCCGCCCCTTGGTAAGCAAGTTTGCCCACATTAAATTTCAAAACAGCTTCAGGCAGATTGTTTGGATTCCAAGTGTTCCCTGCGGTAAGGTAAGGCCAGATATTATACATATAGAGGTAGGTATGTCCGCCATTTTTGGCAATGTTTGCGTCTGGCTCGGTAGCACTGTAGGTCAAATCGTGAATATAAAGGTACTCCCTGTTAGTAAGTAACTGCGTATCGCTGTCTTCTCTGACGTTGAGGTTAAAAACTTTGTTGTTTTCTTGGTCTCTGAACGAAATCATCAGTTGCCTATTTTTTTCTGTGTCCCACACTTCAAATGGCACATCTACATAGTCTTGGTAAATATAGCGATTGGCGGGAACACCTGCTCCAGAACCCAAAGGCTCTATATTGAACCTATGTGCTTTTTGGGTTTTGCCCTTGCCAAAGCGAACTTCCACGTTAGAAATTTGGGTAGAATCGCGAATATCGACTGTGCCGCCGCCAAATCGCCAACCTGAAACGGTGGTAAAAGTGAGAAAATTGATATTTGTGCCTGTAACTCCTAAAAATCGTTTTTCTCCCTCGCGAATCTGGTCTTCAAAAATAAATGCTCGCCAAATCTCTGTACCTCCCCAAACAACAGTATTTTCCTCGAAAGGATGGGCTACTATCGCATTGTTATAATCTCCCTGCTGTAAGAAATCTTTTAAGTCTGTCCTGCCTCTATCTTCTACTATTCGCCAAGTTTCTCCTTCATCGTTTGAGTAGCAAAGTGAGGAGCCTGTACGATTATTGTGGGCAACGGATGCATATATTTTTTTAGGATTAACAGGGGAAATAGAAAACTCTATTCTTTCAGGTACAAATGATGCTATGATGCCTGTGAGTAGGGTTTCTCTCCAAGTTCGTCCGCCATCTGTAGATTTTACGATGCCTCGCCTACGCACAGAGGCATATTGCTTGTTAAAATCTTTGGGGTCTGCTTCTATTTGCTGTACCCAGCTAAAGCCCGAATAAACTCTTGTCCAAGTTTGCCCGCCGTCGATAGAACGCATAATTGCCGCCAAGAAAGTAGCCCCAACTACACCGTTGGAAGTAGCCGCCAATAGAATATTCTCATTTTTAGGGTCGACAATGATTCGGTTTACATTGAAAAAATCGTTGCTATTACTTGGGAGGGTGCTGCTCAATAGCTGCCAAGTTTCGCCGCCGTCCGTAGATTTGAGCATACCAGAGCCGTTGATGCCTGTCTGACCATTGCCAAATGCCCCTTCGCCTGTTCCTGCATAAATAACTCGTGGATTATCAGTACACTGTGCCAAGCAAACTGTAGCTAAGTTAGGAATATTAGGCGTTACATTTCGCCAAGTATCGCCTTCATTGGTAGTTTTCCAGATGCCTCCGCCTGCACTCCCAATGAGCCAAGTGCGGTTAGTTCTATCGGCTTTATCTACTAAAATAGCCCTTGCTCGCCCTGCAAGGTTGCCAGGACCCCGCTCTACCCAGTTCAGAGTTTCTTCGGTTCTTGCATTGGAGGGCAATCCTCTATTTACATTGAGAAATGCTGTAATTTGGTAGCCTGCGGGATAGTCAGGGACTTCTTGGTCGGGCTTTAGGCGAATCAGTCGGTCTATTTCCGAAGCTATGTAATGACTTTGTTCGCTTTCACCTTCCTCTTCGTATCTTTTTTCTTGCTCATTTTCAGCATATTGGTTTTTAAAAAATATATCTTTTTTAATAAAGATGAAAGCACTGACAAGCAATGCACTAAGAAATAATACTTTTTTTCTCATGGGCTTATATTGGTATTAGTATATGGTTTTCAAAGGTATAAATATCTTTGAATTATTAAACTTGCATACATGATAAGAAGTTTTAGATAAATGTAATATATTTGCAGTCATTTTGAGTAAAACAAATTTTTCAAACTTAATTCGTTAAAAATCAAATATTTATATGAATAAGCAGCGTATATTTAACACAGGCAATTATCTCATTTTGGGCATTCTACTGCTTACTTTCATTGTCTTTGCAGGTTCGCTAAATAATGGATTTACTAACTGGGACGATGATGTCTATATTTATAACAACTTTCTCATCAGAGCATTTTCTGTGGAAAATCTACAGAAAATCTTTTTAGCACCTATGGGCGATGCGCAAATTTACCGCCCGATGGCTTACCTTACCTATATGATAGATTTTCAACTTTGGGGGTTAGAGCCTTTTGGGTATCATTTGAGCAGTTTACTTTTCCATTTGGTTAATATTATTTTAGTTTTCCAAATTGTCAAATTGCTAAGTAATAATTTGACAATGAGTGCCTTAGTCGCTTTGTGTTTTGCTATTAACCCGCTCAAAGTAGAGGCAGTAACGTGGGCGGCGGCGCGCGTAGATGTCGTTTATTCCTTCTTTTATTTAGGGGCATTACTTAGCTATGTAGCCTATACAAAGAGTGATTTGAAATTAAAATACCTTGTTTTGGCGACATTTTTATTTGCTTTTTCCTTGCTATCCAAGCCAAGTGCAGTAACTTTTCCGATAGCTTGTTTGCTTGTAGATTTCTTTATGGCTCGGAAGTGGAGTTTGAGAATACTGTTAGAAAAAACGCCTTTATTTTTACTTGCTTTTGCTATGGGTGTTATTACACTTCTTGCCCAACGCCCCGATACAGTCAGCAATGGCATTGCCGTATTCTCGATAGTAGAAAGATTTTTTATCGTTTGCTATATGCCTTTATTCTATCTCTTTAAGAGTATTTTCCCTTTTGCACTTTCCAATTATTATGAATTTCCAAAAGAATTGAGTTTGGCGTATTATATCAGTCCGTTGCTTTTGGCGGGCATTGTTTTTTTGGTGTATAGGGCAAGAAACAATAAGGCGGTACTCTTTGGCGTGGCGTTTTTTCTATTGCATTTGGCTTTGGTACTCAACCTAATCCCTACGGGCAACAAATTTATGGCGGCAGATAGGTATGCTTATTTGGCACAAATTGGTTTATTTTTTATGCTTGCTTACCTATATACGCAGGCGAGCAGCCAAGCCAAAAATATCTACCTAAGCATTTTTGGATTTTTGCTTTTGGTTCACTTAGTTATCAGCTATAAGCGGACGCAGGTTTGGGAAAATGGGGCGGTGCTTTGGGCAGATGCGGTGATGAAGGACAATAATTGCTCTTTTTGTTTGTTTGGCTTGGGAAATATCATGATTAATAGTGGAGAACAAAAAGCTGCATTACCTTATATAGAGAAAAGTATCGCGCTGAACCCCATGATAGCGGAATCTTACCACAGTCGCGGAATTATCCTTTTTGCCCTCAAAGACTATCAGAATGCTATTAAAGATTTTGATAAGACTCTTTCTTTGAACCCAACCTATCAATATTCTTATGCGAGTCGTGGCAGCACCTACGCCTCCATCAAGGAGTACGACAAGGCAATGCAAGACTTTCAGAAAGCCTTGAACCTAAACCCCAATGACATAGAAACTTACCTCAACAGAGGGATGGTCAGAGGGGTTTTGAAAGACTATGCTGGGGCAAAAACAGATTTAGATGTCTATTTAAGTTATTACCCTGATAATCCAAAAGCATTGTATAACAGAGGCTATTGTAATGCGTACTTGGGAAATATTACGGGGTGCTGTGGTGATTGGAAGCGCGCTTATGACAAGGGCATGAGGGAACTTGCCCCTAAGTTGCGTGAGTATTGTGGGTATAAAAATTTATAATTTCCAACCATGCTTTCCCAAAAGAGGTACAAAGACAAACTGTTCGTGTACCTCTTTTTTTATTTCTCCATTTGCCAATTTTGTAAGGCTGCACATGACTTGGCTTTTCAAATCACCAATAGGAATGACTAATTTGCCATTTTCTTTAAGCTGGTCTAACAGGGCTTGGGGTGCTTGGGGTGCGCCCGCTGTAACCAAAATTCTATTGTATGGAGCAGCAGAGAGAAAGCCTTGCGAGCCATCTCCATGAATAAAATTGCCTTTATAATTCATTTTTAGTAGTAATGCTCTTGCTTTCTCATAGAGTTTGCGGTTGTATTCTATAGTATAAAGCGTAGCCCCCAAAGCGATAAGCACACTTGATTGGTAGCCCGAACCTGTGCCTATTTCCAAGATTTTATCGCCCACTTGCACATCTAATAAAGAAGTTTGATAGGCAACGGTATAGGGCTGCGAAATTGTCTGCCCTTCACCAATGTTAAACGCAATGTCTTGGTAGGCTTGATTTACGAAGGCAGAATCGAGAAAAAAATGGCGAGGTACTTTGCCCATTGCCTCCAGCACTCGCTCATCTCTGATTCCTTTTTCCCGCAGATTGCTGATGAGTGCCGCCCTCATGCCTTTGGTTTTATAAGTATCTTGCATATTTTATTTTTTGATAGTTGCTTTTTTGTGAGCTAAACCCTATAATCAATCTATATTATTTGTGTTTTATTCCTTTTCATCACACAGATTTTACGGATAAAACTGATTTTCACAGACAAAAATCTGTATTTTATCTGAAAAAATATTAATTTGGGGCAATTTTAAAATCATGACCATGAAAATCCTTGCTGTTTTGGTTTCGCTTCTTTTTCTCAATAATACTACTCATGCTTGGGGCTTTTTTGGGCATCAGCGAATCAATCGGATGGCGGTTTTTACTTTGCCACCTGAAATGTTTACCTTCTATAAGCACCACATTCGCTACATCACCGAAAATGCCGTAAATCCCGACAAACGCCGTTATGCGGTAGTAGGCGAAGCGGAACGGCACTATATAGACCTCGACGTATATGGCGATAGCGCACTTTATAAACTTCCCCGCCGTTGGGAGGATGCCGTTGCCAAATATACGGAAGACACGCTGCGGGCTTACGGCATAGTCCCTTGGCATTTACAACTGATGAAATTTCAGTTGGTAAATGCTTTCATAGAACGAGATATTACTAAAATTTTGCGAATTTCTGCTGATATGGGACACTACATAGGCGATGCCAACGTACCGCTCCATACTACCCAAAACTACAACGGACAAATGACAGGGCAGTATGGCATTCATGGTTTTTGGGAATCACGCCTGCCCGAACTTTTTGCTGATGACTACAACTATTTTTTTGAAAAGGCTACCTACCTAAAAAGCCCAATGGCAAAAGCGTGGGAGGCAGTTACCAATGCACATTTGGCTCTGGACTCCGTATTGGGTTTTGAAAGAGAACTCTCCAAACAGTTTGACGAGGACAAAAAGTATAGCTTTGAAACCAGAGGCAATATCACAATGAAGGTGTATTCCAAAGAATTTTCTGCCGCCTACAGCCAAAAACTGAACGGACAGGTAGAACGCCGAATGAGGGCTGCTATAGAAATGGTAGGTGATTTTTGGTACACTTGCTGGATAGATGCGGGGCAGCCAAATCTGGACGGTTTGCTCAATATGAGTGAGGAACAGCTAAAAATGATAGAAGAGGAAAAACAGTTACAGCAAGACCCAAAAATAAAAACAAGACTACACGAAAGCACGCTAAACCTCCCCGCAGACGACAAGCCTACCTATAATTTTGGCAGATTGGTATTTAGGAGAGAGGAGTCCGAAAAGAAAATCAGATAATATCTATTTTTTTTTCGGTGGCATCATCATCTTGATGGCTTCAAATATAATCTGGTCAAATCGTTCTTGCTGGGCTGGGTTGCAGATGGCTCTTACTTCTTGGAAATGGGCATAGCGTACAGCCTCAATTTGCTTTTGGTAAAAAGCTACAGAGTCGAGCATGGCGTTTGCTCTATCCGTTTGCTTATTGCCAATCACCCGATAAAGTTCTTCTCTGAATATATTACTTTTTTCTACAGCCTTGCGTGTGTCGCTTTGATGCTCTTCTATAAGCTGTGCGTATTGCTCTTCTTGGGTGGGGCTAAAATCTAATTCTCTACTGATAAATTCAGCAGCTTGTTTTGGGTTTGGGGCATGATTTGGTAGCTTGCCTATCCCAAAAAAAGAAAGTGTAACTCCGTTCACAATGAGCAAAATAACGACTAAGGCGGTTAATAATTTTGTTTTTTCCATGCTCGTTTTTTTAATAGTTCGTTATTTCTGCAAAATAATCATTGGCAAATTCACTTATATCGCTCTTATCGCTTGTGTTTGCCGCAGCCTGCCCCCACCACACATAGCAATTAATGCTCACCAATAATGCCAAACAAGCAGCAACTCGCCAAACTATCCGCATCGAAACTTGGCTATTTATACTTGCCTGCATACCCATTTGCCTTTGCTTTATTCGCAAATTTATGCTTTCATAAAGCCTTTCGGGTGCCTCTGCCCTCCCGATAGATTTTATTTGCTGGAGTGTCTCCTCTATTTTTTTTTCTACGTATTTGTCTTTCATCTTATGCTGTTCTTTTGTGTAAAAGTATAAGTAATTGAACAAAAATAACCGCCCCAACCCAGCCCTTCCCCAGAGGAGAAGGGAGCAAGTCTTTCCCCTCTGGGGCGACCATCGCTACGGAAAGATTTAGATAGGGGCAAATGAGCGAATATAAAAGTCCAATTATATTTAAGTAATTGAACAAAAATAACCGCCCCAACCCCAGCCCTTCCCCAGAAGGAGAAGGGAGCAAGTCTTTCCCCTCTGGGGCGACCGTCGCTACGGAAAGATTTAGATAGGGGCAAAAGTGTGTTTTAATTTGTTCAATTAGCTTACTTAATATTTTGATAATAAAACTTCCATTTATCTTATTTAGATGTTTTTTACTTGCGATGCTTGCGGTAAAAGTTAAATTTTTCCTCATTCTTAACAAGTTTTATGAATAATTTTTGGTGTAATAATCTGCCAATATTTTTTGCAAATTTTGCTTTGCTCTGAAGAGCAGAGATTCAACAGAAGAAATGGAGGTTTCCATTACTTGACTTATTTCCTGATAACTTAATTCTTCTAACTTGCTCAATATGAAGGCTATTTTCTGTTTTTCAGGCAGCTGGTAGATGGCTTTTAATAAAATAGTTGCCTGTTCTTCGTTTTCTAAGAGTAAAGCGGGGTGATTGAAAGTAGCTTGCTCGAAAGCAGGTTCGGTGCTTTCAGGTTTGAATAAACTATAAATCACCCCAAATCTCTTTTTCCTTTTCTTCCTTCGCATATAGTCTAACCCCTTGCTTACCGTTATCCGATAAATCCAAGTAGAAAGGCTCGACCTTCCTTCAAACTTTCCAACAGACAAAAAAACTTCTACAAATACCTCTTGGCTGAGGTCTTGAGCGTCTTCCACATTTTGTAACAAATTAAGCAGGGTATTATAAACCTTATTTTTGTAAAGAGATATTATTTGTTTGAATATGGATTGGTCGCCCTTCTTTAGCCCCAGCACAAGGTCTTGTTCATTCATTTGTTATTTTTTAAAACGCTCTAAGAGGTTAAAATTTTGGTAGTGTTAAAGATGTGGCTATAGTAACTTGTTAAACTTTATTTGGTTTTTCGAACATAACTAAATTTTTTGGAATTGCCAAGCCAATATTATTTTCATCAAAACTTTCTTTGATGATTTTAAGCAAATCTTGTTTCATCACTATAGCTGTAAGTTCATCTCTACACCACACAAAAGCGCGCAAAGTAACAGCAGCATTATCCAAACTTTTCACTCTCACCACTACTTTTGGCTTTCCTGAGGCTATCTCTTCGGGGGTGCGTACGTCCAAGCTATCTATGTGTTTTCCCGATGCTGTACTGATAATATCAATAGCCTTGTCGATATTTGCCTCGTAGCAAATGTCAATATCTATGAACTTGCATACTTTTTCGTCATGCAGGGTAGTATTAATGATAGTATCGGTCGCAATATTAAAGTTTGGGATAATAATTCGCTTGTTTTCTAAGTTGCGTATAGTGGTATGCCGAAGGTTTACGTCTTCTACTATGCCGTAATAACTTCCTACATAAATAAAATCACCTACTCGGAACGATTTGAACCCAATGATGAAAAAGCCCGCAATGATATTAGCTACGGCTCGCTGCCCCGCCAAGCCTACGAGAGCGACAAACAAGCCCGCCCCCGCAAATACGCCCATAGAAACTGATTTGAGAGAGGGGACAATATTAAAAAGTGCGATAAAGCCGATAAGAAAAAAGGAAAAATCAATAGCATTTTTGAAGAAACGCAATCGAGTTTTGCCATCATTATCATCTGTGGTAATGAGTTTTTTCCCTACTATGTACTTCGCTATCTTTCGCAGGGCATACAGCACGACAAGCAAAATGCCAATATTTGCGAATAAGGGCGAATCGATGTGCGAAAACCAGTTTTGTAAATAATCCATGATGTAAAGGTCTTGAAAGCAAATGAAAATGGGAATAAAATCAGTTATATTTATTTTTTAGGCATCATGCAAATAAAAAAAAACTTCCATTAAACCTTTACCAAAAATAAAACTCCAAGTATTATAAAAAATTATAAAAACTAAAAATTATGAAAAAATTAGCGTTTTTTAAAGTATTGATTGTCTGTGCCTTATTTTTGGCTGCAAGCAATCTGAGTTTTGCCCAAAAGCACGACAGGGGCAACGGAGAAAAGCAAGTGCAAAAACTTAAAACAGAGTTGCAACTTTCTGACGAGCAAGTAGCTAAAGTACAAGCGGCTACGGCAAAACGGTCGGCACAAATAGGAAGTGTGAAAGAGGAAGCAAAAAAGGACAGAAAAGAAAAAATGAGCAAGGCAAAAGCAGCAATGGACGAGTTTGATGCCGAAATGAAAGCAGTACTCACCCCAGAGCAATACACAAAGTTTACAGAACTCAAAGACGACAGAAAAGAGAAAATAAAAGAGAGGAGAAAAAATAAAAAAGGCAAAAGATAATACATAATCAACTTTGGCAAGGTTTCGAACTTTGCCAAAGTTGATTGTTTTTTTATCTGATAGGCACTACCACTTTCGTTTTGTCCCATTCCAGCATCATGTCTGCTCCTCCTTCGGCTTCTTGCAAAGAAATAGTAAACTTCTCCAACATTTCATCGCGGGAAGTAGTAGGAACATCCACGCGCAATACATCATTTTTTTCGTCGTAACTCAATCCCCACATAGCTATCTCGCTATTAAAAACAACAGTCCATTTATCTTGGTTTGGAATCGTAAAAAGAGAATACTTACCAGCTTTGAGTGCCTGACCCGCTACGGTAACATCTTTGCTGATTTCAATTTCAGTAGCTTCATTAGCCCCCGTTCGCCATATTGCCCCATAAGGCACTAATTTTCCAAAAATTTCACGCCCTTTCTTGGAAGGTTGCGAATAAGAAACACTTACTTTCAAGCCATTTTTATCAAACGATGATGAGGTTTCAGGACTTGCCATTTTGGTAAAAGTGCGGAAACCGTAACCCGCAGCGGCTATTACCGCAACAATACTTGCAATGATGATAATAATTTTTTTCATACTTTTTATTATTTAGACGATAAAGATAAGGCTTAAAAGTAGGAATTTTTTTTAGAAAAATTACACAAAAATCAGTTTTCTTCTTTGGGAAAATAAATTCCCAAAGAAGAAACTCACTAATACTCCCACATTTCTGTATCCGTATCTACCAAATTATGAGTCAGTTGCATAGACGCAACTACTGCACTTCGGTCTTCTCCATAAATATCTTGAATATATCCGTCTTGGGAATTAGAAAATTTAATGAGATGGCTTGCAAACAAACGTAGGTCAAAAGCCTCTGCAAGTGTAACGTTCTGTTGTTCGTTTTTGTCATTGTCCCAAACTGCTTCATAGTTATTAGTGAACACATTGTTTATCAGCTCTTTGTAGCTAAAAGTAGCCAACACTTCATCTACCCCTTTCGGGTTTATCTCGGCGGGAATAATGATAGAAATAGCCTGAATATCCCGATACGTCCTTGAGCGTTCCTTGTCAAAAATAAGGTCTTCTTTTATCTCTAACAAGTACAACTCCTTAGGAAAATACTCACTACTTACGTTGATAGTTTCTATTCCTGTCATTGTATCTTCCGTAGTACCCCATTCATCTGCGAAAAACTCGCCAGGGACTACTTCTTCTGTGGGCATCGTAAGTTTGTCGATAAAATCTTCATAGCTCATCCGAGTAACCAGCAAATCGTCTTGATAAGGACGTAAAATTCCTGCTTTTACCGCATTGATGATTACTTGGGTAATCTCCTGTCCTTTGGCATAAAACGGTTTATTTTGCTTTTCTCTGCCGTCAATCCTACTCCATAATGTCTGCCTATAGAGTTGGCTATTGTCTTGGATAGGACGCAATGAGTTGATATTGTACCCAAATTCATCCATTGAGGTTTGGGAAAAGCACGTAATTGAAAGGCAAAGCATAAATAATATGCTTGCGAAATACTTTGCAGAAATTTTCATGATTTTTTTATTTAAAATACTTGAGAAAAAAGACTATGTGCGTTAGTGTATGTTGCTAACAGATTGCTTTTTATCTATCAGCACAACTTTATGATAGAAAAATAGGAAAGTAAATAGGCGAAATAAAAAAACTGCAAAAAATTTGTTTATCAAACAATCGTTTGGTAAAATTGCACTGTTTTATAGACACTTATTCAGAAAATGCCAATTCAAAAGATAAATAAAGACGAAATTATCGCCAAATCCATAGAAAAATTCAGGGAAAAGGGATATCATAAAACCTCGATGGAAGAGTTAGCAAGGGAGTGTGGCTTGCAAAAAGGGAGCTTTTACTATTATTTTGATAGCAAAGAGGAACTAATGAAGGCATCTTTAATTGCTGTCTTACAGTATTTTAGAGAAAAAGTATTCTCCATAGCCTATAATGAAGACCTTATGCCCAGAGAAAGATTGAGGAAAATGGGAGAAAAAATGATGCGGATTACTACTAAGAATAATCACGGATGTTTTATTGGTAACGTTACCTTAGAAACTGCCAATCAAGTACCTGTATTTCAAGAACTTTTGCGAACCTACTTCGAGGAATGGACAAAAGCTTTGGCACATATCTATGAATCTAAGTATCAGCAAGAATACGCCTATCAGCTTGGACAGCAGAGTGTTATGGAAATAGAAGGAGCTATCATGATAATGAAATTGACAGCTAATCACCAACTTTTAAAGGACTGCTATGAAAGAATCATCAACAAAATTTAAGACAGCATCACCCGTACTGCCTTCGGCAAATTTCCGAGAAACTACTCGCTTTTACACCGACTTCTTAGGTTTTATGCTTACAGGGCAATATCCTGATTATCTGATACTTGAAAGAGACAGTGTTTCCCTTCACTTTTGGCTTTGCGAAGATGCTACTATTTTCAAAATTTCAGGCTGCTATATTTACATAGAAGGCATAGAGGCATTATATGAGGTCTGCAAAAAGCAAGGCATTGTTCACCCGAACTCCTCTTTGCAAAAAACAGGGTACGGAATCATAGAGTTTGCCGTATTAGACGTGCATGGCAATTTGTTGCGAATCGGAGAAATTATTAAATAAGTTATTCATAATCAATTAGTAATGCTTAATTTTTTAAAAAAACCTAAGGAATCTTTCAAGACATGGAGGTTTCGTACAGTCATGAATTTGTACCCAATGTTTTTTGGGACAGGTGGAAAAATCACACTTATTTCGGCGGATTGGCGCGAGGTCAATGTGCATCTTGGGCTTAGTCTGTGGACAAGAAACTATGTAAAAACAATTTTTGGGGGCAGTATGTTCTCCGCCTCTGACCCGTTTTATATGCTTATGCTCATGCACAATCTGGGAAAAGAGTATGTAGTTTGGGACAAATCTGCACAAATACGCTTCAGAAGACCCGCCAAAGAAGGAATAAGCACCCAATTTGTACTCAAAGAGGAACTTATAGAGGAAGTCAAGGCAAAAATTGCTATTCAAGGTGAAGCGGATTTTACTTTCATGGTTCAGTGGTTCAACAAAGAAGGCAAAATAGTTTCAGAAATAGAACGCTTAGTTTATGTAGCAAGCAAGGATTTTTATAAACAAAAAAGAGAATCAAAATCCTGATTTTTTTATTTTACAAAACAAACGTTTGGGAAAATAATATGGAAGTAAAGCAAGAAAAACTAAAAATCAAATGCGTAGATGGTTATGAACTCTCTGCTATTTTGTTGCAACCTACCGAACCTAAAGCAGTAGTTCAGTTCAATGGCGGTACGGGTATTGTCAAAGAGTTTTATCTCAATTTCCTCACTCATATTGCCTCTTGTGGCTATGTCGTACTTCTCTACGACTATAGGGGCATTGGCGAATCTCGCCCTGCTTCGCTGAAAAATTTTGATGCAAAGATGAGTGATTGGGGCAAAAAAGACATGACTGATACACTTGCTTGGCTTAATGAACGCTTCCCTGATTTGCCTAAATTGCTCATGGGACACAGCATGGGCGGGCAGCAAATAGGCATGATGCACAATCATCACTTATTGAAAGGAGCTTTACTGATAGCTACCTCCACAGGTGTAATTTCTTCAATAACAAAGCCTTATCGTCATTATGCCTCGCTCATGTTCAATATTTATACTCCTTTGGTTACAGCTATTTTCGGCTATGTTCCCCTCAAAGTGCTTGGTGCGGGGGAAGATTTGCCAAAATATATTGCCTCTGAATGGATAAGTTGGTGCAACAATAAGCATTATCTTTTTGATTTTATTGGAAAAACGCTGCACGATACTCACTATGATAAAGTAGAAATGCCTATTCATGCCTACATTATCGAAGATGACCCTATAGCTAATTCTGATTCTGTCGCAGACCTGCTTAGTGGCTATAAAAATGCAAAAATTAGTACGGAATTTATCAAAGTAGCTGATTATCAAACAAAAAACATAGGACATTTAGGTTTATTCTCTCGCAAGTTTAAGGAAAATCTTTGGCACAAGCCTGCAAAAGAATTAGACCGTATGCTTGGAAAATAATAGGGGTAAGGCGAGTAAAATACCTATTAGTGCTTTTTTTATCTACTTTTTTGTTCTTTTCTACAAAATATAAGTATATTTTTGCTTAAAGAAACTATAATCTAACGTATGACAATAGAAGAATTACGAGAGCAGCAACTTATTATCTTTGAAGTAATTAGTGGTTCAAGGGCTTACGGCACAAATTTGCCACACAGCGATACCGATTTGCGTGGGGTTTTTATGATGCCGCAAAGCCAAATCTATGGGCTAAATAGGACAGAACAAGCTCAGAATACTACCAATGACATTGTTTTTTATGAATTAGGGAAATTCATGGAAATGCTGGGGCAAAACAATCCTAACATCATGGAGTTGCTCAATATCCCCGCTGATTGCGTGGTTTATAAGCACCCAATTTTTGATTTGATTTTGAGCCAAAAAGAGAAATTTATTACTACTAAATGCCAATATACTTTTGGGAGCTATGCCGCCGAGCAGATAAAAAAAGCGAGAGGGCTAAACAAAAAAATAGTGCAATCTTTTGAAAAAGAAAGAAAAACGCCTTTGCATTTTTGTTTTATTATCGATAAAAAAGGCTACGGGAGCGAGCCTTTTATCAACTTTTTGGCTGAAAATAATTACGAACAAGAAAAATGCGGGCTTGTAAAAATCCCTAATATGCGGGATATGTACGCCGTTTTTTATGACAAGAAAGATACCCTAACTTATAAAGGTATTGTTCAGTCTGACGACTCCAACGAACTTTCACTCAGTTCTGTTCCCGAAGGAGAAATGCCTATAGCTATTCTTTTTTATAGCAAAGATAGTTATTCTATCTATTGCAAGGACTATAAGCACTATTGGGAGTGGGTAGAAAAGCGAAATCCTGACCGTTTCAGCGAAACAATGCTGCATGGAAAGGGCTATGACGGCAAGAACTTGATGCACTGCCACCGCCTGCTCGATATGTGCATCGAGATAGGAGAAGGAAAGGGCATTATTGTTCGCAGACCAAATAGGGAGCAACTTTTAGAAATACGCAGGGGAAGTTACGACTATGACAAGCTCATAGCAGAGGCAGAAAGCAAAGTGGAGCAAATAGAAGCCATTTACAAGAAAAGTACGCTCCCCCATCGCGTAGATATGGAATTTGCCAATGATTTACTCTTGCAAATGAGGGAGTTATTTTATCAGAAATGATAAACCCTTAGGCATGTGCCATTTCTGGGTGCAGTGCTAAGACAGCATTCGTCAAAAAATTTGGGATAACCTTGCTATAGGTCATCGATATTTTGTCGGGGTCGTTTAGGTGCGTAATCATGCTGTTGTATTTTTCTTCGCCATGATTTTCAATGATTTGCTTGCGTTTCTCCTCTTGCTGAAAGTACATACTCATACCAATAGGGTCGGCTTCGGGGTGAAACTGTGTGCCGAAGAACTCATCAGAGATGCGAATAGCCATCGTAGCCCGCTCCAAATTTACGTGAGGTCTGTCTTTTTCTATAGAAATAACCTTCGCCCCGAGCGTGTGCAGGTTTTTTTCGATAGGCTGTATTACCTGCCAATCCCTTGAATCTACGGCATAGTAAGGCTCAGGCAAATCTCCCAAGATAACATCGCGGTCAGCATGATGAATTTTATGGACAGGAAAAATGCCAAAAGAGGTAGATTTTCGCTTCGTGATATAGGCAAGCTGGAAAAACCTGCACATCATTTGGAAAGAATGGCAGATAAAAAACATATATTTTTTACGGTCAGTATGCTGCTGATTATGATTCCACAGATTATCTATAAGGGCAAAAAAGTTTTTTTCCCATGCCAGTCCCTCCCCATCAAATGGGCTGCCTGGTCCGCCTGTGCTTATATAAATATCGTAATCTTGTGCTTTGGGTAGCTCGTTTTTGTACCTTGTGTCATATATATCATACGAAAGACTTTCACCTAACACCGTATCCTGAGAGCTAATAATCTCTTTGATGCACCTCATTCCTTGGTTAGGAACGTTGTTATATAGGTCTAAAACCGCTATTTTTGTATGTTTTTTTGCCATAAATCAACAGTCTATATTTGTTAAAAAAATATTTATTCTGCAATTTAGCTATTTTTTATGTAAAACACGCTCAATTTACCTCAGTTTTATTGGCAAAAGAAATGAAAGACGATATTTTCTACTTATTTCATCCAAGCCAAGGCATCTTCCAAATTGCTAAAAAATCTGGTTTGTAGCTGCTGGGCTTGCGCCTCCTCAAAAGTTTGTTGCAAAGAGATTGCTGCAAAAAAATCTTCTTTGGGTAGGACAAAGCCTATTTTCTCGATGCGATATGCCAAATATTGAGGCGCAATTACTTCATCATGCCACGCCTGAATGTCTATATCCATGGTAAAATGACCTTTTTGACTGTTTGTAAGAAAGCCCAAAAGTCCGTATTTTGTGCTATATTCGCTTATATAGGCTACGAAGTCAATAATATGTTTTTTAAATTCTTCTCTATCCATACTCTTGGCTTTTTTTGACCACTCAGCATAGAGGATATTAAGGTCTTCTCGGTAATAAACATCGATATAGTCTGTAGATAAAATTAGTTTCATAGCTTTTTTATTATTGTGTTTGCCAAAGTAAAGCAAAAATAAATGAAAAATTAAAAATGCTTTGTTAAAATAAATATTTCGAAAATATACCGCAAATTCACTAACATTGTAATTATACACTTACTTTTGTATTGAAAATAAACTTAAAAGAAAATGTCAGAGCAAACAACCTCCAAAGCACAAATTCGATTTACCAATCAGGTAGATAAAAATGCTTTTTATGCCACACTTCGCCGTAGGGTAGATGGCTATTTCAAAGAAAATAATATCTCCAAACACGCTAATAAGACTATGATAATCAAATCTATAGTGCTTATTAGTATGTATATAGTTCCTTTTATCGCACTGCTTTATTTTACGCCCACTTTTGGCATTGCATTGGCTCTTTGGGCAATCATGGGCTTTGGGATAGCAGGTATAGGAATGGGCGTAATGCACGATGCCAATCATGGTGCCTATTCGTCTAACCCACTGATAAACAAAATTATGGGGCATACGCTCAATATTGCTGGAGGGGCAGTGCTGAATTGGAAGTTACAGCACAATGTTTTGCACCATACCTACACCAATATTACACACATGGACGATGACATGGAAGACAAATTGGTGCTAAAATTTTCTCCTCATACGCAGGTCAAGCCCCATCATCAGTTCCAATTTATTTATGCTTTTTTCTTTTATGGAATCCTCACTTTGTATTGGGTATTAGCAAAAGATTTTGTTCAGTATTTCAAATTTACAAACAACGGGGTAAATAAAAACACTAAGAAAGAAAATGCTATTTTCCTCCTTAGCCTCATTGCGGATAAGGCAACTTATTTCTTTGTAATTTTGGGCGTACCAACTTTATTTTTTAATATTCCTTTCGGGCAATCTGTTGCCGGCTTTGTACTGATGCATTTCATTGCAGGAATAGTAATGACTGTTATTTTTCAGTTGGCACATAGCGTAGAAGGCACTACGCACCCCTTGCCAAATGCAAATGGCGTAATAGAAAACGATTGGGCTATTCATCAGATGGAAACAACGGTGGATTTTGCTCCTGATAATCAGTTGCTATCTTGGTATGTAGGTGGGCTTAACTATCAGGTAGAGCATCATTTGTTCCCTACTATTTGTCACGTACACTATCCGCAAATAGCACCTATAGTAGCAGCAACCGCCAAAGAGTTTGGCGTTTCTTACCAAGTAAATCATGATTTTGGAAAAGCACTCAAAGCACACATCGATTTTCTGTACAGAGTTGGTCATTTGCCTTCGCTCAACGAGGCATTAGGATAGTATATTAATTTACTAAGAGATTTAGAGAAGTTCGCCAAAATAAATTCTATTTCGGCGAACTTTTCCCTACCAAGTGCTTGATAGTTCTTGTGCCATCTGCACAGCAGTTCTCAAAGCCCTCAATTTATTATTTACCTCCTCCAATTCGCTCTTTTCGTCTGACTTAGCTACTATTCCTGCTCCCGCTTGGTAGTGCAGCGTATTGTTTTTGCTAAGGAAAGACCGAATCATGATGGCTTGGTTAAAATCGCCGTTGAATCCCATAAAACCAATGCAACCACCATAATATGAGCGACTTACATTTTCATATTTGTCAATGAGTTGCATCGCCTTGTGCTTGGGTGCGCCCGAAAGTGTCCCTGCGGGAAAAGTATCAGCAACAATCTGCACCGCACTGTCTTGATTTTTTAGCTCTCCTTTGATGGTAGAAACCAAGTGAATGACATGAGAAAAATATTGAATTTCTTTGAAGGTAGTAACTTGCACATTTTCACAATGCTTGCTCAAATCGTTCCTTGCCAAATCTACAAGCATGATATGTTCTGCATTTTCTTTGGGGTCTTGCAGCAGTGATTGGGCTGCCTCTGCATCTTGCAAGTCGTTGCCTGTCCGCTTAAAAGTTCCTGCAATTGGGTAAATAGCAGCTTTGTTATCCTTGATAGCAAGTTGCGTTTCGGGCGAGGATCCAAAAATTTTGAAACTGCCATAGTCAAAATAAAATAAATACGGCGAAGGATTAATAGAACGCAATGCACGATATACATTGAAGTCATCACCCTCAAATTTTCGTTGGAAACGCCGAGAAAGTACAATTTGGAACACATCTCCTATTCTGCAATGATGCTTGCCCTTGCTCACTAAGTCCATATAGGCTTCGTTGGTAAGATTTGAACTTTCCTCTCCATTAAGCGAGAAGTGGAAAGAGGAAAAATTCTTATTGCGAATGAGTGTTTCTATTTGTGGGATTTTGCTTTCGTCGTCCTTGCCCGCTAGCTGATGCTCAAAAATATGTAACTCATTGTTAAAGTGATTAATAGCAATGACAAAGCGAAAAACTTGGTAGCAGACCAGAGGAATACCTAAGTTGGAATCGCCTTTTTCTTCGAGTGCTACATCTTCGTAATACTGTACTGCATTATACGCCATATAGCCGAATAAACCATTGTTAATGAACTTATTAGTTTTTAAATCAGATTCAAAAGAGCGTGCAAAATCTCCCAATGCTTGCACTACTTCCTTCTTTTCCGAAATTGCTTTTTTTTCTTCGCTCCCATCTGGAAATTGCCTAATTATTTGGTTGTTACTTACCTCAAACTTAGCGATAGGCTCGCAACAGATATAAGTAAAAGCATTTTCGTTACCATGATAGTCCGAACTTTCCAAAAGCAGGGCATTGATATACTTGTCCCTCAATTTGAGGTAGATACTTACGGGCGTAAAAGTATCCGCCAATAGTTTTTTGCTTTGTGTTTGTAGTTTAAATGTTTTCATTTTTTGATGATTATTTTATAAAAATAAAAAAAAGGCTTACTGTTCGAACAGTAAGCCTCTGTATATTAGATACTTTTGGGCAATAATTTCCTGTTCACAATAGTTTGCTACTGTGCCACCAAGCCAATTTGCCAAAAGTATGATGTTGTTTCATTTCGTTTTTCCTAAATTTTCATTTATTCTCCCTGCAAAGCAAGTAATCTAAAGCTAAATTTGCAAGAAATACTCGAAATTTAATCTTGCTACCAAGGATTATTCTTTTCTACCTTACTATCATCATTCGCTTCGTAACTCGCTGGTCATCTGCCTGAATAGAATACAAATAAATACCATCTGCTAAGTTATTATCTTGAAAATCAAAGCTATAGTAGCCATCATCTTGCAAACCCTGCGAAATGGAAGTGAGTTCTCTGCCGAGCATATCCATCACTACAAATCTTACCTCTGCTTTGCGAGTGAGGTTGTATTCGATTTTTGTTGTTTGCGAGAATGGATTAGGATAGTTTTGTACCAATTCTATCAGATTCGTACTTGGCTTTGGTGCTTTTACATTTCTGAAAATACTGTATTTCTCAAAATCCTTATTGAGAATACCTTTTGCATCATTTTTTGCCAATCCAAAATAATCTTGCAAGATAGTAGAATAGACAGATTTGAAATCGTGTTGGTGTTTTATATCTCCATTATTATCCAAATCGGTAAGGGAGGGATTTTTGCCCAAAGTCCCCGACTTCACTGTTTGTCCAATGATAAACATTGGTGCAGCACTGCCATGGTCAGTTCCTGCACTCCCGTTTTCTTTCACGCGTCTGCCAAACTCTGAAAAAGTCATCAAGGCGACCTTATCGGCAATGCCTAAGAGTTCAATATCTTTTTGGAAAGCTGCTATTGCTTCTGTGAGTGTTTTGAGCAGGTTTGCATGAGCAGGAAGTTGCTGTGCGTGTGTATCAAATCCGCCTATAGTTGTCAGATAGACAGGCGTTTCCATGCCTCCTGCTACCAAATCTGCCACTATGGATAGCTGTCTTCCTAAACTTGTATTAGGGTACGTTACCTTGTTTTGTACCTTATCAGCTGTACTCTTAATTACGTTGGCATACTTAATAGAGTTGGCTGCAATTTGCTTGAGGTATTTGAGTTCATCGCCTGCAAGGGTGGCGGGCGGTGGGTCGTTATCTGCCATGCTACCGCTTACTAACTGGAAGAAGGCGTTTGGCGTATCAAAGGCTATGCTTGTGGGGCCTGTGGGACTTTGCAAAAGCATAGACTCCGTAGAGCCTAACTCTATTGCCATTGGGTGCTTGGGCGATTGGCTCGGAAATTCTGGGAAAGAATGGGAAAGAAACCTGCCGAGCCAGCCATCAAAAAGAAATTCATCAGAGTTAGAGGCTGAAAGCCAAATATCAGTAGAGCGAAAGTGCGAACGGTTCTGATTCTCATAGCCGACACTTTGCATTATTTTCATTTTCCCGCCTTCATACAATTCCTTAAAACTGCCCATAGAGGGGTGAAAACCCATGTTATTATCTAAGCGAAGCACTTGGGCTTTGGGAATAGCAATTTGGGGGCGACTGTTGTAATAAAGACTGTCTTCGAAAGGAATAAGCGTGTTTAGCCCGTCATTGCCACCTGTAAGTTGCACCAATACCAATACTTTTCCATTCGTGCTTTGCACATCTAAAAGTAATGGGTGTGCAAAAGCCCTGAGCTGTATGCCCCCCAAACCGACTGCTACCGAGCCAGAAAGTAGGCTAAATTGATTGAGAAATGCTCGTCTGTTTATCATTTTTTTCTTTTAACAAAGTTGATATTCGGGTGTTCGCATTAGCGTTCTGAAAAATTGCTGTATCCTTTGCTCTGCTTGTGGTGTATTTGTTGTCCAATTGGCTACCGTAGTTCCACTCAAGAGCGTAGTCAGAAGGCTTTCCTGCCTTTGCTTGCTAATTGGGAATTGGTACATTAAGTCCACAATATCTTGTACGAACTGTACTGCATTTTCCGCACTTTTATAGCTCCTTGCATACGATAACATAGGCAAACGCGAGGCAGTAGCTACGCCATTGGCTTTACGGTTATTTATGATGGCATCTGTATATTGGTTGCGGAGTGGGTACGAAGTGGTACTTATCCAATTTCTTTGTCCTTGCCACCCTTTTACGTTTGGCGGGTCGAAAAGAACTTGCTGCAACGGACTCGCAGCCTCACGCATATAGTTTGTATCCGCGTTAGCAATATCAAAGTATTTGACCGTACCCACCAAAAGCTCTACTGGCGATTTTATTTTTACCCCTATAAATTCAGGTTTGTAGAAATGTTCTGATTTAAAAAGGAAAGAAAGTAATGGCTTGATATTGTAATCATTATTTCTAAATACATTTGCCATTTGAGTAATAAAATTTTCATCAGGTGTGGCATATACAAACTCTTTATAAAGTTTTCTGCATAGAAATTTGGCTGTTTCTTCTTTGTTAAAAATAATGTTTATGATTTCCTCATAACCAAAATTTCCTGTTTGTCCCATGAAAGTTTTATTCGTGTTATCGAAACGATTTCTATTCAACACGCTTTTTATACCATTGTCATAGTTATTTTGCCAGCCTGTAAGCGAGCGAGCAGCCTCCTTCACGTCTGTTTCTGTATAATGACCAATGCCAATGGTAAAAAGTTCTAATAGCTCGCGCCCGTAGTTTTCGTTAGGCGCGTTTCTATTATTTAGTTGCCCATCTAAATAAATAAGCATAGCAGGGTCAATAGTAACCAGTTTGGTGAGTTGCTTGAAATTACCAAAAGCATTATCTCTGAAAAGCTTGTTTTGTAGGTGAAGTATCTGCGGAAAATTTACCTTTTCGTATTCCGATACGTAATGATTGTGCCAAAATAACACCATCTTCTCTCTCATCGAAGTCCCCTCATTTGCCATTAGCCCAAACCACCAAGCAATCATTTCCCTATTCCTTTCTCCATTAGGGGCATTTGGGTCAGGCTTGTCATTTAGCCATGTCCATGCGGCGGGTATTGGTGGAGCAGCTACATTTGCTAATAGGAAGTTATCCACAAAATTTTCCAATGAAGTGGATAGAGCTGTTTCTAAATTTTTTCTGCTGTACCCAAACAAAGCCCTTGCAAGCAAATGTTTGGCGTTAGTTTGATTCCACACAGGCATATTTTCAGAAATTTATATGATTTTAAAATAATCAGACAATAAAATTTATTGCGAATATCATTTGTTTGAACGAAAAAAAGCATAAAAAGCTTAAATAAAACTGATTAGGTAAGAGATATTCTTTTAGCTATTACCTCATGGATTTTTTGGAATAGCTTGAGCGGGTGCAGTGTTCGCCAATTTACTGTTTCCAATGAGCCACCAAAATTGATGTAAAAATCAATCCTATATTTCGTCCACTCCTCTAATATAAAATCTCTGAACCCAATAGCTGTAATCCAGCCATCTTCCACATCTTCGAACCACTCCTCGTAATAACAATCATCATCTCCATGAAAATTTAGCACATTCTCGCCAATAATAATAAAATATTTGATACCCTCTTTTATCATATAGTCTATTACATTCCGCTTAAGGTGCATGATGTCATTATGTAAGGTATCATTCCATTCGCCTATTAGCTCTATGATAGCTATATTTTGGGCATAATCACAAAACAGTAACTTCAAATAAAGCGTTTCAGAGCCAATCTCGTCCCACGAAGGGTGAATGTAGTAACCATAAATATCATTCCGATACATAGAAAAATCATAGCGTTTTCTGAAAAAAGGAGAACGCTTGTCCTGATTAGCAGCATATAATTTTCCCCAACGGGCAAAAGGTTCTATATCGTGCATAAGCAAAATAAATTATTCGGCATAAAAAAAGACTACCTTTTGAGGATAGTCTTTGTTCTATTTTTGTTTGAAAAGGTATTTACTTCTTCTCATTAGTGTCTTTTGTAAAGCCGTTTCTCTCCAAAAAGAACTGATAAACTTTTTTGAATTGTTCAGTTCCACCAGAAATTTTGATGGCTTCTTCGTAAGCATGGATAGCATCAGCATACAATTCTTTGTCTTCAAAGAAACGAGCCTCTATGAGTTTTCCTAATGCAGTCTGGTTATCTTTGGTAACAGCACCTAATTCTACACTGATTTGCTTGCTTTCTCCTTCTTCGAGACGTACTATAGCATCTCCATCTACTGTAGCTGCGTTTTCCAATTCTTTATTGTCTTTGCTCAACGGAATTACTTTGCAAACCAACACACTTTCTTTCATCAACTTAGGATTTGAAGCCAAATCGATAGTTGCTTGCTCTTGCTTAAACTCGTTAGTGTACAAGACCTCGTCATTCAAGTTGAAAATCTGAACTCTATATCTGTCTATTTGGTCTTGGAAAGCTACATTGTCTTTCACATACCATTTCAACACCAAATTACTGCCGTATATTTTAGATCTCTCGGAAGGCAACATAGTTGCTACTGAACCTAAAGCACGCTTGACAGAACCTGTCTTATTCATGTGTTGGAAACGATTTTTGGCTGCAATTCCTTCGCTACCAGCCTCGGTAAGTTCATCTATTACGAATTTGGCATAGTTGCTCGCCAAACTGCCTGAAGAGTTTGCTTGCGTAGAGAGGTCTTGTACCTTATAAGAACCTTTCTTGGTGATTTCTAAAGTCTTGCCATTGCTGCAAGCCAACACCAAGTAAGAATCTTCTCCGACATCTAAAGTCTGATTAGCAGTAAGTTTGCTACCTACTTTCAGAGAAGCTCCTCCTGCTATATTGTGTCCTTTACTGCTCAAAACCTTAAAGGCATAATCTTGCGCAGACACAGTTCCAATAAGCAAGAAAAACAATGCACAATAAGCAAAAAAATTAGTTTTCATGTTCTGTAGGGATTAATATTAAATAATAACTTAAAGTTTTCAAAGTTCAATTTAATTGTAAAAAAATAAAACAGTCACCATCATTAACGCAATATGCCGAAAGAAGTTATGTTTTGACTTGTAAACATTAAAAAAAAATATAAAGTTCTTTGTTTTATCTAATTTTTAATTAAAAAAGTACAAGGAAGGTATCGTTTCAGTTAAACATTTTTACCTTTCAACATAGCCGATTTTCCTGTAAATATTTTTGACAAATTTTGTACCACTACTTCATAAATTTCTATTAGTTCTCCTGCTAAGGCTGTAGAAAGAAAAGTAATCGTCAAATCTAACTTTATGTTCTGGTTTATGAAGAAATATAACATGATATAGATGAGTCCTACTATTTCTATCAACTGAATAACTTTGGAAACAATGCCGTACCACGGTCCCCAAAACTCACTTTCACTGAGCCAAGAAAACAAAGCTACGTTGACAAAACACATGAATATAGCAATGAAGTAAACTAACCACTGGGGAATGGTATCAATATAATCATTGTGCAAAATCATAGATACGATATTGGCATGAACAACAACTCCATACATATCGGGCGGCACTCTACCCACAGGTCTTTCATTGAGGGGGGAGTAATATTTATCCCCATCCCATGTTTTGCTTCGGGTATCTGCACCTAAGTAGCCCATAAGTATTATTTTCCCTTTGATAGTTTCTGCTACAAAGTTTGTATCCAATACATCATTGATGTCCAAAACTGTGAATTTGTCCAGATTGCCTCGGAAGTTGATGATTTCTAAGGGATAATCTTTGTTCCTATCAATGAATACTTGGGCTTTGGCAGAATCATATCTTTGTGTTATTTTGGTAGCAAAGCTATACTCTTTTCTGCCATCTATGATATGCTCGACCGAAGAGGTTTCTCGCCATGTTTCAAATTCACTTTCTCCTTCAGTAAGCGCATTGGTATAGCCATGATAAGCTAATTTGCTAAACATCGGATTGACGAGCTTTAGAGTATCCCACAACGCTCGGTGTTCGTTCAGAGAGTCGGGCTTGCCATCAGTTACTTTACTCCAGAGTACGAGGTTTTTGGTATTAGCAAACGAAGCTGCCAAAATAGAATCTTCGATAGGGTCTGTATTTAGCTCAAACTCAACGTCTATGCCTATTACTGCGGGGTCAAACTTGTTAAGAATGTCTATCTGTTGGGCTATACCCGCCCTGCTTAACTCTCCAATATTTACTATTACTACGCTGGTATCAGTAGCGGCACTGGGTGCTTTAAATTTGGAGAAAGCAATGTCATTTGTATTATAATCATTCAAGACTTCGCCAAATACGTTCAGAAAGTCTAAACTAAAAGTTACAGAGGAGAGTCCCCACATAGTGAGAAAAACAAAAACTGTCCCAAATACATTGTATATTAGTTTTTTCACAGGCTACAAGATAGGTAATGGAATTTATTAGTTTTAATAGAAGGTAAATTTACAGAAAAAAAAGTAATTTCCAATTTTATGCTCCTTAAATTTTAATTTTTATTGCATTGGTTTGTATTTAGATTTTTCGAAAATATATTGCGCTCTCGCTTCCTTCATTAATTGAGGCAAGGCGATGTCTGGATTATTTTTGAGGTAGTTCCTCACTATTTGCCAGCCAATCCACCGCCCTATCCTACCTGGGCAGTCATCGCCTATTTCGCTTGTAAAAGGTCGCTCTCCAATATATTTATTGAGTGTAGCTTGGCTTTTATCGAAAAATAAATTTTTCTGCACAAAATGCGCCCAAAGAACATCTTGGTTAGCAAAACATTTATCTGTTTCCTCTCCTGAATAGCTAATAAGCACAGAATCTGGCACATCGGGCATGGTCATTTTTGCAAACTCATACGTTTTCCCAAATGCAATCATTTCAGAAAGCAAGGTTTTATCTCTTTCCTCTTTTTGGTTAAAAACTTGGGCAAAAAGAATCATTACCGCAGGAGCGATATAGTTTTTCTGGTAGCGGTCGGTCATGTAGGCGGGTAGTTTTTCTCCCCTATGATTTCTTACTGTATAGCGTGTATTTTTGCCCAAAAAATAGTCAATCCCAATGACTACCATGCTGCTATCTACGAATAAATCATTACTAAAACCCGTAACTACAGTATAAACGGCTGGTATTTTGAAATCGGGATAGTGATACTTAATGACCTTAAAAGCAGTTTCTAATTGAAGTCTGATGTCTTCGATATCGCCCAAATGTGCGTTTACTTCTTGTATAAGCGTATCTATATAGGGGCTTTGCGAAAGTTTAAAAATTTCATCTATAGTTGCTGAGTCGCCAAACTGCCCCCTAAGCAAATATTTATCTGCAAAGTCGGGATACTGCCTTACAAACTTTGCCGCATCATCTATAGTAGTTATCTTGTCTATATCTTTTTCTAAACGATTGATTTTCAATGTAAAATTAATATCTGATAAGTCAGGTAACTCCTCTTTATATTCATCGGAAGAGCTACAGGAAGTCCATAAGAAAGAAAAAATCAAAAGGAAAATATGGATAAAAATTAAATTGGAAGTTTGAAGAATATTTTTTTTCATAGCTTTACGCTTTTACTTTATTGTGTTACTTAATTTATGTGGTAAATTTATTACAAAATTTGTCAAAAGTAACCTAAATCTTTTGCCTGCAAACTATGTACCTTACGGATACCAAAACTGTTTGTGCTACAGGCATCACCCTAATTTATGGCATTAAAATTACAAATCTCAAAAAATTGGCATCATTAGCAAAAACATACGATACTCAAAAGTTATTAGGGCAAGTCTATACCCCACCTTTCATCGTAAGCAAAATTTTAGATGAAATAGGTTTTGACTCGCCCACAGTGCTTGGGCAAACCATTTTAGACCCCGCCTGCGGCGATGGAAGATTTTTAGAAGAAATAGCCAAACGCATCATCTCTCTTTCTCCCGCAGCCCAATTAGCAGAAAATCTATCCTATCTTCACGGCTGGGACATAGATGCAGAGGCTGTTAGCCTGTGCATAGGAAATCTGGAAAAACTCATTGCCCCGTTCTCTATTTCAGTTAGTTGGAACATTAAAGTTTGCGACTCAATCACCCAACTACCTAATAATGAGTTTATGAGTATCGGAAAAAATAAAAAATTTGATTTTATTGTAGGAAACCCTCCTTACATTCGGATACAGCATTTGGACGAGCAAACCAGAAAATTTGTCCAGCAAAACTATCAATTCTGCCAAAGTGGTTCTACTGATATTTATATCGCATTTTACGAATTATGCTATCAGTTACTTGCTGATGATGGTATTTGTGGGCTGATAACGCCAAATACATTTTTTTATACGGAAACGGGCAAGGCGTTGCGAGATTTTTTGGTGCAAAATAAGGCAATAAAAAAAATAACAAACTATGCGGATATTCAGGTTTTTGACAATGCCACAACCTATAGTGCTATTCTGATTTTTGGAAAACAAGACCACCCTCATTTTGTATTTGAGCAAGCAAGCAGCAAATTGGCTTTTGCAAGCAGGCAAATAGCATGGACAGAAGTGGAAACACAAAAATTTTGGCAACTTTCTGCCAAAAAGCCAACAAATACCCAAGGAACGAAACTCAAAGATATTTGTCAAATTCATGTAGGTATTACTACCCTTTGCGATAAAGTCTATATTTTCCCGATTGAGCGGATTGATGAGCAATACGCATGGGCAAATACGCGACTGAAAGGAAAGATAAAAATAGAAACTGCCCTGCTAAAGCCAATCGTCAAAGGCTCGGTACTCAAAAGTTCTGAAGACGAAATAAAAGAGTATGTTTTATTTCCTTATCAGAAAAACAAAGGCAAACACCAAATTATTTCGGAAGAAAATCTGAAAAAATATCCGCTTACCTACCAATATTTGCTTTCTGTAAAGGAAGAGCTTGATAAGCGAGATAATGGGCAGAAAAACAAAGTTGCATGGTACGCCTTTGGCAGAAGTCAGGGATTAGATACAAGTTTTGGAAAGAAAATTATCTTTTCCCCTATGAATCTCAAACCTAATTTTATTTGGCACGAAAACGAAGAAAGTTCCTTATATTCAGGCTATTGTATCAAATATAACGGAGACGTAGCATGGCTACTTAGCGTACTGAACTCGCAAAGATTTGCAGACTTTATAGCCGTTTCCAGCAGGGATTTCAGAGGCGGCTGGAAAGCGTACAACAAAAAAATAGTAGGAGAATTTGTGGTAGAAATAAGTAAATAAGTAAAAAATGACTAATTTGGGAGCAAATTTTTGTTACATTTCAATATCCCAAAAAAGTATGTCATCATTAGAAGTAAAAGGAAAGCTACTCGTAAAATTCAACGCCCAGCAAGTTACGGAGCGTTTTAAGAAAAGAGAGTTCGTTTTAGAAATAGCAAGTGGAAACTATACAGAACAAGTAAAATTCCAACTTATTCAAGATAAATGCGAACTCTTGGATAAGTTCAAGGAAGGTGATGAAATCAACGTTTTTTTTAATCTCAAAGGCAAACCCTACACCAAAGACGGGGTAACTTCTTATTTTAATAATCTGGATGCGTGGCGAATAGAAACTGCCAAAGACGGCAAAGCCAGCCAAAATGATGATATTCCGCTCCCTCCAGACGATTTTTCCTCTTTCTCGCAAGTAAATGATAATGAGGAAAACTTACCTTTCTAAGTCTTTCAAACAGCGCTTAATAAGTAGCAAATTTTTAAAAATTTGCTACTTTATTTTTTTATTCCGAATATGCTTTCTATATTTGCAACATTGTTGCATATAATATAAAAATATGAAATCGCTAACTCGCTTATTTTCGACTGCTTTTATAGTGGCACTTATCCATTCACTTTGCTGTCTTTTGCCAATCTTCACGCTTGCGTTTGGGTTTGTCAATTTGCCATATCTGCTTTTTCTGACCTCTTTTCAGCCCTATCTGTTTGGCTTGCAGTTCTTGCTGCTGCTCTATGGGTTCTATGAAATATACTACAATCGTAGACACGCAAACTGCACTACTACGGTGCGTAAAAGAGAAAAAATTGCTCTTTGGCTTACGGTCGGCATCACTATTCTGATAGCCTTATTTCCCTACTATAAGCACACAGAGGCGGCAAAAAGACCTCAATTTGGCATGAAAGTCATTAAAAACATCAAATAACCATTTCTTATCAAATGAAAAACCTATTATTTATCGGGTTGCTTGCCTTTATTTTTGCCTGCGGTGGCAAAGACGAAAAAGCAGAAATTATTTTCAAAGAAGCAGCAGTGCTGCACAATGAAGCCGTAGCTATCCACGACAGCATCATGCCGATGATGAAGCAAATAAATGACCTAAAAGCCCAACTCTCTGCCCAAAAAGATTCTCTGGCAGGTAAAAATGACTCTATCTCCAACCAATTACAAGGTAAAATCAGTGAAATAGAAGCTATTTCACAGGAAATGAGTACGTGGATGGCAAACTTGGTGGAAGTACCCGGCAATGAGCATGAACATCATCATCATGAGGGCGAAGAACACAAGGAAGGCGAGGAGGAACACAAGCACGAACATGGCGAAAAGGTAGAGGTTACGCCAGAGCAAATGCTCGAAATTCAGAAGGAAACAAAAGCTAACATTATAAAAATCAAAGACAAAGCATCTGCTATTTTAGAAAAATACAGCGTGAAATAAATTAAGTAAAAATCAAAAAACATGAAAACAAAAATTCTTTCTATGCTCGTAGCAATGAGCATGGTTGCTGTGCTTTTCTCTTGCTCAAAGAAGGAGGAATCACCTGCTGATGGCAACGAGTCAGAGCTAATCACAACAGTTAGGCTTCGATTTAGCGAAGGCGGAACAAGTCAGACTTTTACCTACAGAGATTTGGACGGAGCTGGCGGAAATGCTCCCGTAATAGATGCTATTCGGTTGGCAAATGGAAAAAATTACTCCCTCGAGTTAGAAGTTCTTGACGAGTCTAACCCAAGCAAAATAGGAAACATTACAGAGGAGATTTTTGAAGAAGGATACGAGCATCAGTTCTTTTTTACGGGAACGGCGGCAGCTAATCTTCTCTCGCTCTCTTATGCTGATAAAGACAAAAATAATAACCCTATTGGGCTGAAAAACAGTGTAATGACCAAAGCAACGGGGAACGGGATTCTTACTGTTATCTTGCGGCACAAGCCGAACAAAGCAGGTGCAGGTGTAGCTAACGGTCAGGTAGCTAATGCTGGAGGCGAAACAGATATAGAGGTTAATTTTAATGTTACGGTGCAGTAAAAAGTTAAAATATATTGAAACAAAAAGCGTTTGCCAACCCAATGTTTAGCAAACGCTTTTTGTTTTTTGTTCCTATACTTTTAGCCATCTAGCATTTGTAATTTTATCAGATTGCTGTATAAGCCTTTGTCTATGTTTGTGAGGGCTTCATGCGTGCCTTCCTCTACTATTTTCCCGTTTTCGATAACGTATATTCTATCTACTTTGCGGATAGTAGCTAATCTATGCGCAATAATAATAGAAGTTCTATTTTTCATTAATTCTTCCAAAGCCTCCTGCACAAGCTGCTCTGACTCTGCATCCAAAGAACTCGTAGCCTCGTCTAAAATCAGAATAGAAGGATTTTTCAGAATTGCCCTTGCTATTGCTATTCTTTGCCTTTGACCGCCCGAAAGTTTGATACCTCTTTCGCCGACCACGGTTTCAAATTTTTCGGGGAAAGAATCAATAAAATTAAAAGCATTTGCCTTGCGTGCCGACTCCATAATCTCCTTGTCAGTAGCTTCGGGATTGCCATACGCAATGTTTTCTTTGATAGTACCGCCAAAAAGCATGACATCTTGCGGTACTACGCTTACATTATCTCTGTAAGTGAGCAGGGGGTAATCTTGTATATTTTTGCCATCTATGCTTATGCTTCCCTTGTCTAATTGGTAGAATCTGAGCAAAAGCTGTATAATTGTAGATTTTCCTGCTCCGCTATGCCCTACCAATGCTATTTTTTCGCCCGCTTTTATGCTGATATTTATTCCCTTGAGTATCTCCATATCTTGGCGAGTAGGGTAAGTAAAATGTACATTTTCAAGTGCTATATTGCCTTTGAATCGCATTTGGGGCTGCATTATCATAAAATCAAATTCACTTTCTTTGTCTAATATTTCTTTGACTCTTTCCGAAGCACCAATCGCGCGCTGCATCTGGCTGTAGATATCGCCCAGCCCGCCAATAGAACCACCGATAAACATGGTATAAATCACAAATGCGGTCAAGTCCCCTATGGTAATTTCCCCCTTTTCTACCAAGCCCGTACCGTACCAAAGTACGCCAACAATGCCCCCAAAGATGGCTAAAATAATAAACGAAACAAATACGCCTCTGTAGGATGCCGTTTTCAAGGCGGTATTCACTACTTTATCCAACGTATGCCGATAGCGATTTATCTCAAAAAACTCATTCGTAAAAGCCTTAACTACATGAATGGCTTGCAAAGTTTCTTCTACTATTGTGTTGGCATTTGCCATTTCATCTTGAGTTTTCTTAGACATTTGGCGTATGTATTTGCCAAAAATTAAGCCCGAAATTACCAAAATTGGAATTGTGCCGAGCATAAAAAGAGTTAGTTTGGGGGTTTCCCAAAAAAGAATACTCAAGCCTATGATGAAAATACAAATTTGCCTAAAAAACTCTGCGAGGGTGATGGAAAAAGTATCTTGCAAGAGAGAAACATCAGCCGTTAGCCTACTCATCAGCTCGCCTGTTCGCCTGCTGTCGTAAAAAGAAATGGGCAGGGTAATAAGTTTCTGATACAGGGCTTTGCGAATATCTGCAATGCCCATTTCGCTCACGCGGGCAAAAAAGAAAACACGCAAAAAGGAAAATACACTCTGAATAATAAGAATAAGAATAAGCACTAAGGCTATCATATTAATATCGCGCGCCAAAAAGTCGTATTTATCTCTTTCTATCTCAAAGACTTCCCCAATAATTATTCCTGTGTCTAAGGGCTTGCCGAGGGAGGTATCTATGAGCTGACCTGTGAAGAAAGGGAAAGCCAAAGTAATGGCACTGGAGAAAACCAAACAAACCATGCCCGCAATAAAAAAGCCTCTGTAAGGCAAAATAAATTTATAAATCCCTAATAAATGTTTGATAGTGCTTTTATTGACTTTTACTTTTTTATCTATTTCGTCATCATAATCATATCTTTTTCTTGTTGCCATTGTTAGTAATGAGTTTAAAAAAATTAGTCAATTTGGTAAATAATATCTATTAGCCTTTGCATAAGGAGGTAGGGCTAATTTTTTGCAAATTTAGCATAGAAATTCAGCATTTACTTGTACTCTCTTAAAAATTAGGATTTCTTATACAAATATATTGAGAATCAGTACGCCCGCCAAGCCTACCACAGAAACAATAGTTTCCATGACTGTCCACGTTTTGAGGGTTTCTTTGATGGTAAGGTTAAAATATTCTTTGAATAACCAAAATCCTGCATCGTTTAGATGTGAACACATCAGGCTGCCCGCCCCGATAGAAAGCACAATTAACTCAGGTCTGATGGCTGTTTGCTGTTGGATAAGCGGAGCAAGAATCCCTACCGTAGTAAGCCCTGCTACCGTAGCCGAGCCTACAGCTATGCGGATAGTCCCTGCAATAGCCCAACCTAAGATGAGGGGTGAAACGGCGGCGTACTGTAGCTGCTCGCCAATGTACTTACTGATATTGCTATCGTTGAGGACTTGTTTTAAAGCACCCGCACCTGCTACAATGAGTAAAATTGTTGAAGTGGCTTTGAAGGCTTCTTCTAATTTTTTCATCACTGTTTTCATGTCGTTGCCCTGCCGCAAGCCGAGCAGGTAAATAGCAAGCAAAACAGAAAGCAGCATACCAATATAGGGTGCGCCAAGCAGTTGCAAAATAGGCGACTGAATATCAAATTTTTCAACTATAGCCGTAAAGACAAAAAGCAAAAGAGGCAACAAAGTAGTGAGCAGGCTAATGCCTAAATTAGGCAATTTGTCTTCGCTAATGATGTTCGTTTGGAAAAGAGAATCACCTTCTCTGTAGGCATATTTTTTCAGGGTTTTTCCAAAAATAGGTCCTGCAATAATGATGGCGGGAATCGCTATGATGATGCCATAAATGAGCGTAAGCCCCATGTCAGCACCGAGTTGCGAAGAGATAGCTACGGGAGAAGGGTGCGGCGGCAAATAGCCATGCGCTACTGACAAAGCCGAACACATCGGGATAGCAATGTAGAGAATTGGCAGTTTGGTAGAGGAAGCTACGGCAAAAATAAGCGGAACAACAATGATAAAACCTGCGTTATAAAATAACGGAATCCCGATAATAAAGCCCGCTAATGCCATGCCCCACTGCACATAGCGAACACCAAAAATGGTAATAATAAATTGGGTAATTCGCTGTGCCGCACCGCTATCGGCTACCAATTTGCCAAGCATAGCTCCAAAGCCAATAATGAGGATTAAGTCCCCCAGCGTATTGCCTATGCCTGTTTGGATAGATTTGCCAATAGTGGCAACGGGCATACCTGTAAGCAAGCCTAAGCCAAGTGCAACCAAAATAAAGGAAATAAAGGTGTCTAATTTGAAGTAGGTAATGAGCAAAATGAGCGCTAAAATTCCCAGAAGTGCATAGAGAATAGGCATATCGTTAGTTGTCTAAATTGTGAAGAAATCTATAAAATAATAAGCTAATAACGACAAAAAAGAATTAAAAAAACCAATAAATTCATAAGTTTATATGAATTTATTGGTTTTTTCGTTATTTTAAAAAGCTATTACTTTTTTCCGAGTATTTGCTCTAATTTAGCCAATTTTTTCTGGGCATTTGCCTTCTCTGAGGACTCCTCAAATTCGTCAATAATACGCTTGTAAGTATCTGCTGCACCACTTAAATCTTTGTTAAGTTCTTGAGCCAAAGCCAATTTAGCCATATATGCAGGCGTAAAAAACTCATTCGCATTGTAGTCTGAGGCTTTTTTGTAGAAAGAAATAGCATTTCCTAAGTCATTTTTTTCCATGTAAGCATCACCTATAAGGCTATAGACTCTTGCTTGCAAAAGTAAGTCATTAGGGCTAAAACTTTCTAATTTTTCAATCGCTTCGTCGAACTTTCCCTCTTTTAGTTTGGCAACACCAATGTAAAATTTAGCTAAATCTCCACCTTTTGAACCACCAAACTCATCGGCAATTGCCTCTAAGCCAATAGTAGTATTGCTATTATCTCCTGCCAAGGCTTTCTTTACAGAGTCTTTTTCGAAGTAAAACTGTGCAGGGAAGAGTTCTTTTTGTGCTTTTGCATTTTTCGACTCACTATTCCACTGAAAGAATAATACCCCTGCTATCACTACTAAAAGACCTATTCCAGCACCCATCACTAATTTTTGGTTGCTTTTTGCGAATTCCTCTGTCTTGCTTAAACCCTGCTGCAATGCCTCCGCACTCTCAAATATCTGCATACCCGCATCATCTTTGGAAGTAACGTTTTTTGTTGTATCTGTTTTTAAATTCTTAGCCATTTTTTTTTGCTTCTAAATTTTGAGTCGCAAAATTAGCAAATCTTTTGCAATAACAAGATTTTTCACTCAAAAAAATGTTAAAAAGAAACTTTTAATCTACCAGTCCCGTCTTAGCACTTTTCTTTATTTTGCATACTTTATTTGATTTTTTTATATTTGTAGAAATGAAACATACAATAATGATGAAAAAGCTGTACACTATTTATTTTATCGTTCTTTCAGTGATTATTTTTGCTTGTAATAATGGCAAAGAAGGGGAGAAAAGCACTATTGCTTTTACCTCATACAAAATTTTTAACGAGAAGTTTCCACCCTTATCTTTGCCATATCAGATGAGTACGGACAATAAAAATTATGGTGCATTTTCCGCTTTACTTTCTGAAAATCACCATGTTGATTCTTCTTTTCGCCACGTTTTTGTATTGGATAGCACTACCATCGAAAAAGGCATAGATTCTACGCATATACAGTCTGAAATTAATTGCTGTAGGTTTTATCATGTTGGGAAACTTTATGAAACAGATTTGTTTTCAGTAGTTTTGTATGCAAGAAATAATTTGCCACCTCATGACGATATTTATATTTTCTTGGCTACTGTGGACAAGGAAGGGAAAAAAATAGATGAAATTTTGTTCCATAAGCCTGAAAGTACGTTGCCGCCTACAGAGCTAAACCGTACCTCGTCTGTGAGGGAGGATAGCACAATCCATATCAGCAAACTTACGAGCGATTACCAATTTGTAGGGGGGAAAGATGAAGCTAACCTGCATAAAAAAACTTTGCATGAAAAAACATATAAGATGAGCAAAAGTGGCAAAATTGAACTTTTAAGCGAAGAAAACAAAGAAATTCCTTTAAACTAATTTTTTTTTAATACTTCGAAAAATAAGACACGAAAGTTATAATTTCGTTTTTCGTGCCTAATACGATAATTACACCGCCTTCCTCAAGCACTGTTTCGGGGGTGGGGTTAAACATAAAGCCGTCCATGTCTTTATAGGCAATGATATTTACGCCTGTAATTTCTCGCACGCTCAGTTCTTGTATTGTTTTTTCTTTGTATTCTTCTTTCATTTCAGAGATGCGTAATTCTTCTAATCGCAGTTCTGTATGCCCTATGCCGTTGAGCATACTTAAAAATTCAACTACGTCTGGCTTCGTTACCAAGTTTGCCATGTGCGTCCCTCCCATGATTTCGGGAACTACTACGTGATGCGCCCCTGCGCGCATGAGTTTTGGCACTGAACTTTCCCTCACTGCTTTTGCTATGATTTTTATATTAGGGTTTAGCTCTCTGGCTGTGAGTGTAACAAACACATTGTCAGCGTCTTCACCAAGTGTAGAGATAATTGTTCTTGCTCTTTTTACACCCGCATCGATGAGTACATCATCAGAAGTTCCATCTCCCTCTAAGATATAGATATTTTTTCTGTGTTCGTACAGACTGATAGCCTCTTGCAATTTTTCCGTGCTTTTCTCAATAATGGCAAACTGCATATCGCTCCTATAAAGCTCTTCGCAGGCTTTTGCTCCGTTTCTGCCATACCCACAAACGATGGTATGGTCTTTCATTTTGTTGGCAACTCTATTGCTCATATAATTTTTAAAAACTTCTTGTAAACCTCCCTCAAAGATATAAGATGTGGCTACAGAAATGAAGTAACCAAAGATAAATAAATTGAAAATAACATAAAATGAAACAAATAGCCTTCCGTCAGGGCTTAGTTTATGCACCTCGTTCATGCCCGTAGTGGAAATAATCATGGTTGTCATAAAGAAAGCATCCCTTACATTGTAGTTTTCAGTATATTGGAAACCCTCTACACCAATAAATATACTGATGACAAAAAGAGCAGAAGCTATAAGAAGCTGCTTTAGTTTCTTAAATATTTTATGTGTATTCATAGATACTATCTTTCAAGTTCGTAGGGTAATTTTCTCTGTTTTTTTCACTGAATCATCTCTAAAAACTGGCTTTCCGAAATTACTTGTACACCCAATTTTTGTGCCTTTTCTAACTTGCTGCTGCCTGCATTTTCGCCAGCTACCAGATAGTTTAGCTTTCCCGAAACGCCCGAAAGCACTTTGCCGCCATGTGCCTCAATCACATCTTTGAACGCATCACGCTCAAAATTGGCAAAAACGCCCGAAACAAGGAATGTCCTTCCTATTAATTTATTACTAAGTTGGGGTTTTTCCTCGTCTTGGGCAGTAAATTGAAGTCCTGCACTTTTTAGTGATTCTATCAGGGAAAGGTTATCGGTATCTTTGAAATATTCAATAAGACTCTGAGCAATTTTTTCGCCAATTTCGGGGGCAGTCGTTAATTCCTCGATAGTTGCTTGCTGCAAGTTAGCAATATTTTTGAAGAAATTGGCTAATTTTTCTGCTACAGTTTCCCCTACAAAACGGATGCCTAATCCAAAAAGTACATTTTTGAAAGGTTTTTGCTTCGAGTTTTCTATCCCCGCCAAAATATTATTTGCCGAAGTTTCCTTAAAACCTTCAAACTTCAAAATATCTTCTTTCGTAATTTTATACAAATCTGCTACATTGCCAATGATGCCCTGTTTGAAAAAAATCTCAATCGTTTTTTCGCCCAAGCTGTCTATGTCCATCGCTTTGCGGCTAATGAAATGCTCTATTTTTCCTTTGATTTGGGGTGGGCAGCCCTTTTCATTAGGGCAGAGATAGGCAACTTCGCCTTCCTTGCGGATGAGCAAAGTATTACATTCGGGGCAATTTGTTACAAACTGAATCGGCAAAGCCCCCTGCTGCCTTTTCGCCAAGTCCACGCTCATCACTTGCGGTATAATTTCCCCTGCTTTCTGCACGAAAACGGTATCGCCTGCGTGCAAGTCTAAGCGGCTTATCTCATTGGCATTGTGCAAAGTAGCTCGCTTTACCGTAGTCCCTGCCAATTTCACAGCTTTTAAGTTAGCCACAGGGGTAACTGCTCCCGTTCTGCCTACCTGAAAAGTAACTGATTCCAAGATAGTTGCGGCATTTTCTGCCTTGTATTTGTAGGCAATAGCCCAGCGTGGGCTTTTGGCGGTAAAGCCTAATAGTTCTCTTTGGGCATAGCTGTTTATTTTTACCACGATGCCATCAGTATCCATTGGCAAGTCGTAGCGTTTTGTTTCCCACCGATTAATAAAACCAATGACTTCGTCGATGTTTTTGCACTTTTCATAGTCGGCGGAGATATGAAAGTTTGCCTTTTTGAGGGCTGTCAAAGACTCCTCGTGCGATGCAAAGACTTGGTTATCTGAAAGAAAGTCGTAGCTATAAAGCATCAGATTTCGCTTGGCAACTACGGCAGAATCTTGCATTTTAACTGTTCCCGAAGTAGCATTTCTTGGGTTTGCCAAAAAAGTCAATAATTTTTTCCCTTCTTTTGCCCTCTGCTCGTTTTCTTTGGCTATTTCATCATTTATCTTGTCAAAGCTATCATGCGGCATTATTACCTCGCCTCGCACCTCAAAACTTGTCGGAAGTGCCTCATAATGAATACGTAGCGGTACTGTATGAATCGTTTTGATATTAGTAGTAACGTCATCTCCCTGCTCGCCGTCTCCGCGTGTTACTGCGGTGCTAAGTACCTGATTTTCATAATGCAAGCTCATGGCTACCCCATCGAACTTGAGTTCGCAAATGTACTCATACTCCTCATTCCCTAAGGCTTTTTTTATCCTTTCATCAAAATCTCTCAAATCTTGCTCATTATACGTATTGGAGAGCGAAAGCATAGGTCGCTTATGGGTAACTGTAGCGAAGTTTTTGGTAATGCCACCGCCTACTCTATTGGTTGGCGAGTCGGGCTGGGCAAATTGGGGGAACTGTTTTTCTAACTCTATAAGTCTATTCAAGAGCATATCAAACTCATAATCAGTAATTTCTGAAGTGTGTGATTGATAGTATTTTTCGTTATAATAATTTATTTTTTCAGAGAGTTCAGCGATTTCTGCTTGTGCTGTAGTCATAGTCATACAAAGTTCATTGTTGGGACAGCAAGCTGCCAACGGTTAAGATTAAAATATATAAGTTTTGTAAGAAATTTCAGTTGCAATTTACTGTTTTATTGGCAGGTTAGTAACATTTGAACAGTATATTAAAAAAAAATTACTATTTCTTTGGCTTCAAGCGGGGTAAGCTAACGACTTTTAATATTAAAAAATTATAACACTTTTCAAGTTAAATTAGGATGTTTTTTAGCAAAACTACAACTTTTTCGCCATTGACACGCATTGTTTTCAGCCGTATTTTTGTCCCCAAGTAATTGCACTACCTATTTACCAAAGTGTAAATAACCAAATTTTTAAAATTATGAAACACATTATAGAACTAAGTAGCATATTACAACCCTACTTCAGCGATGGCAAGTATTAAATTGGGAATGAAGCTATAATCGAAACTAATTACTCCGTTGCAGGTGTTCGAGAAGCGCACCTGCAACACTTTTGAAGGTAAATTTTATTTTTTTACTAAAAACAGTCAAAATTCCATGAAAAAACTCATTTTATATCTCTCCTTGTTTGCATTTGCTTCTTGCGAGGATGGTTTCTGGTATCCCGAAGACTTGCTTAGTCGCATAGACGGAGACTGGAAAATAGAGAGCATACGCACTACCAATGCCCAAAAAGACACACTTGTCAAGTTTGAAAGAAGTTTTCTGCACTTCGAGAAATGTGCTAAAGAATACCACTTAGGAGGCACTAAAAGAATAGATGAAAGTGGACTTCGTGGCTGTAGAGACTATCAAACCTTTGACTCGGGGCTAAAAATTACTATTGGCTTTGGTATAACGCAAGTATATGGTAATTATTCAACAAAAGCACTTGGTCAGTTTTCTATGCAGTACGACCCTAAGGCAACTGCTCCAGAGGCTGCGTCTAATTTTAAAAGGTTGAATGTATTTGGGATAAACCCTGCACCCGCTGAGATTATTCGTTTGGATAGTGAGAAGTTCATCACTCGGTCTTACAGCACTCGTGATGGAAAAGTAATAGAAACAGTAGAAATGGAGGCTACAAGAATGAGGTAGCTTTTTTAAAGAGAAGTAGCAACATGTTTTTTGTTGATACTCCTCTTTTTTCCTACTCGACTAAGGCTATTATGACACATCAAAAACGCTGTTAGTGGTCTTCAGACCCTAACAGTCGTTTTTTTTTAACACGCCGCAAAGCAAAGAATTTCTATTGCTGTACCTTCTATGGCAGACTCTCAGGCTTGCGAGCGGCTATCTCTTTCCAATTTATTCAGGAAACAAGAAGGGTTTTGAAGGAGATAGGGTAATGTCCAATCTAATCTAATTTTTAATATATTTGCAGGAATAGAAATACATATCTAATTTTAGTAGTATATTTAAAATTGATTTTTATTTTTGTAAATATTTTTTTATTTTTTATTTAAAACTCCCCTATAAAAACTATTAAATTATTGTAAATCAAATAGTTTCAAAAGGATAAAAATGGATATTACCGCAAAACTTTGGTCTTATTGCCACATACTTCGCCACGATGGAGTTGATTCTGCTGATTATGTAGAACAACTTACCTATTTGCTGTTTCTAAAAATGGCAGATGAGAGTGATATTAGTATTCCTGAAAATTGTCGTTGGCAGGAAATGATTAAATTGAGTGGCGAAGAATTAAAGTTGTTTTATGAAAATGCTTTGCAAACTCTGAAAAACGAAAATAATATTTTAGGCTTAATTTTTCAAGAGCCCATATCGAGAATACAAAATCCTGCAAGTCTGAAAAAAATTATTGTTGGTATAGAAAGTATTAATTGGACTGAATTAGATAAAGATGTGCAAGGTGAGGCTTTTGAAGGGCTTTTGGAAAAGACAGCGAATGAGGGGAAAAAAGGTGCAGGACAGTTTTTTACGCCTCGACCTTTGATACAAGCCATTGTAAACGTAATGAAACCTAATCCTTTGGAAAACAAGGACTTAGACAAAAATGGTTTCAAAATTGGGGACGTAGCAATGGGAACAGGTGGATTTTTGACGGTTGCGGTGGCTTGGCAGAAAGAGTTTTTGAAAGCTAAAAAATTGACCGAAAAACAAGCAAATTATATTCGTAATAATGCTTTTTATGGGCAGGAATTAGTGGTTAGACCTTATCGTTTGGCTTTAATGAACTTGTTTTTGCGTGGGGTTGATGCTACAAAAACCTTAAAAATTGGCGACTCTATTTATACGGAAATTGTAGCAAAAGAAAGTTTGGATTGTGTGCTTACAAATCCACCTTTTGGTAGCAGAGGCACGTTAGGCTCGCCAAAAGAACGTAAATTTGAGGTGGAAACAAGCAATATTCAAATCAATTTTATTCAGCATATTTACGAAATGCTAAAAGATAAAGGTCGTGCGGCTATTGTATTGCCTGATAGTTGTTTGACTGATGCCAAAGCAAAAGAAGTGTGGCAAATTTTAATTGAAAACAAAAATTGTAATTTGCATACGATTTTACGCTTGCCTCGTGGCACTTTTACCCCTTATGCCAATGGTGTAAAGGCTTGTGTCGTGTTTTTGCAAAAGGGTGAGCCTACGGAAAATGTGTGGGTGTATGATGCAAGGGCAAATGTACCAAGTATTACAAAAAAATCACGACCTTTAAATTATGATTTACATTTCGAAGATTTTGTAAATTGCTATGGAGAAAATCCAAATGGCACAAGTAAACGAAAAGAAACAGACAACTTTAAACGGTTTTCTTCACAAGAATTAAGAGAAAATCATTATGAGTTAGATTTTAAATGGCTTGAAGATGATATTTTATTAGACGAAGCCGAACTTTCTAAACCTTATGTTTACGCTGAAAAAGTCGTTAGCGAATTAGAGGACATTAAAAATCATTTTGAGGCAATTATGGATTTATTACAAACAAAATAATGATGAATATACCTAAACATTGGATTATAACAACAATAGGCGAGGTTTGTACTAAACCCCAATATGGCTGGACTTCAAAATCCACCGTAAAGGGAGAGTTTGCTTATGTTCGTATAACTGATATAAAAAATAATAAAATAGATTGGCAAACAGTACCTTTTGCAACAGATTTGCCTTCTGATATTCAAAGTTTTTTAATTGAAAAAAATGATATTTTAATTGCCCGTTCTGGCTCTGTTGGTTTAAGTGTTTTGGTTTGCGAAGTTCCTAAAAAATCGTTTTTTGCGTCTTATCTTATACGATTTAAACCAATTATTGTAAATCCAAAATATGTAAATTACTTCCTTAAATCTGAAATGTTTTGGGAGGCTATTGTGGAAAATGTATCTGGTAATTCTATACCTAACATTAATGCAACAAAATTAGCAAATATTGCTATTCCATTACCACCACTTTCTGAACAAAACGCCATTGTAGAGAAATTGGATTTGATTTTTACAGATTTAGAAACTGCTCGTAAAAAATTAGCAAAAATACCAAAATACTTAGCTAAATTTCGTCAAGCTGTGTTGCAAAGGGCTGTTTCTGGGGAATTGACAGAGGAATGGAGAGAGAAAAATAAGATAAAGTTATCTGAAAAAATAAATTTGGCACAAATTAGTGATGCTTTATCATTTCAAGATGGTTTCTCATCAGGTAAATGGAACGAAAAAGGTAAAGGGTATATGCACATAAGACCTTTTAATATCAAAGATGATAAGTTTAATTTTGATGCCGTAAAATCTGTTGATATTGACAATAATAATTTACCTTTTATCAAAGAAGGTGATATTATCTTTAATAATACAAATAGCTTAGAACTTGTTGGTAAAAGTGCATTGTGGAATTTTAAAGATAAAAGTGCAACATTATCAAATCATATGACCATAATTAGAGTGAAAGATAATACTGTAATTAAAAACAATTATTTTATCATACTTCTACAAAGTCTATTTCAAAGTGGTTATTTTAAGAGTGTTGCTAAAACTTACGTAAATCAAGCAAATATTAGTAATGATATTTTACTTGCAATTAATGTTATAATTCCTTCTATTACCGAACAAACCGAAATAGTCTGCCAAGTAGAATTATTATTAGCTATTGCAGACAAAGTGCAAGCCAATTATGAAACTGCAATAGACAATTTTAATAAATTGGAAAAGTCTATTTTGCGACAGGCTTTTAGTGGCGAATTGGTAGCAGCAGCACCGCAAACAGAGAGTTTAGAAAGTCTTTTGGAGAAAATTAGGGAAGAAAAAGAGAAATTGGAGAGAGAAAAGAAAGAGTATTTAAAATCAAATTCAAAACAACGAACTGATATGAAAAATAAAATTAAAAATGTATCTAAATTAGATATAGCGGAAGTTTTGAAACAAGAAAATAATCCAATGTCTGCAACAGAAATTTGGGAAGCCTCAAAATATAAAGGCAATATTGATGCTTTTTATGCAGACCTAAAAAATAAAAATGCAGACAAAACCATTACTTGGGAACTTGTCAATGAAGATAGTGAAAAACCTGAAAGTATAATTTCTTTAAACAACTAAAAGATAATGAAAATTACCGAAGTTTATATTGAAAATTTTAAAAACCTTGATAAGTTTCATATTTATCTTACAGATGATGAAAATCTTAACAAAATGGTTATGGTTGGGCAAAATGGTGCAGGAAAATCTAATTTTCTGGAAGCATTGGTATTAATTTTTAGAGATTTATTATATGACGAAAATACGCCGCCATTTAAATATGCTATCAAATATATTTGTAGTGATAAAAAAATAGAAATATCAGCAAATCCTGATAATGCTAAAAATAAATATAAGATTGTCATTAATGGTGCTGAGCTAAAATCAAAAACAACATTTAATAAAAGGCATAAAGTAGAAAATTTATTGCCTCGTTATGTCTTTGCTTATTATTCAGGATTTAGCAACCGTTTAGAAGAACATTTTGATAAATCACAAAATAAATTTTATGATGATTTATTAGCAGGGAAAGATGAACCTTTCCGTCCTCTTTTTTATGCACAACCTGTGCATAGCAATTTTGTATTGTTGGCATTTTATGCTTTTCAGGATAAAGAAACAAGACTTTTTTTAGAAAATCATTTAAACATTGTAGGACTTGAATCTGCTTTATTTGTCATCAAAGAACCAAATTGGCACAAAGGAAAGAAAAGAGAAGAAGGCAATATTAAGTTTTGGTATTCAAAGGGATTTGTTTCAACATTTTTAGACCATTTGTTCAAAAAATCATTAGCACCTATCAAACATACAATAGAAATCAGAACAGATTTTCGTCACAAACCAACACCTACAGAATGTTGGTATTTATATCTCGAAAGTCAAGAAAAATTAGAAGAATTAGCTTCTGAATATACGTCGAATGTTGATTTTTTTAAGGCTTTGGAAAGTACCTATATTTCTGATTTAATTCACGAAACACGCATTAAAGTAAGAAAAAAAGATGCTGCGGGTAATATTACTTTTAAGGAATTAAGCGAAGGAGAACAACAGTTATTAATGGTGTTGGGTTTATTAAAATTCACTAAAAATGAAGAATCATTGTTTTTACTTGATGAACCTGATACTCACCTAAACCCACTTTGGGAGTATAAATATTTGGATTTATTAGATAAGGTTGTGGGAGATTACAAAAATAGTCAAATGATAATGTCGACACACCACGCTTTGACTATTGGAAGTTTAGAAAAAGAGCAAATCCGAGTGTTTTTCCGAAAAGATGGCAAAATAGATAACTATATGCCACATATAAATCCAAAAGGAATGAGTATTGACGGTATTCTGACGAGTGATATTTTTGGCTTGACTACAACTATTGATAAAGATACTTACGAAGAAATTTTGAAACGTAGGCGTTTGTTTTCAAAAAAATTAGATTTGGAAAAGAAAGGCGAAAGTCTTAGCAAAGAAGAAGCCCAAGAATTACAACGAATAACCGAAGAAATGGGTACAAAATCAATGCCTTATCACGACCCTTTGTTCTGGGATTTTATTGCTGCAATGAAAGAATCTGATTATGATGTTTATAAAATTACAGAACCACTTTCAGAGGAAAATAAGCAGGAAAGGCTAAAAAAAGCAAAAGAAGCATACGAAAAAGCAAAAAAACAGCGTGGACTATGATTTTCATTGATTTAGATAGTTTTACACCAAATGACAAGTGGAAAAAGAAAGCAATAAAGCATACTAAAAATCTTGTTTCTCTTGACAGCATTGAAAAATGTAAAGACTATATTACTCTAAAAGGTAATTGGAGTAAAATAAAAGGAGAAATGCTTGCCTTGCCAAATGCAAATAAGTGTTGGTTTTCAGAATCCATAGAAAATGTATCTGAATATCACGTAGAACATTTCAGACCTAAAAAAGAAGTAATTAAATTTCAGGTTACTATACCTAATCTTGTATTTCAAGAAAAATATCGGACAGACTGGATAAAAGAGAATAAAAATGTAGGTTTAGGTTATTGGTGGCTTGCTTTTAACTATAAGAACTATCGAATATGTGGAGGTATAATTAATAGTTCTTACAAACGTAACTTCTTCCCAATTAAATTTGATAGTTATTTCATTGCAGAAAAACATACTGATAATTATGAAAATGAAGAAATTGCACTACTTGACCCTACAAAGAAAAATGACCCTGAATTACTAACTTTTGAATCTGGTGGTAAAGCTATTGCCACTTATGAATCTGATACAGACTTGTGGAAATATACAAGGGCTGTGGTTTCTATTTTTATTTATGGACTAAATGATATTGATGACCTTAAAACAGCACGCCAAGAAAAATGGGGGAAATGCCAAAAGAACATTGAAAATGCAAATGAGATATACAATGTTATAAGTGAAGTTTTAATAAAAGGTTTAGACTTGGATAATGAAAAAGAGTTTATAATGTTTGAAGCCTTACAAAAGAATTTAGATGAACAGTATAACAATATTCGGGAAGCTATAAACCCAAAATCTGCTTTTTCTGCTGTTGCAATGGCTTGTTTGAAAACATACGACTACGAATGGATTAAGACAGAAATTTTAAATTTGCCTTAAAATATAAATGCCTCATATTCCTCCCTTAGCAGGTGTTAGCGAAGTTCATCAGCAGGGCAAAAAATAAACCTATCAAAACGCTGTTAGTGGTCTTCAGACCCTAACAGTCGTTTTTTTGATACTAACTCATCATCTGTATCGCCTTTGCCAACTCTCTCACAAAAATATCTACTTCTTCTTTGGTGTTATAGACTGCAAATGAGGCTCTTGCGGTTCCGCTGATGCCAAATCTGCTCATGAGCGGCATCGTGCAGTGCGTACCTGTGCGGACAGCTATTCCGTTTGCGTCGAGCATCATGCCCAAGTCAAAGTGATGCACACCTTCGGCTACAAAGGAAATTACGCCTACTTTTTCTTTGGCAGTGCCTATGATGGTTAGTTTGGGAATTTCTTGCATTTTCTCTGTGGCGTAGGTAAGTAGCTCATGCTCGTGCTGTGCTATGTTTGCCTTGCCCAATTTTTCTACATACCCTATCGCATATTTGAGGGCAACTACGTCAGCGATATTGGGTGTTCCCGCCTCAAATTTGTAGGGCAGGCTATTGTAGGTTGTTTTCTCAAAACTCACTTCTTTAATCATCTCGCCACCGCCCAAAAAAGGAGGCATACTTTCCAAAATTTCCTTTTTCCCGTATAAAATACCAATTCCTGTAGTGCCGTAAACCTTATGTGCGGAAAATACAAAAAAATCACAGTCCAAATCCTGCACGTCTGTATCGAGGTGCGAAACAGCCTGCGCCCCATCTATCAGTACCAAAGCACCTACTTTGCGCGCCATTTTAATCATTTCCTTGACGGGATTGATAGTGCCGAGTGCGTTGGAAACATAGACAACTGAAACAAATTTGGTGCGGGGGTTTAACATTTTTTCGTATTCGTCCATGAGCAGTTCGCCTTGCTCATTGATGGGAATGATGCGGAGTTTTGCACCTGTTTGCTCGCAAAGCATTTGCCAAGGAACGATATTGGCGTGATGCTCTAAAGTGCTGATAATGATTTCATCACCCTCTTTGATAAATTTCCTGCCATACGAACTTGCTACCAAGTTAATGCCTTCGGTCGTCCCTTTGGTAATGACGACTTCTTCCAAAGATGCGGCATTGATAAAACGGCGGGCTGCTTCCCTGCTTTCCTCAAAGGCAGTAGTGGCTTTGTCTGCCAAAAAATGCACACCCCTGTGTACATTGGAGTTATAGCCTGTGTAGTAGTCTGTGAGTGCATTAATTACTTGTAGCGGTTTCTGAGAAGTGGCTGCATTATCAAAATAGACCAAAGGCTTTCCATGCACCGTTTGGGAGAGAATGGGAAAGTCTTGCCTAATTTGTACTATATCTAACTTAGTTGTCATAGTTTTTTATTTAGAATGATTTTAAATAAAACTGAAAGATAGGGAAAAAAGTTTGAAACTATCAAATTATCAGCAATAGGTTGGCAAGTAAGTAATTATTTTTTATCGTTTTTGTTAAGGGCTGAAAAATAAAGAATATATACTTTCTGCTCAAAGTAAGTAAAAAAAATATCCTGCCGTTAAGTTTTTGATTTATTTCTTAAAAAAACAACTTAAAAAAACAGGCTAATTTTTGAAAAATATATTTTCAAAAAATCATAAACAACTGATAATCAATTAATTTTTCATTATAATTTGAACAAATACATCTTTTTTTTAGTTATGATTTTGTTACTTTGTAGTGAGTTCTAACCAAGCTCACAACCTTTTTCTCTTAATAATAAACAACGCATTTTATAGACATGAAGACAAATATCTGTAAGCTATTGCTTTTGATACTGATTGTTTGTTTACCTCAATTTGTATCGTCCCAAAAATATCTGTTCTCAAAAAATTATTGGCATCAGGGGGAAATTACACTCCGCAACGGTCAAGTCCTTAAAGGGCTTATCAAATATCATTTAGACTATAATTTAGTAGAACTAAAAACAGGTGAGGAGCAACTTACCAAAACATTTGGGAGTGTTCAGGTAGCCAATTTCTCCATTTTCGATACACTCACGAAGGTAGGGCGCACTTTCTACGCACTCCAAAGCAAAACCCTTTCGGGCTATTCTCCTTACCTCTTTTTCGAACTCATAGATTCAGGGGATTTTGAGATACTCACAAGGGAAGATATTGTAAAAAAACCGCATAACAAGGGCTTAGACCTCAAAGGGACGGGCAAGTATGATTTGGTATTAGAAGATGATTTTTACTTTTTGGATACAGACAGCAAAGTGAGAAGTTGCGGGAAAGTACAAGAACTTGTTAGCTTGATGGATATTCCCGCAACAGACCTTAAAAAATATATCAAAACAAATAAGATAGATTTGCGACAAAGGACTGATTTCATGACACTTATTAATCACTTTGGCATATACGCTAAAAAATTTGCAGCAAAACAGAGTCTTGGTCAGTAGTTGGCAAGGAAGTTTTCTATCGCCTTGTTTATCTGCATAGGCTCCTCTACCGAAGAGGAATGTCCTGCGTTTTTAATAAGAATAAATTTTGAGTTTTTAATCTGGCTATGAAGGCGTTGCGACTTTTCGGGGACAGTGGCTACGTCTTCATCTCCCACCAAAATAAGAGTTGGTACGTTTATCTTGCTTACCTCATCAAATACGCTTTGTCGTGTTATCACTCCCGTTACGGCTTTGGTAATTGTTTTCTTGTTGCTTTGTAGTTTTTCTGTCCATTCCTTTCTTAGCTTGCTGCGGCTACTGTCCGTCATAAAAGTTTTCCCAAACATAATTGGCATTACTTTGCTTGTTACTGACTTCACGCCAAAAAGCCCAACGATGGTGTTGAGGATTTTGTATTTGAAGGCGAAAGGCTCTGCATCGGCTGTAGTTTCCATCAAAATTACACTTTTGAGCAAGTCGGGGCGGCGTGCGGCAATTCTCATGCCTACAAAGCCCCCCATAGATAAGCCAGCAAAATGGCAGGGGGCAATTTTAAGCCCTTCTATGAGGGCTACTGCATCCTGATAGACCGTTTCCATGTCGTAGCCTGTGGGTGTAACTTCGCTTTTGCCCTGCCCACGGTGGTCATAGGTGATGCAGGTGTAGCGGTCTTGAAAGTATTTGACCTGCTCGGCAAACATTTCGCCACTCCAAAGCAAGCCATGTGAAAAAACTATAATTTCTTTTCCATTTCCCGTAATTTCGTAGTGCAGATTTGCTCCGTTTGCGTTGATGATTGGCATGAGTTTATTTATTAGTTGTTAATTATTTACTTTTAGGTATGTTTTCTTTTGAACAAATTTAGGGATTTTTTTGGTAGAAATTATAAATTCGGCAAATGAATAATAGAGCCGAAAAAGCCCCTCTCCCCAAAACAACTATTTTGCTTTGGGGAGAGGTAGCATAGATTGTCATTAATTTTAGTATTCATCACCAAAAGCAAAAACAGGCTTTCTCAAAAACCATTTTCCACGCGTGAAATCGGGGAAAAGTTGCGGTGTGCCTCCCTGCGAAATAGACTGTTCCGATAGGTGGCTAATTACGCTCCACGCTGCGGCATCATACGCATCGAGTGGCGTAGGGAGTTTTCGCTTTGCTGCTTCTACAAAAGCGTGCATCACGAAGAAATCCATGCCTCCATGCCCAGAGCCTTCCGCCTTATCTTGGTATTTTTTCCAAAGTGGGTGGTCGTACTCTTTGATGTATTTGGCAGATTCTTCCCATTTGTGCGGCTGGCTTTTGCCCTCTATGTAGATAGTATTTCCATCATTTTGCCAAAGTCCTTTTGTGCCTTGTACCCTGAAACCCAGAGAGTAAGGTCTTGGCAGGTTAGTATCATGCGTAATCAAAATCGTTTCTCCATTAAAAGTAGTTACCAACGTGCTTACTACATCGCCGAGTTTAAATTCTACTTTTGCGTTTGGGTGGTCTGCGCCGCCTTTTTCTATGATGTAGTTATGCAGTCCTCTTGCTTTTGTAGCTGTGGAAACCAAAGACACAAAGCGATTTCCACGATTGATATTCAGATAGTTGGCGATGGGGCCTATGCCATGCGTTGGGTACAAATCTCCATTTCTATACACAGAATGTGCGGTTCGCCAATGTGCTTCGTGTATGCCTTTTTCGCCAAATTCGGCATTAGGTTCAAATTTCACACCCCTCAAGTCGTGCTGATAGCCACACTGACAGTGGATTAGCTCGCCAAACATTCCCTGCCTTGCCATGTTTAGTACCGCCATTACGTCCCTGCGGTAGCATACGTTTTCCAAAATCATGCAGGGCATACCCGTAGCTTCGGAAGTGTTTACCAAGTCCCAACATTCCTCGATGGTATTTGCTGCGGAAACTTCTACGCCTGCGTATTTTCCTGCTTTCATGGTAGCTACTGCCATTGGCGTGTGCCATTCCCAAGGCGTGGCTATGATTACCGCATCTAAGTCGTTGCGTTCCAACATCTTGAGGTAGGCAAACTCGCCTTGTGAATATGATTCGGGCTTTTTCATGCCTTTTTTTGTAATCATGTCTTCGGCTATCTTGATTCGCTCAGGGTCTATGTCGCAAATGGCGGGAATGACCACATCATCACGATAAAGTGCATTTTCTAAGTGATTTGTGCCTCGCAAACCTACACCAATAAAGCCTAATCGCACTTTTTTATCTGCAAATTCTTTGTCGGTAGTTTCGGCAAAAGTGGAGGAAAGCGTAGAAACGCCCAAGCCTACAGCTGCATTTGTTTTAAGGAAATCTCGTCTTTTCATATTTACAATTTTTCTTTTTTAGTTTTTTCTATATAGCTATCTATGATTTTTGTCATGATGTCTAAGGGAACAGAGCCATTTTCCAATATATGGTCGTGAAATTCTTTGATGTCGAACCTGCTGCTGAGCTGTTTTTGGGCTTTCTCTCTTAGCTCAGAGATACGCAGATGACCACCATAATAAGCACACGCCTTTGCGGGGTATATAATCGTGTAATCTACTTGGTACTGCAACTGGCTATCATCGAGCATGGTCGTCTGTGCCATGTACGCCAGTGCCTGCTCGCGCGTCCAGCCTTTGGAGTTGATGCCCGTATCTACTACCATCGAGGCGGCGTTGATAAGTTGCAGATGTAGCATACCGAGTTTCTCATAGTGTGTTTTGAAGTAGCCATACTCATTAGCTAACTCCAAGCTATAGCTTGCCCAGCCCTTGTTAAAAGCCTCAAAATCTATGATTCGCCTGAAAGTGGGTAAGATGTCTGCCTCTCGCTGAATGGCAGTAGGGAAGTGTTTTCCCAATAAGATGTCTTGGCAAATCCATGCTTTTTGCTCAAACTTGTGCCATGCGTAGATATGCGATTTGTTAAAGAAAAAAACAGAAGGTGATTCTCCGTCTGTGGACGAACTCTCGAAGGTGATGAGCGGAGCATAAGAGGTTTTGAAAGGCGGCATCGGCTCAAGCTGCCATTTTGCTTTGGCTCTTATCTCAAACATATAGTGCAGTTGGTCTGCCAACTCATTGATGTCTTTTTCTATATCGGGGAAAAATGGTTCTTGCTTGGTAGAGTCGTAGAAAAAAGTAGGGTCTCTATATATCTGCTCCAAACATTCTCTTAATGGTTTTTTGGGTACAAAGTTAAGACTGTCTAATACTTCTCTGATTTGCTTATTAATACGTTCTACTTCCTCTATTCCTACCTGATGTAGCTCATCAGGGGAAATATCCATGTTTGTATATTTTTTCAAAATGAAGAAATAGTATTCATTTCCTTTTTCAAAATGCCCAATACCGACTGCATCTGCCCTGTTATTAAGCTCTTTTGACTCGTCCAAATACTTAATCATGCGCCGATAGATAGGATATACATTTTGCTCTAAAATTATTTTTACTTCATAATACAATTCTCTTTTTGCTTGGGGTGTAATGTTCGGCAATCGCTCTACTTTTTTTACAAACTCAGTATAAAGTATGTTTTTTTCTGCTTCTGTATTAATGAAACTACCCATCTGCGATAATACCCTATTGACCATAAAGTTAGGAAGAAACAAGACTGAATCCTGTCTCGATTTGAGCTGCACAAGTAGTTCATCAAAATAGGTTTCAAATTTATTAAGGCGATGAATATAGTCTTCGGCATCGCTGTAGCTATTGATAGGATGCTCAGTTACCATAAAAAATGGAAGTTCTAAGTGCGCACCGTCTATGTGATTAATGGGGTAATGGTAGTTCCTATAAAGCCAATATTCATGCACCTCGTTTTCTAAGAATGCATCCAAAATATCAGTAGAAACTAATTGACGTGCATTTTGCTGCGACCGCTTGTAACTTCTGAGCATCTCAAAACTTTTCAGCAAGCGTTCGTAGCGAGTCTTGGCAGTTTCCATAGACAAATCACTGAGTTCGTCATTGTAAAAACTGATGCCGTACTTCTTCCATATCTGGAAGCGAGTAAGGCGTTCGGGCTGGTCTAAACCATACTCAATAAGCACCCTCTCATAAAAATCTTCGATATCGAAAGGCTTATACCAAAGCGTATTTGCTACCCAAATAATGCCTGCAAAAAGTACCGACCATGCCAAAAATGCGATATATTTTTTCACTGCTTATTTGGTTACATTGATGGTTTGCTTGCCCTTTTCGTCCCACTCTTTGGTGATGTACGATTGGAAACTTTCGTCAAAAGGGCGAGAACGATTTGTATGTACTATTTCTCTTTTGCGGGCGTACTTGGTTTGGTCGTAGTACTCGTACCACTTGCCTACTTTTTGTCCATCTACGTATTCTCCTCTTTCTTTTTGTCTGCCGCTTGGATAAAAAGATTTATACATTCCATGTCTCACGCCATTGTGTATTGGGATAATTTCATTGACTTTTATCTTGTTTTTGTCGTGGTAGGTAAATTGCGTTTCTGCGTACAAGCCCTTTTCATAGTAATACTTGCCTACAAGGTTTGTATCTTTGTCAAAAATCTCCCATCTGCCTTGCTTTACGCCCAAGTAAAAATGTCCTTCCTCTAAAGTTTCTCCATTCAACGTTTTTTTGTAAAGCCCGTGCAGCAAAGCTCCATTTTCCTTGTCAAACTTTGCAGCATTTACTATTTCGCGTTTTTTCTTGTTGAGGAAATAAATAGTTTCATTGTGCGGGGGCGTAGCAACAAAGGTATTGAGGTATTGAAATCGCTCAATAATGATATTTTTACCCCTCAAGTGCTTGATAAAAGTTCGGGAAGTGCGGTAACCCAAGTATTCATTGGCGGGAGTCTTTGTTTCCTTTGCTCCGAAGCCGCCACTTTTGCCATTTTCTTTGCCACCAAATAGCTTGATTTTCTTTTCGTTATTTTTTGCTTTTGTGTTTAGCTCTATGGAAGGAATCACGTCAGAGGTCAGCAATACACCATCTACAGCCGTAGTATCCTCGCTAATCTCTAAGATTTGGGCATTAATGGCAGTAGCAAAACCCAATAATAGAATAGAAAAAATAAAAGTAATTGGTTTCATATATTTTTTTGGTCAGTAACTAATTCCCTATCTTACAAATTTACAAAAAAATGCAATAAAAAACTCTATATCGAAGTCAAAAAAAACTTTGATATAGAGTTTGGAATGGCTTAGGCAAAAACTATGGAGAAAGCAAAGTAGCTCCTACTGTTGCAGATACCGAAGCACCAGGCAATGCCGCAAAAGGCGAGCCTACGGTAGCAAAAGAGTACCTAATTTTCACGGAACTCGCTGTTATATCACTCAAATCAACGGAAACATTGCCCGGATTAAGGATTAATTTAGCAGAGTTAGCGGGGTCTAAAGCCCATGTGCCTGTAGAGGTAATACCTATTAGCTCTGCACCTGTCAGTGCATAAGTACCTGCTGCATTAAAAGTAAGACGCAAAGGTCCATAAGTTGTTGCTGCCGTGGGCAATACCGCAGATATTGGCAAGCCCTGAATCGTGATAGATGAAACATCTAAACGCCATGTGCGCACCAAATTTGTTTTTACTACATCTGCTGGACTTGGGTCAGAGGCTTTGGTACAAGCCTGCATGAGTGCCATACTGATGAGCAAAAAGGCAAATAGTTTCAAAGAAATTTTCTTCATTCTTAGATTAATTAAAGGTATAAAACTGTATTATGATATTACGTAGTTCAATCTGATTGGGTTGCAACTTGCTTTTCAAACAGAGAAACAATCTGAGCAGCAGTGTTGTCCCAAGTGAGCCTATCTACCTCCCTTTTGCTTGCCTCAGCGAGCAGTTCTCTGATGCCTTCGTAGTGGAGCAAGGCATAAAGATAGTTAGCAAACTTATTGGCATCCCAGCAATCTGCTACCAGAACGCTATGCAAGATTTCAGAAACGCCAGATTGCTTGGAAAGTACCGCAGGAATTTCGTGCTGTGCTGCCTCCAATGCCGAAAGTCCGAAAGGCTCGGATACCGAAGGCATAAAATAGACATCTACCCTTTCCAAAAGCTCGTGTACACGGGCTTTGCTCAAAAAGCCCGTAAAGATAAAGTTTTCGCCCAATTTCTTTTTTGTAACCTCTGTCATCAGCCAGTTTTGCTGGTCGCCTGCTCCTGCAATGACAAAGACAATTTCCTTGTCTTTTTTGAGTAGTTTTTCCGCTGTTTCCAATAAAAATTCGGGACCTTTTTGGTAGGTAATTCTGCCAAGGAATAGCACCATTTTCTTTTCGGGAGAGTCGGGCTTGAGCGTATATCCGTACTCTTTTAGCTTTTCAGGCTCTTTTTTTAGCACTTGGTTTGGCGTGTTTTCCCTCTCAGGGAGTGGGTCTATGGCATTATGAATGGGAAAAATTTTATCGGCGGGGATAAAAGGATAGTGTTCTAATATCTGTGCTTTGGTAAAAAAACTCACGGGAATAATGAGGTCTGCCATCGTCATACCGTCATACTCTATATGATATACCTTATTTTGCGGACTCCTCGCCCACATACCTATTCTGTCGGTTTCCAGAGAGTGAACGTGAACAGCCAAGGGCTTGCCCGTTATTCTTTTTAGCTGGATAGCGGCAGGGAAAGTGAGCCAATCGTGTGCGTAGATAATATCAAAATCTCGTTTTTCGGCAATCTGCACCACCAAATCGGTAAAAGTATCTACTTTTTGCATGATGTTTTCGCCGTAGTTACTCCCCGAATTATATAGTTCTTTTACTTCTTTGGTACTTATCGTTTCCGCAACGGTTTCCTGTATATCTTCGAGGTGAACGACTGTTTTCATCACAGGAATAGGATATGGACTCAGGTCTGTAGCCACAAAAATAACTTCTGTGATTTCTTTGAGGCTGTATTTGAGTCGTTCGGTTTGTATATCTTCTTCGGTGAGCGAACTTAGCCCGATAATATTGACATTTTCGAGGACAAATGCTGGCTCGCTTCTTGGAATGATGACCGTAAGGTCGACAAGGTTGCTCATAGCCTTAGCAATGCCATAGCAAGCCTGCCCCAGCCCTCCCGTTAAGAACGGAGGGAACTCCCAGCCTAACATCAAAACTTTTAACTTATTCTGCATTGTCTTTGGTTTTAAAGGCAAAGTTAGGGTTTTCACTTTGTATTTTGTACGATATACCGCAAATTAATTGGTCTTTTCTAAATGTCATCTTTTTTATCTTAGCCCTGAATGAGTGCAAGTAATTGGTCTGTACTCATTTTTCCGCTTATTTCTGTGCCTTCTAAAAGGCTATCTGCCAAATCTCGCTTGTTTTGGTGCAAAGCTACTATTTTGTCTTCTATAGTTCCTTTGGTAACAAGGCGATAAATAGTAACAGGTCGCTGCTGCCCTATGCGGTGCGCTCGGTCAGAGGCTTGGTCTTCTACGGCAGGATTCCACCACGGATCCATGTGGATTACGTAGTCTGCGGCAGTAAGATTTAGCCCTACGCCGCCCGCTTTGAGGCTGATGAGGAAAACATCGCCCTCTCCACCCTGAAAAGCATTGATGGCATCTTGCCGTTGCTTGAGCGGTGTGCTACCGTCTAAGTATTGATATTTGATGCCTTTTTTGCTGATATGCTCTTTGATAATTTCCAAATGACCAACAAACTGGCTAAAAATCAGTGCTTTATGTCCGTTTTCTAATAACTCGCCCACTATCTCGCTCAGTAAGTTGAGTTTGGAGCTTTCTATGGGCGTATCGGGCATGACCAATTTGGCATTGCAGCACATACGGCGTAGCTTCATAATTTCTGCCAAAATCTGGAATCGCTTGTCATTTTCATTGCCCTGCGTATTGGTAATTTTTTGGACAGCATTAATCCTAAGTGCCTCATAAAGAGCTAATTCTTCATCACTCATCTCTACGGTAAGTGTGATTTCTGTTTTGCTTGGAAGTTCGTCAAGCACTTGGCTTTTTCTTCGGCGGAGGATAAAAGGCTGAATGAGTTTTTGAAGTTGTTTCCTTTTTTCCGTGTCAAAATTTTTCTCTATTGGTATTGCAAAGCGTTCATTAAACTTATCCAAAGAACCTAACAAACCCTGATTGATAAACCTGAACAAATTCCATAACTCTCCCAAATGATTTTCGATGGGCGTACCCGTAGTGATTATCTTAAAATTGGCATTGAGCGCCATGGCAGCTTTCGACCGCTTGGTATTCATATTTTTGATGTACTGAGCCTCGTCAAGGACTATGGTTGCAAAATTAGTTCCTGAAAAAAAGTCAGTTTCCTGCTGCAAAAGTCCGTAGCTACATATCACCAAATCGTACGGTTGCAAGTTCTTTAGGGTAGTTTCCCTGTCTTTCCCTCCAAAAAGAATAGGCTTTAGCGTAGGAGCAAACCGCTCGGCTTCCATCACCCAGTTTCTTGTAACTGTGGCGGGAGCTACTACCAAAGTAGGAGCCTCGCTTGCCCGCGCTAAAATGATGGCTAATGCCTGAATAGTTTTGCCCAAGCCCATGTCATCGGCAAGGCACGCCCCCACGCCCCAGTGTGCCAAGCGCGCAAGCCATTGATAGCCTTCTATCTGATAGTTGCGGAGTTCGGCTTGGAAAGTAGAAGGTATTTCGGGCTTTATCGCACGAGATTCTTTAATTTTTTTGATTTGGTCTTTCCATTTTTTATCTACCTCCAAATTTTTCAGTTCATCTGCAAAGTCTTGGAAAGCCAAGCTCGACAAATTGTGAAACCGCAAACCATCTTTGGTTGAATCGGCATAGACACCCACATCACGGATACGCTTGCGAAATTCCTCGGTAAGTGCTAAAAACTTTCCATCATCTAACTGTATGAATCTGCCTTTAGTATTTTCCATCATAAGTAATAGCTGCTGCATCGAGATAATCTTATCATCAATGCGAAGCTCTCCGCTTACATCAAACCAATCACTGCCTTGGCTTACTTTGAGGTATAAATTATCGAAGGAAGCCTTACCTGAAATTTTTAATTTTTCGCCCTCTGGCCATTCCAGCACTATTTTCTCTCGTATCATATCCAAATCCATGAGAACATTGAGGCAGTCCTCTGGCTCCTCAAAAAGCCATTCGTTCGCACCGTCATCATAGTTGCTCAAAGTTGGGCTTGCTTTTATTACCTCTTTTACATTATTTTTTTCCTCTTTAAAATCTCGCTGTGATTGCACCTTCTGACCATCTATAGTGGTAAAAACATTGTGATTTCCAACCGCAGGCTTGCAGTAGGGTGGTACTGCCCCAAATGGCTTGATGAAAAGCTCTAATTTGAAGCCTGTGCCAAATGGCAAGAGGTGTACGTGTACTTTGCTGTTTGCTTCTATTTTTGGTATTTCTTTGCCATGCTCGCCGAGTGCGGAGTGTATCGTTACCAAACCGCCTATGTTGGTAATGGCTTTGGCAAGTTGGTCTTTGGCTTTCTCTGGCACAGTGAGTTTGTTCCTCCCAATAATTTCTGCTATTTTGGCGTGTGTTTCCGTAACTTCTACTATTTGATAGCGAGTGGGCGTTTCCTTGATTACATTGACCCCTGCGTGCGTGATGGGCAAAGAAAAACTTAATTCATAGTTTTTACCTTTGCTTTCAATCATCAGTTCAGGTTCTGCTTTTACCAGCTCGCAAGTAATACCCGTTTTTTCTAAGAAAATGAGTGGATGCCCTATCAAGTGTAAAATGGCTTTGGAAAAATCTACATAAAGTTGATGATTTCCGTAATAGCTGTTGTCTATCTGTATGGCACTTGCCGCTTTTACGTCTTGGGCGGTCATGCCATCGGCTGTCCCTTCTCTCATTCGTTTGAGGGAAAGGTTACGCCCCGCCGACCAGCCATTTTTTGACAATTTTTGCTCTTTGGGCAGGATAACCTGATTGTCAAAATCTATAAACCAAGCCACGCGCGATTCGTTGTCGGTTTTTTTCCCTTTGGTATTACTCCCAAGATATTCTAAGGCTTTTAATGCCCTGCTCCATTCTTCCTCTCTGGCTATGACCTCTATGAGGCTTTCCAAACCCTCATATTTATTAATTTTCTCTGCTGCTTTGGCTATTTCTTGCTCATTGGCAGACAGATGCGAAATAAGGTTGGCATACTCGAAAGCGAACCACTCGTACCCACTTTGAGAAGCAAGTTGGCTGTTTTCTCGGCAGGTGGATAGATGGGGTTTTGCTTTTTCAGGTTTTATCCAATACAGCACCATAATTTTGAAAAGTCTTTCCAACGCCGTCTGAGGAATGAAGTTATCTAAGATGCGGCTGACTTCGGTGAGGATATTTTCACGAGATTTCATCAGAGCATAAAGCAGCTGATAAATAGGATAATAGCTGCTTTCTTTGGGTACGCATTTTATCATGGCGTACATACTTGGGAAAAGCAACATTTCATTTCTTTTGAGCAAAGCCAAGATAAAAAATGCACCGCTAATTTGGGGGAAGTACACTTTCTTGCTATTATTTTTTTGTCTAAAATTTGATAAAGCTACCTCAAAAAGTTGGATAGCCTCCTCGTTATTGCCACGCAAAAACGTTATCATGGCAATCCTTGCATTGGCATTGGTACTTTCTGAATCTATTTTGCAAATGCTCAATGCCTCTGGTAACTGCCCTTTGAATATGAGCAATGTAGCCAATAAATCTCTGAAAACTTTACCATAGCTTTCCTCTTTGTAGTCCTTACATGAGTGAAGGTAGGCAATAAAATCGTATGAAGGAGCTAAGTTGTTGAGCAAGACATTTGTTATTTCTATACTTGCCAACACCTGAATAGGTAGGGAATAACTCCTTATATTTTCTATATCAAAGGGCTTATTAAAAAAATTATCGAAGAAATTATAATCTTTGATATGGTCGGGGAAAAAACGTTTGGCGTAGAATAAAGCATCCTCGATGGCAACGACATTGCCTGTAAAAAGCCCGATTCTTGCTTCGCGAATGCACCTTATAAAGTGAGAGGGCTGCGAATTGTACCAATACGAATTTACTAAGGGAAGTTTCTTGCGGATACCTTCTATGATGCTGTGATTCGCCTTGTTAGCTACGCATTTCTTGGCTAATGTATCCACTATCTTTTCATTGCACTTGAGATAGGTAGTAGAAACGGAGTCGGTGTAAGTAAGCAAGCCTATGGCAAGTAATTTCTCTTTTACTACTTTCAGTGTAGAAGAAACATACGTATTGCCCAATTTGTCTTTCACCCCTACTTCTTTCAATAATTCTAATAAAGCTGTTTGACTAATGGATTCATAAAGTACGGCACAGATATCTACTATTATTTGCTCTTTTTCAGAGAGGAGTTTGTAGTCTTCGAGCAAAGTATCTTTCGTTTTTCCTGACATAGCATTAGGTATATTTTTATTTTCTGAGTTCAAAATTTTATACTTAGAGTAAAAAAAATGTTTTTTATAACTTATTTGGGTAACGTAGTCTTTATTTTTTGGCTAATATGTTATAATAAAGTGCCAAAACGCAAAGATAGTACGGAATTGGTGAAATAGAAAGTAAATTGAGAATGAAAATTTTCAATTCTATAAAAATTTTTAAGCCACAGTTTTAATGCCTATTTTTGCACAAAAAAAATGATAGGAAAAGACCTTCAGAAAGCAGCTAAGTATTTAGAAGAAGGGGAATTGGTAGGCATCCCGACAGAAACAGTCTATGGGCTTGCAGGGAATGCCTTAGACGAGCGTGCAGTCAGCCAAATTTTCAAGGTGAAAAACCGCCCTACTTTTGACCCGCTCATTGTGCATACGGATAGCATAGAAAAAGTGCAAGCATTTGTAAGTGAGTTTTCGCCTACTGCCTTGTTGCTATCTCGTCATTTTTGGGCGGGAGCTATGACCTTGCTGCTACCCAAAAAGCCAATCGTTCCCGATTTGGTAACAAGTGGCTCGCCTTTGGTTGCTATTCGTATTCCGAATCACCCACTTACTTTAGCCTTGCTTCGTAGTCTCCCTTTTCCTCTTGCTGCCCCAAGTGCCAATCCCTTTGGCTACATCAGCCCCACTACGGCACAGCACGTAGCTGCACAGTTAGGGGACAAAATTCCCTACATCTTAGACGGCGGGGCGTGCGATTTGGGTTTGGAATCTACAATTATAGGTTTTGAAAACAATGTACCAACCATCTATAGGAAAGGAGGCCTCAGCGTAGAAGCTATTGAGCAAGTAGTTGGCAAAGTGCAGGTTAAAACATTCTCTACCTCCAATCCGCAAGCCCCAGGAATGCTCAAAAGCCATTATGCCCCCCGAATTCCTCTCATCATAGGTAATATAGAGGAGCTAATCTCTCAATTTGCAGACCGCAACATAGGCATATTATCTTTCCGCAAGCATTTTCCACAGGTGAATGAAAAGCATCAAATAGCCCTATCTGCTGCGGGAGATTTGGCAGAAGCCGCCAAGCATTTGTTTGCCGCCATGCGACACCTTGACGGACTCGATTTAGAGGTTATCTTGGCAGAACTCCTCCCCGAACAAGATTTGGGCAGGGCTATTAACGACAGGCTACGGAGAGCCGCCGCCATAAACAAGGATGAATAAAAAAGAAGTAAATCACTGTAAATGAGAAAAATATGTCAATAAAATCAGCACTTTACGACCAATGTATCGGCTATGTAGAAGGGCGTATCGCTGCCATCACGCAAACCATACAAGAAGCCCAAGAAGCCGCGAATAATGAAACCAAAAGCACCGCAGGCGACAAATACGAAACTACTCGCTCTATGATGCAGCTCGATAGGGCTATGAATACCAATCAGTTATTAGCAGCCAATAAACTAAAAGAAGACTTGCTAAAAATTGACGGATAGTGTCAAGTAACGAGTGATAGGTTGTAATTGAATATGAATAATTTCAAATATAAATAGTGCATTTCTTCTGATTTAGAAAAAGACAAAGTTT
>REAZ01000040.1 GCA_004294445.1 Cytophagales bacterium
CATATTTTATCTTGTCTAATAGCGTATCAATTTTACCCTAACAAACCAAATGTGTATTTTGAAAATTATGCCTAAAAATAATCCCAAGTTCACGTTTATTTAAGAATAATTTTTCAAAAACAATCTTAGGTTTATTTTTTTTGTCTTCCTCGTCACCACCTCCGCTATCGAGAAAAATTGAGGCACCTTTGTTTTCAAATTCGCCTTGCCAAACATATTTTTGCTTGCTAAGTGTTTCAAATTCGATAAACCAAGCAGCCCCATTAACAGATATTCCTTCTGAGATTTTTTTAAGCTCGATCAATGACCTCAAAATTTGTGTTTTGTCCACACCCGATGCCCCCTAACAGCGTAAGTTTGTTGAGTGATAGTTCTTCCAAACGTCACTCTAAGGATTTATCTTCAAACTGAAATTTTGATATTTTCATCGTATTTTGAAATTTTGTAACACAGCATTACAAATTTACTACGCTATCTATTAATTTTGCCTACTACTTTAAGTGGTTTTCTCTTTCCGCAACGATCTAATAACTACTCCCACGCCAATAATTACCATAGGGATACTTAGTATCTGCCCCATATTTAGCGGCAATCCATTCTCAAAATCCACCTGATTTTCTTTGAGAAATTCGTAGAAAATACGCAAAGAAAACAAGACAATGCAGAAAATACCGAAAAGTATGCCTTCGGGTGTTTTGCTTTTTGTTCTGTTCCAAAGCATAAAAAGCGATAAAAATAAGAACACACAAGAAATAGCCTCATAAAGCTGTGCGGGGTGTCGGGCAAAATTTTCGCCCAATTTGGTAAAAACAAACCCCCACGGCATTTCCGTTGGCAGACCAATGATTTCAGAATTAAACAAGTTTCCCAAGCGAATAAATGCTCCGCCTAAGGCAACTACAATGACGATGCGGTCAAGCACCCACAAGTAAGACTGGTCAGGACGGGTACGGCTGTAAAGATAAATGCCCAGCAAAATGCCTACAGTAGCACCATGGCTCGCCAAACCGCCTTCCCAAACCTTAAAAATATCAATCGGGTGAGCTAAATAATAATCGGGCTGATAAAACAGACAATGCCCTAACCTTGCACCTACCAAAGTAGCAACTATCATGTAAAGTGTCATTGCCTCTACGTCTGCTTCGGGCTTGCCTTCTGCCTTAAAAATCTTAAACATAATGTACTGCCCTGCCAAAAAAGCCGAAGCAAAAAGTAACCCATACCACCTAATAGTAAGCGTTCCGAGAACGGGAATGTCCACGGAAAAGATGTCGGGGCTTTGATTCCAAATTATTGCATTTAATATATCCATGAAGATTTTTGAATGATTTTTAAGTTCGAGGTTTAAAACTTTAATTATTTTGTTTGAGAGTCTAAATCAAATAACTTTGTGATTTAGAACACAAAACATTTACCGCAAATTTATCTTAATTTGGCGTTTATCTGCAAAAGTGCTTGTATTATTTTGGTTAAATAAATTTAAAAGATGAGAAAAAGTTTTTTTGAAGTAGCTTTGATAAGTGGGTTGCTCACCGCATTTGCTTGCTTTTTGTTTTTGTTATTGCTCTATGTACTTGGCTTGAATCCGTTTGGGCAGTACAAATTTCTCTATTTACCCATCTATGCGGGAGGAGTTGTGGGCGGTTTAAAGTTTTTCATGGACTACAGGAACGGCGGCTACCTAAACGGCGGGCGTTCTGTACTGATGACGATGATTATCAATCTCTCTGGCGCGGCTGTCTATGCCATACTCATTTATGTATTGCTTGCTTTTATAGATACTGCCGTTTTGGATTTGCACAAAAAAGAACTGACTGAGCTGCTACTTAGGTACAAAAGCGATGCAGGAGAACTACTTGATATAAAGCTATTTGAAGCCCAATTCGCAAGTATCAAAACCATTACGGCGGGAGACGTAGCGATTGACGAATGGATAAAAACCTCTGCGATTGGCTTGGTGTTATCAATGGCTACGGCAGTAATTATGAAAAAAACTCCTCCCCCAACGCAATAGTTATGGAAAAAAAAATATCGGAAAGCCATATTGCCAAAATATTATTTGCCGAAGACGACATCAGTTTGGGTTTTGTAACCAAAGACAATTTGGAACTACAGGGCTACGAAGTTGTGCATTGCGAAAACGGACAAAGTGCTTGGGAAACATTCAGAAGTCAAACTTTTGACCTTTGTATCTTTGATGTGATGCTCCCAAAATTAGACGGATTTGCTTTGGCAAGTAAAATACGTGCTGAAAATCAGCATATTCCCATTCTTTTTCTTTCTGCCAAGTCGCTCAAAGAAGATAAATTGACAGGGCTGCGAATAGGGGCAGACGATTACATGACCAAGCCTTTTAGCATCGAAGAATTGGTGCTGAAGATAGAGATATTTCTCAAACGAAGCCAAATAGCACTAGTAAAACCTACAGACAAACAACTTTTCAATATCGGGGATTATGCCTTTGACTACGCCAATCTATTGCTTACTGATGGTACAGCCAAACAGCAACTCACGCAAAGAGAGGCAGAAATTTTGAGGTATTTCTGCAAAAATATCGATAAAGTGCTGCGCAGAGATGATATTTTGATGAGCATTTGGGGTGATGATGATTATTTTATTGGGCGAAGCCTCGATGTATTTATTTCTCGCTTGCGAAAATACCTTAAAAATGACCCTCATATTGTCATCGAAAATATACATAGCGTTGGTTTTAAAATGACTGTCAAGAAGCCAAACGATGCTATCTGATGAAATAGCACTCCCAAGAAACTATTTTTTAGGAAGTGGTATTGCCAATATTTGGTCTGCCCATAACTGTTTTGCATTTTTGATGTTATTTGCTTGGAGAATATCCTCACTCTCTACGCCGTATCTTTTGGCAATCGTGCTAATAATATCTCCTTGTTTTACCCGATAGATAGCACGTATTCTCACGCTAAGTTTCTGATTTTCAATAATATTATCAGAACTTAGTTGGTTCATACTTTTCAGGCTATCTATCTTCGTGTTAAACTTTTCTGCAATTTTCCCTAATACCTCATTTTTCCCTACTCTATATTCATAAATAAGTGTATCAGAAAAATTAGTCAGATATACTGAATCCAAGCCTACTTGCCTTAGGGAGTCTTGCTGTGCTATCTCTATGTTTCGCTTTTTCTTTTTCCAAGGAGGCGTAGTGAGCATCATAATATCTGCAATTACATAGACTACAATGCCTATAAATACGCCACTGATAATCAAAAATAATTTCTTCTTTTGTTGAGTTTCCAAGGTATAAATATGTTTAAGGTGATAGATATAAGAACATTATGATAACCTGATAAGATTTTTTTGCAAATATACGATATTTTATTTGATAAGGTACTAAATTTGTTCAGTATTAACCTAATTAAGCCACTAACAATTAAGATATTAACCAATAAGTTTACGCTAACCCTCATCAGTACTCATGAAACACATAGGTTTTGTACTGTTGCTTTGTGTAACTCTGCAGGCGCACGCACGTACCGACACACTCCAACAAAAAAGGAAAACCTCTCTTATTAAGAGCGGAAAATTAGTTCCTTTGCCAATGGTTTATTATACGCCTGAAACTCATGTAGGCGGCGGATTGAGTATTTTTAGTGTGTTCAAAACAAGCCAAAAAGACTCCATGCTCAACTCGTCTATGGCGCGTGTAGCGGCACACTACACCATGAACAAACAGTATTGGGTAGAAATGACGTACAGCCTTATCTTTCCGATGAGCAAGTATATACTCACAGGAAATATCAGCTATATGAAATATCCTAATTACTTTTTTGGAATAGGAAATACAACCTTAGACAGTGATAGAGAGCAATTTGACTATTACGCAGGAAATTTTTACAGCCGCGTCATACGAAAAATAAAAGGAAAGGCATACTTGGGCGTGCAGGCTCATTACAACTCTATGTCTAACTTAGTAGTGCATAGCGGAGGTATTCTTGCAAGCGGCAAAGTAATAGGAGCCTCGGACGGGCATAGCATGGGCTTAGGTATTACTTTTATTTACGATTCTCGGAATAGCATTATCAATGCACAGCGTGGCACTTATTTGGAAATATCCAACCTATCGCATCGGGAAGAGTTAGGCAGTAGTTTTAGCTTTGATTTATATCGCTTAGATATTCGCAAGTATTTGCCTATCAATGAATCTGCGAAAAAAGTACTTGCTTTGCAGGGTTTAGTCATGGCAGCATCACAAAGAGTCCCCTTTAATAGAATGCCGATGCTCGGTGGTGAGGCTCTCATGCGGGGGTATTTTTTAGGGCGATTCCGCGACAATGCCATGTACGTAACGCAGAGTGAGTATCGTCAAACAGTCAATAAGTGGTTCGGCTTTGTGGTATTTGGTAGCTTCGGAGATGTTGCCAGAAGTTTGGAAAGTCTTGACCTCAAAAATACTAAATACTCTTACGGTGCAGGGTTGCGAATAGCTCTCAATTCCAAAGAACGGCTGAATCTAAGAATAGACTATGGCAGAGGAAGCAGTGGTGGTTTATTCTATTTTACAGTAGGAGAGGCTTTCTAATTTATTGATTAACAATTACAAAAACTTTAAATTTCAAACTCTATTATGTGCGGAATTACAGGCGTTTATGCGTTTAACGAAATAGGACGATTTTCACTTATAAATTTGAGTGCTGCTAATCAGGCACTTGAGCATCGCGGGAGAGATGCATCTGGCTTGTTTGATGAAAACCGCACAGGGTTGGCACACAGGAGACTGTCTATCATAGATTTAAGCTCAGATGCCAACCAACCTATGACTGACGCAAGCGGCAGATATACGATTGTTTTCAATGGTGAAATCTATAACTATCAAGCCCTACGGCAAGATTTGATAAGCAAAGGAGTAACTTTCCATTCCGCTTCCGATACAGAAGTGTTGCTCTATTTGTATATCCATGAAAAAGAAAAAGCCTTAGAGAAATTACATGGTTTTTTTGCCTTTGCCGTTTATGATAATGCCGAAGATACGCTTTTTATTGCGCGCGATAGGCTCGGAATTAAGCCATTATGGTACTACATGGACGAAGACAGATTTCTTTTTGCCTCTGAAATGAACGCACTTTTTGCCTATGGAATCCCAAAAATAATAGACTTTGCCTCTGTCTATCAATATTTTCAGCTGCACTACGTCCCCGCACCGCACGCTATCTTCAAAAATGTTTTCAAACTTCAGCAGGGGCATTATTTGACCTTAAAAAAACGTGATTTGAAAGTAAGAAAGTTTTATGCACCTCCTACTTCGCCTTTGCCCGAATACCAAAATTTGAGCTACGAACAGGCACAAAAAAAACTTCTTCAGCTATTAGAAGAATCGGTGCAAGAACGCCTGATTGCAGATGTGCCTTTGGGGGCATTCCTAAGCGGCGGCATAGATTCATCGGCTATAGTAGCGTTAGCAAGTAGGCATACCAAGCATCTGAACACATTTTCAATAGGTTACGCTGATGAGCCATTCTTTGATGAAACCAAATACGCAAACTTAGTTGCCCAAAAATTTGGTACAAATCACAGCGTTTTTCGCCTCACAAATGACGATTTATTTGAGGCAATTTTTGATATGCTTGACTTTTTTGGTGAGCCTTTTGCCGACTCGTCTGCCCTGCCCGTCTATATTTTGAGCCAACGAACTCGCAAGAAAGTAACGGTTGCTCTATCGGGAGATGGTAGCGATGAACTTTTTGCAGGATACAACAAATATTTGGGTGAGTACAAGGCGCGCGAAGGTGGCTTTTTAGCAAATTTGGTAAAGAATAATTTGGCACTCTTAGAAAAATTGCCTCGCTCCAGAAATAGTTATTTCTCCAACAAAATCAGACAGTTACACCGCTTTGCGGAGAGTATGCACAAAAGCCCACAAGAACGCTATTGGTATTTGAGTAGCTTCATGGACGAAAGCAATTTGAAAAATATGTTTGTCGTCAGTGGGGATACTGACAACGGCGAAGTTGTTGGTGCAAACACCAACAATGGCGAAGGTCTGTACGGTAATGCCGTTGCTGGTCTTTTGACCAACAACTCAATTTATCAAGCGCGCAAGCAAGAAATTTTGCAATACATTCAAAATAAGGATTTTAACGAAGTGTTATATGCTGACGTACAGAGCCTTTTACCTAATGATATGCTCCACAAAGTAGATAGTATGTCGATGGCATATGCCTTAGAGGTGAGAGTTCCATTTTTGGCGCATCAGGTAGTAAATTTTGCTTTTTCACTACCCGCAAACTACAAAATAGATGGCAAGATGAAGAAAAAAATAGTACAAGATGCCTTCAGAGGAATTTTGCCAACAGAACTTTACAATCGCCCCAAGCATGGCTTTGACGTGCCGCTTGCCAAAGGTTTCAAAACGGTGCTAAGAACTTGGGTAGAAAAAATGCTTGATGATGATTTTGTTGCCGAGCAAAAAGTTTTTAAACCTCAATACATCAAGCAATTAAAAAAGACCATATTTGAAACTACTCATTTTGACCAAAATCATGTTTGGGCAGTGCTAGCTTTTCAGCATTGGTGGAAAAAACTAAAATTAGACATAGATGCAAAAGTAGAAGAATAGCTACTTTATAGGAAATTTTTTATGCCCACGAGCTAAGTATTTCAGGTTGAAATAGTTGGTCAAAAAGCAGTAATTGCATATCTCTGGCTTTCAAAAACCATTCCTTCCTGCTCTGATGTTCTGCTTTGCCTTTGACCGAACATTCAACCACAAGGATTTGCTCGCCTTGTTCCGAAGAAGCAGTATTAATCGTGATGACGCTGAATCCTTCTTGGTCGGGCATGGGAATTGTAAATTTGGAAACAATATTATTAGGAGCATATACGCCGCCGTTCAGGTTAGGCATAAATGGAATTTGTATTTTCAGAATTTTATCTATTTCTGACAAATCGCTGATATAGTTTTGCCAATTAAGCCTATCTTGGTAGTGCAGTTCATAGTATTTTACGTATTTATCTACGTCCATTTCGGGCAAAAACTTACTAAATTTCTTGACAATAGTATCGTAACCACTTGAAAAGTAGTGGTATAGCTTTGTAAAGCCGGGATATTCTCCAACAGATTCATTATCGCGGCGTACCCAGTTGAAGAAAAATTTATTGTGCTGTAGCTGTAAAAGGCGTTTCTCTTTTTCGTTTTGCAGACGATAGACTGCCTGCCCTGTTTGATGCAGATTCAGGTGAGTAAGCAGGCGAAAATCCTGCAATTCTTCGTCAAAAAGTGGGTTTTGAGCATATACAATCGGGTAATTATCTTTGAAATCACTAATCAGGTCAAAAATTAGGTTATCAATTCCTAAGATACCCCTGCTAAAGGTAACGCCAAAAATTACCTCTGAAATAGGTGCATTTTTATAATGTTTCGTCCTTTTTACCGCAACGGGAGTGTGTTCCATTCATGTAAAAGTCTTAGTTGTAAGATTATTTCATACTCAAAAGTAGTAAAAAATAGGATATATCAAATACATACCTTATTTTTATTATCAGCTATCCTCAAAACGGCTTTATAATATAAGGCGAAAAACAGACAAAATAAGTAATTTAGTACCCTAAAACAAAGGTAAGAGAAAAAAACCATGCTCAATTTTAAACTTTTTTTTGACCTTATTGGAAAAGAAGATTTTGCACAAATCACAGACGTAAATGCCCTCGTGCAGGCAGTTCAGTTTGCGGGTGAAAGCACTATTAGGTGGAAAAATATAGACATTGCTTTGGTCGGGCTTAACTTCGGAGGGAGTGCGGATAGCATCAGAAAAATATTTTTCTCTCTCCAAAAAAGTAGCGTCAATTATAGAATTTTAGACTTGGGAAACTTGCGACTGAATGACGATATAGAGGAAAACTATCTGAAAATCAGTGAAGTGTGCAAAGGTTTGATGCAGGAAAATGTATTGCCAATTCTGATAGGTGCAGCTAATGACTATGCACTTGGGCAGTATTTTGCCTATCAGGACTTGGAAAAAATGATTTATGTGCTAAATATAGATAGCAAATTGGACATTCGGGAGGAGAGTAGCTATGCAGCAGATAAATATGTGAGCAAGATACTGTTGCACCAACCAAACTATCTCTTTAGCTTAGGATTGCTCGGCTACCAAACCTACCTCAATAGCAATGAAGCCTTAGAAATGTGTAAAAAACTCAATTTTGATATGCTAAGTGTGGGCGAAATGAGGCAAAATAAGGCAGACATCGAGCCTATGATTCGCGTGGCAGACATGATAAGTATCGATATTTCGGCAATTCGCCGTAGCGATGCCCCCGCACAGCCTCATGCTTTTCATTTCGGACTTACGGGCGAGGAAATTACGCAGATAGCGTGGTACGCAGGGCTAAACGACAAACTTTCTTCCTTCGGAATTTATGGCTATCGGGCAGATTTGGATACGAATAACCAAACAGCAGAAGTAATTTCGGTGATGCTTTGGTATTTTATAGAAGGTTTTTATTACCGCAAGGGAGAATTTCCATTGCGTGAAAATTTTTACGTCAAGTATATTATTCCTTTTGGAAAAGAAAAAACAGAACTTACTTTTTATAAAAGTATTCTTTCAGAACGCTGGTGGGTGGAAATTCCTGCGCGTGAGGATAAAAAAAGTACCATTCAACGCAAAATACTTGTTCCTTGTAGCTACGCTGACTATGAGGAGGCACTCGCAGGCAACCTCCCCGATAGATGGCTCAAAGCATTGATTAGGCAGTAGTTTAGAGCCTGTCAGGTCTTTATTGACATTCAAGGATAAACCGTTCTTTGGAAAACATACGGTCTGACCGAAGGTCTGCACCGTACAGACCTTCGGTCAGACGGTGCAGGAACGAATATTTATTGAAACCCAATGAAGACCTGATAGGGCTTTTTAGTTTGGTTAAAAATGGCTCCAGCCTTGTGAACTAAGTGGCACTTTCTGCCCGCCTGTGGTAGCCAAATTTATTTCTTTTTCCTCCGTCATATAGCCGATAAGGGAAATATCTTCATGATTTTTGACTTTCTCATAATATTCTTGGGCGATAGTGAAAAGAAGTTCGTAATCCTCTCCCCCGTTGATGGCACAGACAGAGGGAATAAGTTTGAAAGTATTAATGGCAATTTCGTAAGTTTCCTTGTCTATAGGTAATTTGTCTTCGTAAACCATTGCTCCTACGCCCGATTGCTTGCTAAGGTGCGAAATTTCGGAAGCAAGTCCATCAGAAACATCAATCATGGCAGTAGGCACTATCCCCAAATCAGCCAATTCGTGAATAATATCCATGCGTGCTTGCGGCTTCAGCTGTCGCCTTACCACATATTCTTTCCCTTCCAAAGAAGGCTGCATTTGTGGGTTTTCCAAAAATTCTACTTTCTGCATCTGCAATACCTTTAGCCCCATATATGCCGCCCCCAAATCACCCGTAACGCAGAGAATATCACCTTTTTTTGCCCCATTTCGGTAAGCTATTTTTGTAGGTTTTGCCCGCCCAATCGCCGTAATAGAAATCACCAAGCCACCCGCCGAGGACGTAGTATCACCGCCTATCAAATCGACTTTGTAGTCTTCGCAAGCAGAAAAAATGCCTTGATAAAGCGCGTCAATAGCTTCTACAGAAAAACGATTGCTAATTGCCAAACTCACTGTAATTTGTTCTGGAATACCGTTCATCGCCGCTATGTCCGAGATATTTACTGCCACAGCTTTATAGCCCAAATGCGGCAGAGGCATATAAGAAAGGTCAAAATGCACATTCTCCACAAGCATATCCGTACTTACTAATAGGCAAGTATCGCCCGCTTCTATCACTGCGGCATCATCGCCAATGCCTTTTAAGGTGGTTTTGTGATTGATTTTTGTGTTCGCTTTGATTCTGTCTATCAATCCAAACTCGCCAAGACTTGAAAGTTCTGTTCGTGTCATTGCTGCTGTTTATTTTTCCCAAAAGTAACAAACTTTGCCTTGCGAAAGAAACAAATTTTTGAAATTTCGTTTCTTTTACCTTTTGAGGTTTACCAAATCTCCCACAATTTTTGCCGAGCTAAGAGCCAAAGGAATACCGCCGCCAGGGTGTACGCTACCCCCACAAAAGTACAGATTTTCTATAGTAGAAGAAAAATTGGCGTGCCTAAGAAACGCAGCATAACGATTATTACTGCTGTTACCGTAGAGCGACCCTTGCGAAGAAGAAGTCCTGCTTTCTATGCTTCTTGGGTCTAAAATAGCTTCCGCCTCGATATGCTCGGCAATGTCTGTGCCTAACAAACGGCTTATTTTTGCCAAAATATTTGCCTTTGCCTCACCGATAAGTCTGTCCCAATCCTGCCCTGTGTTATTAGGAACATTGACCATTACAAACCAATTTTCACAGTTTGCGGGTGCATCATCAGCCTTATTTTTCGAGGTAATATTGATGTACACCGTAGGGTCTTTGTAAATATCTCGATGTTTAAAAATATGCTCAAACTCTGTCTTGTAGTCGGCACTGAAGAAAATATTGTGCAGGTCTAATTCGGCAAAAGTGCGGTTGATTCCCCAATAAAAAATAAGTGCCGAACTTGATTTTGGCTGATTCAGTATCTTAGTGGGCGGTTTTTCACTTGGCAATAGCTTTGGATAGGCATTTACGATGTCCATATTGCTCACAACCAAATCAAAATCAAGCATTTCGCCACCGACTTTCAAGCCCTTTACTTTCTTTTTGCCTTTGCTTTTATCAAGCAAAATCTCTTCTACTTTGGCATTAAGCACAAAACGAACTCCCAAATCTTTGGCTAAATTCACCAAACTTTGAGTGATGGAAAACATTCCTTTTTTCGGAAAAAATGCCCCGATGCCAAACTCCAAATGAGGGATAATATTCAAGGTAGCGGGCGTTTGCCAAGGGTCAGAGCCGTTGTAGGTGGCATATCTATTAAAAAGCTGCACCATTTTTGGCGTTTTAAAACTATGCTCATTGGCAGCGTTCATCGTACGAAAAGCGTCCAATTTGTAAGCATTTAGTATGCAATGCAGCGTTTCTTTGTTGAGAAAACTATTGATTTTGTGCAAAGAGCGGCGCAAAAAAATATCTCCTGTGAGGTCATATTTTTCTTTACTTTTCTGAAGAAAATGCAGTATATTTTCTGCCTTTTCTCCTATTTTTTCTTCTATTTCTTGGGCGAATTTTTCGGGTGATGCGTAGGCATGAAGCCTTGTTCCATCTTCGTAAAAATAATTTGTAATTACGCTAAGTCGCTCATATTCAAAATAGTTTTCTATTTTTTTTCCTGCCAATGCAAATAATTCTTCCACAAATTCGGGCATGGTAAATAGCGAAGGACCTGCATCAAAGCGGTAAACCCCTTGTTGCTTATTTGCTATCTCAAACTCTGATAGTTTCCCGCCAAAATAGGCATTTGCCTCGAATACACTCACTTCGTAGCCCTGCACACGCAAGCGTATCGCCGCCGCAATGCCGCCTATGCCCGCCCCAATAATTCCAACTTTCATACTTTTATTTTTTGCTAAAAACAGAATAGAAAGCGATTTTGTTTTCTATTTTCATGCCCAAAAGTATCTGTTTTTTTGTAATTTATAGGACTTATGTACTACAAAAACTACGTTCCAATTCAGTATTTCGCTTATTACTATTGTGGCAGATTTTGACACAGCCAAATAAAAAAAACAGACTTAGTGCAAAACACCAAGTCTGTTCCAAAAATAATTATAAAAATTTACCCCCTTAATAAATATCGTAAAAGAAACACCAGAAAGCATGATAGAAACGTCTTTTCTTTGGTTTCTGCTATTTCCTTTACGCTTATTGATGTTACAAAATTAGCTCCATTTATGTCCATTTACAATGAGGTATTGCACTCAAAAACACTAAGTAGTCATACTCAAAAAAACAAAAAATTTAGAAAATTCTCATTTTGCGTCTGTCATTGCTACTATTTTTTTCATTTTTCCCTAACTTGCTCGCTACTCACATTTAATGATTAAAAAACTATGCAAAAAAAATTACTTTTGGTACTGGCACTTTTTGTCTTTTCTTTCAAAAGCAATGCACAAGAAAAAAAAGAAGGTAGCACAGACCTGAATAGCTACATGAAGCCCGTAAAATGGCGAAATATTGGACCCTTTCGCGGGGGCAGGTCGGTAACGGCTTCGGGCGTGGTAGGCGACCCAACTACCTACTACATGGGAACTACGGGCGGTGGCTTGTGGAAAACCGAAGACATGGGTATTCACTGGGCAAATATCTCTGATGGCTACTTCAAAACGGGTTCTGTAGGTGCGGTAGCTGTCGCAGAAAGCGACCCCAACATAGTGTATGTAGGCATGGGCGAACACGCAGTTAGGGGCGTAATGACTCATCACGGTGATGGTGTTTACAAGTCCACAGACGCAGGAAAAACTTGGAAAAAAATGGGCTTAGACCTCACCCAACACATTGTCCGAATCGTCATTCACCCCCAAGACCCCAATGTAGTCTATGTAGCCGCACAGGGGGCTTTGTATTCCAAGTCTAAGGAAAGAGGCATTTACAAATCTACTGACGGTGGCACTACTTGGAAAAATGTGCTGTATGTGGACGACAAGACAGGTTGTGTGGAACTTTCTATGGACATGAATAATCCTCGCATTCTGTATGCCGCCATGAACGAATACGGTCGCTTGCCTTGGCAGGTGATTAGCGGAGGGGCAGGAAGTGGCTTGCACAAAAGCACTGACGGAGGTGAAACTTGGACAAAATTAAGCAATGGGCTTCCCAAAGAAATGGGCAAAATGTCGATTGCAGTCTGCCGTTCCAATTCCGAAAAAGTGTATGCCCTCATAGAAAGCGATTCTTACAAAGAAAGCAAGGGCTTGTTTGTTTCTAACAATGGCGGTGAAAACTGGTCGCTCGTGAATAACGACAACAGATTGGTGCAAAGGGCTTGGTACTACATAGAGTTGTTCATAGACCCGCTCAACGAAAATACGGTTTACGTACTAAGTGCGCCCGCCCTACGCTCAATGGACGGTGGCAAAACTTTTGAAACTATGTACTACGATACGCATGGCGACTACCACGACCTTTGGATAAACCCAAAAAATTCGAATAATATGGTCATTGCCAATGATGGCGGTGCGTCTGTTACCTTCAATTTTGGCAAATCGTGGAGTTCGCAAAGAAATATGCCTACAGCACAGTTTTACAGAATCAATACAGATAATCAGTTTCCTTACCAAATTTACGGAGGGCAGCAGGACAATACGTCAGTAGTCATTGCTCATCGGGAATTGGGCAGAAGTAGCATTTCTACGGCAAGCTGGACGGCTTCGGCAGGGGGAGAAAGTGCGTTTTTGGCATTCAACCCCGATGACCCTCGCTACGTTTTGGGTGGCAGTTACCAAGGCACTATCGAGGTGCTGGACACCAAAGCAAAAGCAAGCACAAACATCATGACCGCCCCAATTCAATACTTGGGCATGGATGCAAAAGACTGCAAATATCGCTATAATTGGAATGCCCCGATTATCTGGTCTAAACATGAGTCTAACGCCTTTTATCATGCCGCACAAGTGTTATTAAAAACAACAGACATGGGCAAAAACTGGACAGAGGTTTCCCCTGACCTCACCCGCAACGAAAAAGCGAAACAAGGCAAGGGCGGCGTTCCCTATACCAACGAGGCTGTAGGTGCAGAAAACTATGGCACAATAAGCTACGTCATAGAATCTCCTCACGAAAAAGGATTTTTGTGGACTGGAAGTGATGATGGCTTGGTACACCTGACCAAAGATGGTGGCAAAACTTGGAAAAACGTAACGCCCGCAGGCTTGCAAGAGTGCCTCATCAATGCGATTGAGGTTTCCCCTCACGACAAGGCAACCGCCTACATAGCCACTACTCGCTACAAATTTAATGACCATACGCCCGCTATTTACAAAACAACTGACTACGGGCAAACTTGGACAAAAATAGTCAATGGAATCGCCAACAATGCTTTTACAAGGGTGGTGCGTGAAGACCAAGAAAGAAAAGACTTGCTTTTTGCAGGGACAGAATTGGGCGTTTATATCTCTTGGAACGGTGGGAAAGACTGGGCTAATTTTCAGCTAAACTTGCCGATTACGCCCATTACAGATTTGAAAGTACACCAAGGAGATTTGATTGCTGCTACTTCTGGGCGTTCTTTTTGGGTATTGGACGATTTGGGGCTAATACGACAATACGGAAAAGAAAGCAAGACTTTCAAACTTTATCAGCCTGAAAATGCGTACTATACAAATGGTGGCAGTGCCTTGAACAGTACAAATGAGGAGTTTAGCGGCATGGGCGATTTGGAAGGCGTAAATCCCGCCAATGGCATTGTGATTTACTACGAACTGCCCGAACTGAAAGCAGAAGAAGTGCTAACGTTGGAAATCAAAGACGCAAACGGCACTATCGTCAGGACTATCAGCTCGAAGGGCGACCCTACCTACAGAAGATGGGACGGCGCACCAAGAGCAGAGCCAACTTTGCCTAAAAAGAAAGGACTCAACCGCTTTGTGTGGGATATGCGTTATCCTACTATGAAAGGCGTGCCGAATATCTACATAGAAAGCAGTTTTTCGGGACACAAAGCAAACCCTGCCAAATATACTTTTACGGTCAAATACGCAGACCAACAAGCAGTTACAAGTGCAGAAATACTGCCCAATCCGCTTTACAACATCAGTGCCGAAACCTACAAGCAGTACCACGAAGTAATGCTCGAAATGGAAAACAACGCAATCGCTATGCACACGATGGTCAATGAAATTTTTACCAAAAAAGAGCAAATTTCGCAGCTATTGACGAGTATTTCTAATGCAGGCGTGAAAACCGAAGGCGAGGCACTCCTCAAAAAAATAACTGCTTGGGACGAAGACATGGTACAGCGAAGGTCTAAGGCGTATGATGATGTGGAGAACTTCCCTAATAAATTCACTGCCAATTATTTATTCCTTGTCAATGCCACAGAGAGCGAAATTCCACAGGTGAATCAGCCCTCTTTGGATAGAAAAAAGGAACTTGAAGCAATTTGGGGAACGCTAAAAAGCAGAGGCACGGAAATCTTGGAAAAAGACATCCCTGCCTTCAATAAACTCCTCTGGGACAATGGAATAGGGGGGATTTGGAAGAAGTAGGCATTAGAAAAAATAGAAAACCACTACTCAAAATAAAAGTAGTGGTTTTTTTGCCTATATTGGTGTTTTTTTTCGTTCTGAGTAGAGTGCTTCGCCTTTGCTGGTGTTCTCACCGGCAAACATTTTTCATTGGTAGTCAGCAGGTTATCAAAAGAAAAAGCAAGCGTTAAGTCATATTAGCGTGCTGATAGTTCCTCAGAACTATCATTTAGGTTTCTCAAAACCGTTCTTGCTTAGAATCGGTTTTAAGAAAGCGAAACGTCGCACCGCAATTTGTCAGTTTCGCCTTTGAATTCTATGACAAAACCAACTCTTTTTGATAGTTTTTATCATATTTTTTTCCAGATTGGACACAGGCAAAGATTCTTTGAATAATCTTATTTCTTA